>DATCJB010000062.1:0-3881 GCA_036507455.1 Patescibacteria group bacterium | reverse complement strand
TCACATGACACCATTCTCAAACCGAAAAGGTGCCTATGGTATACTCTAGCCAATGTCCTTTGGCAACTTCCAAAACTGGTCCAAAATTTTAATCGAATACTCTCTAATCTTTCTGGTAATTTCAACTCCTCTTATTTTTTCCTCAAATACCAATGAACTTTTTGAATTTCCGAAAATGCTTTTTGTTTACGCCGGTTCCTCAATAATTTTTGTCAGTTTTATATTAGATATTCTTATCCAAAAGAAAGTTGAAATTAGAAAAACGATACTTTTGATCCCGTTACTTTTATATCTGGCAAGCCAGGTTATTTCCAGTATTATTTCAATTGACCCGCACACTTCATTATTTGGATATTATTCAAGATTTAACGGCGGCCTTCTTTCCCAAATTTCTTACGTTTTAATTTTTATCATATCAATTTCATATCTGACCAAAAGTTCGGTCATAAAAGTTCTAAATGCAATTGTAATTTGCGCAACTATAGTTGCAATTTGGGGTATACCTTCCCATTTCGGAATCGATCCTACTTGTAAATTAGTAGTTGGAAATTGGTCAAGCGATTGCTGGTCTATTGACTTTGACCCGAAACTTAGGATCTTTGCAACTTTAGGCCAGCCGAACTGGCTTGCTGCTTACCTTGCCATGGTAATTCCGGTCAGCTTGTCGTTTTTATTATTTGCAAAAAATTTACCAAAAAAAATCTTTTTTTTAATCAGTTTTGTTTTGCAATATTTTGCCTTTATATTAACCAACTCCCGCGCAGCTTCTTTAGGACTTGCGATAGGAATGGTTATCTTTTTCCTGCTGTTGCTTTTGGCATTTAAAAAAGAAATAAAGATCTTCTTCAGGCAAAATTTTACTTACTTTTTAGTAATTACGATATTGCTTTTCGGAATAACTTTCTTTTTCGGTCAGCGGCTTTTAGGCAGAGTCAAAGAAGCCCGGCAAACAATCGCCGCAAACTCACAAGTTTCCCAACCTTCCACCCAAACCGCACTGGTCTCCCAAGGTACCGAATCCGGCAAAATCCGCTTTATCGTTTGGCGGGGGGCTGTTGAAATTTTTAAAAATTACCCGCTCATTGGCTCCGGTGTTGAAACTTTTGCATATTCGTACTACAACTTTCGTCCCATCGATCACAACTTTACAACAGAGTGGAATTTTCTTTACAACAAGGCCCACAACGAATACCTCAATTATTTAGCAACCACGGGGATAATCGGCTTTCTAAGTTATCTGACTTTGATCGGCACGTTTTTATTTTTAACGGTTAAATATCTGTTAAAAAAGAACGAAAACAAGATGATAAATAGCGAAAAGATAATTATAGTCGGACTTGTATCCGGTTATTCAACCTACCTTATTCAAAACTTTTTCGGCTTTTCGGTTGTGGCGATAACTTTACTCTTCTTTTTGTATATGGCTTTTGCAATCGTTCTTTTGCAAAAAAGAAAAGAAGTTTGGGAACTTGCCCTGCATTCAAAGTTCGGTCAATATTTACCGGTTTTATCCCCAATAGTCATTGCGTTTGGTTTTTTGATGATAATCTTTACCATTCGGATTTATCTGGCCGACGTTGCTTTCTCAAAGGGTAAACAATATGAATCGCTCGGCGCGACAAATTTAGCCATTACAAAATTTCAAGATGCAGTTCGGTTATCGCCGGCTAGCGAACCCTTATTTTTATCAAATTTAGCAAACGCTTCGGCCCAGCTTGCAACGAGCGTCGAAGACGGACAAGATAATCTGAAAAATGTCGCAATAGATTCAAGCACCAAAGCACTTATTATCAGTCCCCAAAATCAAACTATCCTTCGGCAAACCGCCGAAACCTATTTATATTTGTCCTTTTTGGATCCCAAGTATGCCGACAAATCAATCGAGATTTTAAATCTGGCTCAAAAGTATGCCCCGACTGATCCGGATATCCCTTACCAAAAAGCCATTATTTACAATATAATCGGAAATCAAGTTGAATCAATCGAAAGTCTGGAAGAAAGCCTTAAACTAAAACCCGATTTGCAAAAAGCCAAAGACAAGTTAGCCGAATATCAATCCGAATCTAATCAATAAACTTCCGAGGCCTAAAAGGCCTCGGCCTTGCCTGCCGGCAGGCAGGTATTTCTTTTCAAGTTTACATGAGCGAGCAGAGAATTCTAGGTTCTCGAAAGTATGTATTCGCTGCATTCATCCGTGTGAGCTAAATGGCCTACAGTGTTCTACGAGCGAATATAATTGAAAATTTTTCCTTTTGGGAGTATCATTCTGGTTAAGTTCCAGCTTCTTTTAACCTGCTAATCGCAGCGGTGAAAAAGAAGCCCAGAAGTCGATAACGAAAGGGGCCAAGCACGTGGCTGGAAACCAAGTTTGGGGTTTGGTAGTTGGAATTTTCATCGCTTTGTGTTTTTTTTGGATTCTGATCCAAATCGCGATCGAAGATTTTCAATTATCAGCAAACCGCCGGGTTTCCTCGGACATCCGTTGGGTTGCAGGAGTCAGAGCGACTGTTCTCACCCTGTTAATGGTAGGTTTCATCACCGCGATGATATCCGCTCCATTTCTTTGAGTGAGAAACAGTCTCGGTAATAATAAGGGCGTTTGATCTTTGTTCTTCAATATCTGCCCAACAAGCAGAAATTTCAGAACAGAAGTTAGACGCCCTTTACCATTTGTTGTAAAATTACCCCGAATAGAAAAACGCATGTTAAAAGAAAACGAAAGACAAGACAAACAACCAATCGCCTTTTTAGTCGGGGGCGGTTCAATGTTCCCGGCAATTTTGGAGGCACATCACAAAAAAGGTGCCCCTTTTTATCCGTCTTTGGTTGTTTCCCACAAAAAGGAATCTCCCCAAGGTGTGGAACTAGCCCGCAGGGAAGGTTTAAACGCATTTTACTTCAACTTTGTACAGCTTAAAAATAAGTTAAAAGACAAGGGAGGTATTAGCCGGAAAACTTACGACGAACTCTTGGGAGCGCTCGTTTCCCAAAGCTATTACAAACCAAAAGGCGTAGTTATGGCGGGCTGGGACTTGGTTTTATCCGAGCATTTTTTAAACTATTTTTCCCGGGAGGACGGTTTTTGGAACGTGATAAATTTACACCCGGCGCTTTTACCGGACGAAAATACCGACACTTTTACAACATCAAAAGGAACCACAATTCCGGTACTTCGGGGAGTTGAATGCCTTGAAACCGCCTGGAATCAGCATTTACCGATCACCGGCTGTACGGTTCACTTCGCTACACCGACTTTTGACGTCGGACCGGTAATTGTCAGATTGGAAATTGAACCGGATTATAAAAATGAAAGTTTTGAAAGTTTTTCGAAACGTTTCCACGAAATGGAAAAAAAAGCTTTAGTTGAAGCAATCGAACTTTTTGCAAGCGACAAAATCACTATCAAAAACGGTAAAGTCATTAGGAAGTGAATGGTGAATTGTAAATAAGCAGAGCTTTTCTACAAATAGTAAATAGAAAGCAGTGTTAACCATTTACCATTAACCATTTACTATTTACTTTATGTACGCAAATGTCATCTTAGAAACCCCAACCTCCCCTGAATGGGATTTTTTCACCTATTTTGTTGGGCAAAACCTGGAAAAAAAAATTAAAGTCGGCCAAAAAGTCGAAGTCCCGTTTGGCAAAAAATATACGAGCGGATATGTCATAAAATTATTAACTTCAACCGATTTAAAAAATCCGAAATCAATTAATAAAATAATTTACTCAAAACCTTTGATTAATGTTGTCCAAATAGAGTTAATTCGCTTGCTCTCCGAACATTATTTTGCACCATATTTTGACCCACTTAACTTAATGATCCCCAATTTTCCAAGTAGTTTAAAGGTCGATTCGTTAACTAAAAATTTAAAATCTAA
>DATCJB010000061.1:0-8245 GCA_036507455.1 Patescibacteria group bacterium | reverse complement strand
GATTTTATTGTCATTTTTTTGATTTGAATCTTTTTCGAATAATCTGGATCCGAATATTGCCCAAATCGGGGCGGCTATAATTAATATGATGATAATTGCAAGAAGAGCAAATCGCATATTTGAAGTAACTAGGGCATACCTTAACCTGATTCTTGCGACCTTGTCAAGAACGCTTTTTACAGGACCTTGTCAGGCCTAAAAGAAGCGTGCTATTATTGGTGAATCCTTCTCCCTCATCTGAAGTTTTAGGGATCAGGATTTCAACCCGATTATAATCAATTATGATAGATATTACATACTTTGGACATTCGTCATTTAAAATTTCGGGGAAAAAGGCAAGTATAATAACCGATCCGTTTGACTCTAAAAAACTTGATTTAAAATTCCCCAAAACCGAAGCGTCGGTTGTATTGATATCGGATAATCAAAACACTAACCACAATCAGTCCGGCCAAATTTCTCCCAAAGGCGACAACGGCCCATTTATTACACAAGGCCCGGGCGAATATGAAATTGAAGGGGTAAATATTGTCGGTGTTCAGGCTCCGGGAGGAGAAGGTGAAGGAGGAATTGAAAAAATTACCGTTTATCAATTTACCGTTGACGGTGTACGCTTTGGGTTTTTAGGGAATTTGTCTAAAAAATTAAGTCAGGATCAGCTTGAACCATTAAGCGGAGTTGACGTGCTTTTTGTACCGGTGGGAGGGCAGACGTCACTTTTTGCCAAAGATGCCGTTGAAGTAATTTCTCAAATTGAACCAAAATACATAATCCCAATGCATTACAAAGAGTCATTTGGAAAAGACGGTAAAGTAGAAGTTTCGTCTTTAGAAGAATTCTTAAAGGTTTTCGGTGCAAAAAGCGAAACAACAAAAAAATTGTCAGTTGCAAAGGATAAATTACCGGAAGAACCGCAGGTAGTAGTGCTGCAAAGTTAGTTATTTAAAAAGGAAATATTTTCAAAATGGCAAAAAACCTCGGGCGGATTCCGCCTCAGAATGTTGAAGCAGAACAAAGTGTTTTAGGGGCGCTTTTAATTGATAAAGATGCCATTATTTCCATTGCTGAAATTTTAAAAGCGGAACATTTTTATAAAGATTCCCACGCAGAAATTTTCCGTTCCTGTTTGATTCTTTTTGAAAAAAGAGAACCCATTGATTTAATCACTCTTACCAACGAACTTAAGAAAAACGGTACCTTGGAAAAAGTCGGAGGTTCGGCATATTTAGCCCAACTTGCCAGTTTTGTTCCGACGGCTGCAAATATTACCCATTATGCAAAAATTGTTAAAGATGACGCAACAAAGAGGGAGTTAATTTCCGCCGCTTCAAAAATTTCCGAATTATCTTTTGACGAGTCAAATGAAGTCAAAGATTTGCTTGATCAGACTGAACAGGCAGTTTTTTCAATTTCCCAGTCCAATCTTGCGCAAAACTTTATTCCAATCCGAGATACGCTTGCTGAAAGTTTTGACCGTATTGACGAATTACACAAAAACTCGGGAAGTTTAAGAGGAATTGCTACTGGTTTTCGGGATCTGGACAATAAACTGGCGGGAATGCAGGATTCAAATTTGTTAATTTTGGCCAGCCGTCCGGGAGTCGGAAAAACAACATTAGCACTAAACATTGCCATGCATTCAGCAGTTTACGAGAAAGTTCCCTGCGGTATTTTCTCTTTGGAAATGAGCAAAGAAGAACTGGTTGACCGGTTGTTAGTTGCGCAGGCAGACGTTGACGCGTGGCGACTCAAAACGGGTAATTTAGATGATCTGGATTTTGACCGTTTACAGGAAGCGATGGGAGAATTGGCTGATGCACCTTTGTATATTGACGATACTCCGGGAATTAACATTTTGGAAATGCGTACTAAAGCAAGGCGTTTGCAAATTGAAAAGGGACTTAGATTTTTGGTTGTTGATTATCTGCAGTTAATTCATGGAAGAAATTTGGAAAACAGAGTTCAGGAAGTTTCGGAAATTTCCCAAAGCTTAAAAAATCTGGCAAGAGAACTTAAAATTCCCGTTTTGGCCTGTGCCCAATTGTCCAGAGCAGTTGAATCAAGAGGTACCAAACAGCCGGTATTGGCGGATTTGAGAGAGTCGGGAGCAATCGAACAGGACGCAGACGTTGTTATGTTTTTATACCGTGAGGACAGCGAAGCACACGAACAGGTTAAATTATCTATTTCCAAGCACCGAAACGGACCGCTCGGGGATGTTGACTTATTGTTCCGTGGTGACAGAGTCCGGTTCTACGGAATTGAAAAACAAAGAGCCCCAAGTCCGATTAAGCCACAAGTTTCTGAAGAAGAAGTTCCGGTTTCTAAAGCCTCGTAAGATTGATTTTTTGACGGGTTGAATGTAGAATCTGTCCATATTTTCGAAAAGATTATGGAACGGATTTTTGAATTTTTTCAGGATCACATAGCCAAAGAAGAAAAATCGTTACAAGAAGGTGCGGCCATGCACTATAGAAGCGCTGCGAGTGAAATGGCTGACGGAGGAGATTTAAAAGTTGTCGAGGAACACGAAAGAGACGCGGGTAAATATTTAGAAGCATTAAAGAAAATTCCCCAATTACAAAAATCTGTTGAAGATAAAATGGCCGAAATTGTTGAAGCCTTTAATAAGGCAAATGTAAGTTTGCCAAAAAGAGGATCGATTGAAAAATTCTTATTGGATAACTTACAGGAAGAATCAGGTATCGAATTTGCCGAGGCTGATGAAGAAGAAGGATCGGGACCAGTTGCAGGTACCGTAATTGATGCAGGAAGAAGTGAAGTAGGTGAGGGTGATGGGCAAACCAAAAGATCCGAAACGGATAGAAATACTTTTCCGGTTTTTAAGGAAGAGGCTTTAGAAAAGCACGAATCAATTGAGGAGATTAGAAAAAATTTAGGGGATGTTACCGCTTTTGGATTGCTTAACGAACAACTTCAAGCCAATGTAGGATTTTTGGGATGGCCATCATCTGAAGTTAAAAACATCTCGAAGGCTTTTGATAATGCGGGCATTAAGACCCTTGAGGATGTTCTTGTCAAAACGGAAGCGGATTTGATGAAAACAAAAGGTTTCGGTAAGCGCAGCTTTCAGTTACTACTCGAACTTCTCTTTCAAAAAGGTATTATTCCTGGAAGAAAGGAAATAGAAAAGAAAGAAAGACAGGCAAAATTACAATCGATTGCCCGGAATTTGGGATACTTGGAATCTTTTGAACATTTGGGAAGTGAAAAACTAAACGCACCGGTTGAAGTTTTGTTTGAGGGTTTGGATTTAAGGAAAGACCAATTGGCCAATAAAACTCTGCGGATTTTAAAATCGGCCGGAATTGTTTTGGTTGCAGGAATTTTGGAAATTAAATATGATCACCTGGGTATGCTAAGGGATGACATGGGAAAGAAGAAAAAGGATTTATTAATTAATCTGCTTTTGCTTCGGGGTTACGTCCCACAAACTTCAAAATAGTTCCTTTTTTCAAATTAGCTTGTATAACTTCGCCAAGTCGTGGAGGTTATTT
The DNA here is from genome assembly GCA_036507455.1 of Patescibacteria group bacterium. GTDB lineage: Bacteria > Patescibacteriota > Microgenomatia > Curtissbacterales > DATCJB01 > DATCJB01. Next base: position 4,727 of record DATCJB010000061.1, on the reverse strand, counting down.
AGTTGGGGATTTGTTTGTATTTCTTTTAAACAATTTATTAAGCAGGTTCTGAATTGGTTAAAAGTAATATCGTCTATTTGATGATCGAATCGGCGTCTTTGTCCGTTTTTTGCAAACATTGCAAAATTGATAATAATTAATTTTGTTTTGTCATCAGACGTAAAGTTAAATATTTCCAGATTGTTAGGTACTTTTCTTACTTCCTCAAAAATTTTCTTCTGGTCCCATGTTTTTAATTCGAAAGAATTTTTGATTTCACTTTGTGTTATTAGGTTAGTAGGATTTTGTTTCCATTGATTATAAATGACCCTTTTATTTCCTTTGGGTGATTTGGGAGTAATGTTTATTTGTTGCCAGGGAGAATCACTGGAAAAATATCTTTGGTGCTTAAAAATTCTGAGGTTTCTGTTGGGCATTTCTCCTAAATAATTTGCTAAGTTTGATCCCAAAACGTCTTTTTTTACTTTTACGAACGTTTCTTTCAGGTTATAACCTCTTTCCAGGTGAATAAAAATTAAGGGAATGATAATTACGTGTTCGGGAAAATAAACGTAATTTTGGCTGATTTGAGGGATTTTTAGCAGAATATCATTGAGACCTAAAGTAAAAAGCGCTTTTGGACGGATTTCAGCTTCGTTAAGCTTGTTAAAATTAATTATGTCTATCGGTCTAATAGGAGATCTTTTTATGTCTTCGAAGTCTAGGGTTGAAATTACTAATTCTTTTATTTGTTTTCCCGAGCCGGTTTTAAAGAACGGGTCCTGATCTAAATTTATTAGGAATTTATCTATTTCATCTGAATAATTCTTCCAAGATACAAGTTCCCGTTGTTTTTTCATTCGTTTTCTTTCAGATCTTAGATTGGGGATGTTTATCAGACGGGCAATCTGGGCGTGTTCCCCGAAAGCTTCTTTGGTTGATTCCAATATTTTCGATAATAAGAATTCTTTTGCAGATTTTAGTTCTTGACCCGATTCTTTAAAACTCCAGCATATTGCTGCAAAAGCAGCCAAATTTTGTTGATTGACGACGGACCTTGGAATGCTTCCTTGCATTTTAACTTTGTCCAGATCCAGTATTTTGTATTGGTCAACAATTTTTCTAAGACCGGCAACTATCCAGGGTTCGAGTCCCAAATATTCGGAAAAAATTTTCGGTACTTCAAAGAAATTTATGCAAGAGATCGTCTTAAAAAAGTCTCGGGTTTTTGTGTTAAATTCCGTGAGGAATTCCTTTAATCTGGGATTTTTTATATCTTCGAGATTTGTTTGCTTTAAAAAAGCATCCTTCGGGCTTGTTTTAAGTTCTGCTTCTTTAAACAAAGTCATTGGTTTTTTTAATAAATTACAAGAGGTTTTGGCAGAGTGCTGATTCTTGTTTTAGATATTGCTTGTACCGAAGGAGGGAGTCGAACCCTCACGACCGTTAATAGGTCACACGATTTTGAGTCATGCGCGTCTGCCAGTTCCGCCACTTCGGCTCTGTTAGTGGAATTTTGAACTCAAATATTATATCATTTCCAGAAGGTTTGTGTAATGAACATACGCGTCGGGAAGTTTGATCTAAATAACGTTAAGTCCGAAACTTTGGTGGTCGGTCTTTTCTCTGGCGGGAAATATGGTGAATTGATCAATTCTCTTGACAGACTGACTGACGGATCTTTAAAAAGATTCTTAAATAAAAATCTGAAATTTGGCAAGTTTTTGGAAACAAGCCATTTTCATATTTCTTCGAAAAATCACAAAAATATTGAAAAGTTGATTCTTATTGGTATGGGTGAAGAAAAAAAATTGGACAATGAGAGATTGAGAAACCTTGGTGGAGTAATCGGTAAGCAAAATGCGGAAGTACCTTCGATTGCAGTTTATTTACCAAAAGAAACAAAACTTGAAGATCGGGTAGAGAGTTTAATTTTAGGTATTGATAGCGGAACGTTTGACCCCGGACACCGCAAAACGGAAAAAGTGAAGAATGAAAAAGGAAAAGTGGAAAGTATGGAAATCTTAACTGACGGTGATTTGAAGAAGGTTGCTGATGGGGTAAAACTTGGACAAATTATTGCCCAGTCCGTTCACAAAGTAAGGGAAGTGGTTAACTTGCCGGCAAATGACGCGACGCCGGAGTTTATGGTTTCTTTTGCTAAAAAAATCGCAAAAGATAACAATTTGCAAATTACGGTTTTTAGCGAACAAGAGGTCAATAAAATGGGTATGGGATCGATGGCTTCGGTGGCAAAAGGATCGGAGGAAGATTTATATTTTACAATTTTAAAGTATAACGGGGGAGGACCCAAAGCAAAAACCTTAGCTTTGGTCGGTAAGGGAATTACTTTTGATTCCGGCGGAATTTCCATAAAACCTTCGGAGTCGATGGAATGGATGAAAATGGATATGGCAGGAGCAGCCGCGGTTCTTGGGGCGATTGAAGTAATTGCCAAATTAAAACCGAAGATTAATGTAATTGCGGCGACTCCTTTGACGGAAAACCTTCCAAGTGGTAAAGCAACAAAGCCGGGAGATATTGTCAAATCATATTCTGGCAAAACTATCGAGATCATCAATACCGACGCTGAAGGCAGGTTAGTTTTGGCAGATGCCCTAACTTACGTTCAAAAAGACTTGAAAGCGGATTATATCGTTGACGTGGCGACCTTAACAGGTGCGTCTTTAATTGCGCTTGGTAACTTTGTTACGGCAATTATGGGCAAACCCCAGGAGTTTGTGAATCAGGTAATGAATGCGGCTGAAAATGCGGGAGAACGCATGTGGCAGTTACCGCTTTTTGACGAATATCGCGAACAACTCAAAAGCTACATTGCTGACATTCAAAATGTCGGCGGCAGACCGGCCGGAACGGAAACAGCCGGAAAATTTTTAGAGGAATTTGTCAAAGAGGATTCTAATTGGGTTCACTTGGATATCGCACCGACTGCCTGGGTAGAGTCCGAAAAGCCGTATTTGGCAAAAGGCGCAACCGGAGTACCGCTTGCAACTCTTGTGAATCTGGCTTTAAATTTAGCACAGTCAAAAAAATGAGTATAAATAAGGAAAAAATTGAACGGGTTAAATTGATGATTGATCAAAAGAGAAAAGATATTGATCAGGAAGCCATTACTAAGGTTGTTGAGAGCCGGAAGCTTTTGCTTAAAAGACTGGTAAACGATCCTTTAATAAATCGTTTGGATCATTTAAGACCGCCAAGTTTTTTGGTGAAAGTGTATCCTAAAGCAAGAAAAAAAAACAAAAGAATCGATAATTTGATTTCAAAAAGAATAAACCAAATAAGAACAAGGATTAAATAATGATCAATGCCACAGAACTTAGGTCGGGTGTTGTATTTAGAGAAAACGGCCAATATTTTATGGTCATAACATATGATCACGTTAAAATGGGCCGCGGTTCGGGGACGATAAAAGTTAAAGTCAGAAACTTAACGACCGGTTCGACGATTGAGAAAAGTTTTATCACGGGGGCGAGAGTTGACGAGGCTAATTTGGTTAAGAAAACCTGCCAATATCTCTACAACGACGGCAAAGTCTACAACTTCATGGATAATTCCACCTTTGAACAATTTGAAATTCCCAAAAACAAAATTGAAGACTTGTCAGAGTATTTAAAAGAAGGTATAAACGTCGTCGTTTTAATGATTGATAATGAAGCTTTAGGTATTGAACTGCCAAAATCAATGGAATACTTCGTAACGGAAGCCCCGCCGTCAGAACGAGGGAACTCTACGGGATCTGTTACCAAAGTTGTAACTTTGGAAAACGGGTTAAAAGTTTCGGTACCGATGTTTATAAAACAAGGTGAAATAATTAAGGTTAATACCTCAACAGGAGAATACTCAGGACGCGCTTAGGGTTGGAAATTGAAAGCAGAAACAATTAGGTTATTTACATCGCTTTGGGATACGGTTGCCCAAAGAACTAAAATAAAAACCACAAATTGAATAGCCAGTCCCCAGGGAAATGCCAGTTTGTGATTAATCATTTTTTGAAAACGGTAAGTTGTTGAAAAAGGGAAGAAATTCCAATTGAAAAACCAGTAAGGTATGATAGCCCAATCCGGAAGCTGGGCGGCAATTACCATCACAAATAGGTAAATCGGATCAGCTAAGCTGGAAAAAATCAGCCAAACTAAACCGAAACCAAAAAGAACGTCAAAAGAAGACTGAAGAAAGAGTTTAGTCTTGGTTTTTGTTCTCCATCCGAGTCCAAAATCCCAGTGCGGAACCATATCGGCTAAAATGTGGCTTACAATAGCAAGAGGAATGCCGATCAGCGGATTTGCGATTTTTACTGCGATAGAAGCTCCTATTAACGCGTGTGCTGTGGCGGTCATAAATTTTGATTCACAAAAAAAGAGAGGGTTGGAACCCTAAATTACCCTCGAGAACCCTGACTTTTTGATCTGTAACGCTAAGTATATAACGAAGCTTAGGGTTTAATCAAACTTTGACTTTAAACGCATTTCTTTGCTAAGCTTTTTGACAAAATGGGGAAAATTTGTGATTAATCCAATCATATTCTCAATCGGCAGTTTCCACCTGTTTTGGTACAGTATTTTTTTGTTTTTTGCCGTTATGGCTGTAATTTACGATTTTTTAATAAAACAAATAACTTTCTTAAGTCTTCCAATGGCGTCTTTTTGGATAGATTGTAATAACCGAATCCTCCGGATAACAAAAGAATCAGTGCAAATACAAACCTCACACTGACTCCTCTCAAA
>DATCJB010000060.1:0-7110 GCA_036507455.1 Patescibacteria group bacterium | reverse complement strand
ATCCCTCAAAGTAATGCCCTGCTTCATGAACAGCGCCGGAATAATCATCAAGCTCAACGCGTAAGCTCAAAACCATTTTCCCGCTCTCATCCCTATAAAGAGTTCCTCCTGCCTCTTGCCAACTGACTCCTGAACCGGAATCGAAAGGCACTCCATAACGATCCGATGAAATAATGACAGTAATATCTTCGGGAAATGGCAAATTTCCTATTCGGGCGAGTACTTTTTGTTTGTCTTGCTCAAACAAATTTTGAAGCGTCGGAGAAATTGGTCCGGCGGGCTTGACCTCAATCTGGCCAACCTTAGGCTTTTCTGTACCGAAATCAAAAATGTCCCTGAAAGCTTGGTCAAATTCCGGCATGGTTACAGTCTGGCGCGAACCTTCAGGTGAATAGCCCACTTTTGGCAAATCGCTTCTCCTGTGGGTACCCGAATCTGTAAGTTCGGCGAAGGCGTTTAAATCAGCTTTATTCGAGCCCGCTGCCAACTCCGAAAGCAAATCACCGATCAAAACTTTTTGGTATCGAAGTGGTGCCAAAATATCGACTTGGGCTTCCAAAAACTCACGCTCGGAAGTAAATTTTCCCTGCCAGAAAATTGAAGTGTCGGCATCCCCAAAGAGCCTTTTTTTAGTCTGGGTAACTAAAGTCGGGATTCCGTCAGGCTCCTTAAAACTTTCGTTAGCGTTGCGGATTTCATCTAAGGTATTATTAACCATTTCATACTGGCCAAGCCTCTCAAGCAGTTTTGTTCTAATTTCCTCGGAGCCTGTAGCCGTTGAAATAGAATTTCTTAGCGATTCAAATGGTAAAGGTGGGATTTTTGTTTCGGCGGGACTTCTTCTGATGAATTTATCTGCGGTTTTTCGAATTGTGCCCAAAGCCATTTCTTCTACGGCTAGTGCAGCCGCGGCGGAAGCAGCCCTCAAAACCCAACGCCTGGAAACTTTATTTACTTGTTTCTCTGTCTGTTCGGGCTGTTGTCTTTTGTCCTTTTTTGATTGTGGAAGTCTTAAACCTTCCGGGAATGCCACGTCGGCCATAATTTTACACCTCGACTACGCTCGGTGCAAGCACCTCACATTTGTTCGGTGCAAACACCCCTTTCCTTGATTATGGTTAAAGTCATATTCATTTGGTTTTTAATTTTTAAGCTTTGAAAGTATTTCTTGAATTATTATTTTGAGAGGCGGAAGATCCTTTTTGACGGTTCTAAAAACTCTTTCCAGTTTTACGCCAAAATAGTCATGAATTAAAACATCTCTTGTGCCGGCAATTTGCCTCCACGGAATTTCCTGATGCTGCTCCTTTAAAATTTGTGGAATTCGTTTAGTTGCCTCTCCAATAATTTCAAGTCGTCTTAAAATTGCGTCTTGAAGTTGGGTGTTATTGTTGAATTCTCTTCCGGTGACGGCTTTGGTATATTGTTCGATTTTCTCTATGCTTTCTAGGATGTCTTCTAAAAAAACGTTAACATCTCTCTTTTTCATGCATTTGATTAAAGAATTTGGACCTTATTGTTCAAGATTTGAGCTTTGAGGCTGGGTTTGATGCTCGAAAATTCGACTAAATCGACCTTTTTGCCAAGAGATTTTTCAAGTTTTAATTGCAGATTGATAAAATCAATCAAGCTTTTATTGTTTGGTAGTTCTACTAGTATGTCAACGTCACTGTCTTCTCTAGCTTCCCCGGTGACGTAGGAGCCAAATACTGAGGCCTTTTTTACACTTTCTTCTCTTAATACCGGCAACACCTTGTTTTTGATTTGATTAATGGTCATTTTGCTAGTTTTCATAGGCTAATTATAGCATTTAATGTAATAAGTTTCTTTTATGCGCACAAAAATATGCCTATTTGTCTTTAATTTCAATTTTAAAGCCGGTTTAAGCGGTAGGTGATTCCCCAGTATAGCAGGTAGTTAGTAGCAAGTAGTTCGTAGTGGGTAGTAAAAGTAAAATGGTGATCTGCTGGTTTTGATTCTACTAACTACTTACTACGTGCTACTGACTTTTCTACACGTTTTCCACAAAGAGATGTTAGGCGATAGATTATAGATTTTAGATGTTAGATTATACCATTGCAACAGCATTTTTTATTATCACAATCATTATTATATAACTATAAGACATAAGAAAAATTGAGTTTATTTTACTATCGGATATTGAGTATCTTGACAACAAATTATATAAGTGCTAAGCTTTGACGGTAAATTAAAAATTGATAGTTTTTGAGATTTTTTAAGAATTTCCGGCAAAATATTTTTTTGGGGGAAATTAAGGCCTTGGAGGTTTTGAAGAGTTTCAAAATTTATTAATTTTTAAAGAAAAAGTTTCAAGACATAAAAGTACTTAAACTTTTGACCTTTGCTAAAAAAATTGGCGGGGGATTGATAAAGGATGCCGAAAAATTTTCCGGGTCCTTTAAAACAAAAAAGAAGAGCTTTACTACCGCAGACTGAAACTCGAATAGCAAAGCTCTTGTAGGGTGTTTTAAGGGAAGCGACTTAGGGCAGCTAAGTTGCTTTCCTTTTTTTACGATATACAGGTTGAGTAATATTTGTCAAGGGGTCAAATAGTTTGGCCTATTGCACCAACAAAAAAATTCTTGCAATTTTTGGACGAAAACTTACCTGGGGTGAAATTTTGTTTAAAATAATTACAAAGAAGATTTGATTAAATTTATCCCGTTTTTGATAAATTTGCAAGGGGTAAAAAAGGTAGATCCAATAAAGACCTATAGTTGACAAATGGGCAACCATCAAGTATAATGCTACCTGTCCTTTCTAGAGTAATTTTAGAAAGGCTTTTTTGAACAAATTTAAGGTCTCTGACCCGTAGCAAGTCAAAAAAAATATGCGGCTTTTTAAATTAGGAGATTTAAAAAAATATGCGGCTTTTTAAATTAGGAGATTTAAAAAAATAAGCGACTTTTTAAATTAGGAGATTTAAAAAAATAGATGACAAGAACTGCCAGACAACATAATAATCCTGAAAAGATTCCTTCAGAACGCGGGGAAATTCCTGGCGACCAAAAAGCCTCAAAAAGAACAAAATTCCAACCTGAAATTTCAAATTTAGATTGGCAGGAAAGAGCCTTTGACATCATTGAAAGTAAAGGATTAAATCAGCTTGCAACTTCGCCTTTTAAAGAAGATGCTTATTCTCCTGAAATTTATCTCAAGTGGTTAGATTATTCTGCTAATTCCAATAAAAGCGATGATCGAAAAGTCGAGGAAGCCGCGATTGTTATTGTCAGAGCTGACGGATTAACTTCACTTGACACAATCCTGCAAAGCAGGGGTTTATCCCTGCAGCAAATTGCCGAATCAACCGTTGATGAGCTTAAAACCTTAATGCCCAAGTTAAACGATGAAGAATTAGGTAATGCATTCAGATTCATTACTGAAGTTTCCGATTTTGAGGCTAAAGATAAGGAAAATCAAAATCTTGCCGAAAGGTACGGAATTGTCAACGAATTGACTCTCGACAAGTATTTACCGCAGGTTTTAGCGATTAAAAAAGCTGCTGAAGAAGTAGTTTTCGGAGGGGAAGTTGAAGACTTTCAAACTTTAGAAGGTATTATTGATAAGACCAATAGCCTGCGAATCGCAAGTGTAAACATAGACAAAACCAGCTTGGTAGCCGAAAAATTGTCCAGAACGGGTATGATTATCGCCGGTGAGGTTATAGATCAAAGAGTACCTGAAAATTATTCCGAATCAGATGATGGTCAGGGAGGTCAACCCCCGGTAATTACTACGGTAGACGGCGGAAATTCAGACGAATTTAGCCGTAAAGACAGCTGGATCAAAAGAAATCGAAAAAAAGCTACGTTAGCACTTCCGGTTGCAGCTGTTGCAGGTGTGATTGCTGTGTTTAGCGGTGTTTCCGACAATAACCCAGGTGCTGAAATGGCAGACGCGGTTGCCGCGCCCAGTGAGGATTCCCACCGAATTGTTATCAAAGATGTCGAAGAACTTGTTCAAAAGAGAAGTTTTGATTTTAATATTTCGATTGACGAGGCCGGAGAAGGAATTTCCCAGGCTGTTAAACAGGAAATTTCTGCAAAGGGCGGCAATACATTGGAGCCTTTGCAGTATTTTGCGATTGCCCAGTCCCTTCACGAAGATAACGATTCCAAAGGCAACATTAACCTAGTTAACATAGGCGATAAATTCAAAGGCGGAGCCAAAACCGATGCTAAATTGTCTGAATTTGGAATTGGAGATAAATTTGTCAAGGTTGAGGAAATAAAGGTTACAAAACAGATTCAGGTGGAGGAAAAAGTCGAAAATCAAACGGAAAACGTTAATTCTCAAGTGTCTCCTGAACAAGACTGGGAAAAATTTGATAAGGACCTGGAAAAAGCAGCCAAAAAAAAGGATCAAATCAGTAAAATTTTGCTTGGTGCCGGACTGGTCAGTTTTGGCGGCGGAATAGTTGCCGGAGCAAAGGAAAATTGGAAGTTGGCATTAGGAGGCGGTGCAGGATTTATAGCAGCAATATGGGGTGGTGGTGTGGATAATACAAGCAACTTCATTGCCGAGGCGCTTGTTGCAACGCCGACTCCTCCGGGAACGGCTGTACCGACTGGTACGCCCGAAGTTCCAACACCCGATAAGGGAAGTCCTGTGCCGACTATGACCTCAATGGCAACATCAACCCGTCAGGTTCCGACACCGACACCGCCCGGAACTGAAGTTCCGACAGGGACGCCGGAAGTTCCGACTCCGCCAAAGGGTACAACTACGCCAGCGGTAACTAACACGCCGGTCCCAACGAAAACACCGACAGTGACCGCAACCAAAACTGCAACAGCAACGGTAACCAAAACGCCGAGCGTAACGCCAAGTCCGACGTCAACCGTGACTGAAACCGCAACTCCAACGGCGACAAACACTGCAACGGTTACGGCAACAGCTACGCCGACAGGTACTTTGACGCCTAGTGCAACACCAACCGAAACTCAAACGCCAACGTCAACTGTGACTGCAACGGTGACCAAGACGCCGAGCGTAACGCCAAGTCCGACGTCAACCGTGACCGAAACCGTAACGCCGACGGTAACCAGAACTGCCGCTGTAACTATTACGCCGACAGGTACAACCGGTCCGTCTGTGACGCCTAGTTTAACACCTACATTGACTCCAACGCCGATCGTAACGTCAACGCCTACGCCAAAGATTGAATTAACTCCGGTACCCGAGATACCTAGAGAGATTCCCAAAGCGGGTAACGGGGGATACTTGAACAGGGAAAACGGTCAGGGAGGAATTTTCGGTTCAATTTTCTTTGCCTTATTCGGATTCTTAATGGCTTTACTCGGAGGAACGATGTTGATTAATGAAGTTAAAAAACCTGCTACAAAGGTCTCTGACCTGTCTCCGACTCAGAGAGTCTCAAGACTCGGAGAGAAAGGGTCTCCGACCTGGAAGGAGGTGAACTAACTAAATATCAGCCTTGCTGCGCAATCTGATATTTTTATTAAACTATCGGATTTGCAAGTAGCAAGGATGATTAAAAAAAATGCAAATAATTAAATCTTGGTCTATGAACCGTTTGGGTCTTGGACCCATAGGGAAACTGGGACTTACTGTACTTATTGCTACTGGTCTTACCGCTCTTGCTTTGATCTTAGCCGGTCAGGGTCTTGCGGCCGGTAATCCAGAGCTTACTTTGGGCATGACTGTTACCAATTCAGGTAATTCTCACGAGAGTTTACATCAAAGCCCTTTTTCAAACACCAATGCCGGAGCAATTCCTAATGACTTTATGCAATATGTGATGTTGCTTGAAAACAAATCAGCAACTGATCAGGCTAATAACGTCGTAATTACTGCTAATCTGCCAACTCAAACAGTTGGTTCAGACAAAGCGGTAAATTACGTTCTTGGTTCTGCGGGAGTTTCCGGAACCGGTGTTGATATCGGAACAACTTCAATCAAATACTTTAACTCAAGCGACGCCGAAATTACGCCCAGCTCAATTGATGCGCTTGGACGTGATCCAAACGTTGCCAAAATTAAGTATATGATCGAGAAGGTTCCTGCCGGTACAATGGATTCGGCCAATAAAGCAGTCTTTGCTCAATTTTCGGTTCGTATGATTCCAACTTTACCAGCAGACACTCAAGTTTCCGGAATAAATGCAAATTCAACTGTAACAAGTTCTGAAATTGCAGGTCCGGTTACTTCAAACACTGTCTCGGTAAGGATGAGTACCAAACCTGAATTTGACGCAACGGGTGACGTTTTCAGAGTCCAGCCGGGACCAGCAGAATTTGCTGACAAATGGACCAATACTACTGAAATAGGCGTCAACGAGACTGCATTTTTAGGAATGTGGATCCGCAATTTCTGGCATAATACTACGGCTAAAAACGTCGTAGTTGAAACGACCTGGTCAAAGGATTGTCAAAGTGAGTTTACACTCACCACCACTTTCAAGGCTGACAATGCTGCAATTGTTTCCGACACTGCAGTCATTAAGTCTAAAAGCGGTTTGGCAAAACTTGAACTGGTCGATGGAGCCGGAACCAAACTTTTGGATTACAACCAAAACGTAATTGGCGGCGGATCGGCAATCGACGGGGGAGTTAAAATCCCTGCCGGTGACTTGTTAGGCGGAAATGCCAACATCAAACTGGGTAACGCAACCGTTAAACTGGTTTCCTGCGGTACAACGCCAACACCAACTCCTACACCGACACCAGGTTGTACGAGTTGCAGTCAAACCCAAACTCAGTCTCAATCGCAGACTGTTACGATCAATCAACAGGTTTTGGGAATCAAAGAACTTCCAAAAACCGGAGTTGGATCAATGTTCGGTTTGGCAACCTTACTTTCCGGAATCCCGGCAGGAGTTTGGCTTAAGAAAAGTAAATCTTCTCAAGTCAAAAAAATTGCCAGGGAGTTTGCAAACAAGAAATCAGAAGGTCAAAAACTTTCAACTTTCGAGCTTGCAGACAATCGTAAGCGAGTAAAATCTCGCAAGACTAACTAACCGTGTATTTCAACTTAGGGTGCACGGTTAGTCCCGGCCGTAAATTAGGTGATAGGTTTGAGGGATTAGGTTTTAGGTTTAAGATAAAAAAGATTTTAAACTAACACCCA
>DATCJB010000059.1:0-6782 GCA_036507455.1 Patescibacteria group bacterium | reverse complement strand
ACTCGAACTTTTTGGGACTTGTACTGGTTCCGAAAATATTAATTGCAGCGATGTCCCGTCAGGATATGCCGGAAGCGCAGAGAAAAGATTTTTACCTTTACGTTGACGAGTTTCAAAATTTTGCGACCGAAACGTTTGCCGATATTTTGTCAGAAGCGCGAAAATTCAGGCTGAATTTGATCGTGGCCAATCAGTTCATCGGTCAAATTGAGGAAGAAGTCAAAAACGCGGTTTTCGGCAACATCGGAACGATTGTTTCTTTCAGAGTCGGCGTGACTGACGCAAATTACCTGCAGCACGAATATCAGCCGACATTTAACGAATCGGATTTGATTAATGTTGAGAGATTTCAAACGTATATGAAAACAATTGTTGCTAACGAACCGGTACCGCCGTTTTCGATGGATACTACCCGCGATTTATCGCAGGACGTTAAAAACGACCGAATTATGGAGATGGTCAAACAACTATCCCGTCTCCGCTACGGCCGTCCGATTGAGATAGTTGATGCCGAGATAACACAAAGAGCAAGGCTTTAAGTTCATAGTTCATAGTTTATGGTAAATTGAAATTCTTAGTAAGTTAATTTATGGTTGAGTTAGTGCAGGAAGAAACTTTTAACCTCTCCCAATTTCAAAATGAGGCTCAAGCTCCTCAAAAGAAAAAAACCGCTGCTTGGGTAATTTTGCTCTTTTTGGCATTTTTCCCGCCGGTAGCCTTCTATTTACTGTGGAAAGATAAATCCCGTCACCGATGGCTTGCCAGCTTAAGCCGTCTTTTCGGAGCGTCATTAATAATTTTTGGCATCTTTTTCAATTTTTACGTTTTGCCGCAAGTTAACACCGTCATCCGAGAATTTTCTCCCAAAATGATCCAAACCAATGCATCAGGATTAATTTGGCTGACAATCATTTTGGGAATTGGTCAATTCATTTTTGGGTTTTTTATAAAGGGAAAGTTTAATAAGGATGGGGAGTTGGCAAAAAATTATCTTTTTGTTTGCTTTGCTCTTTTGATTTTGGATTATGTTGTACCTTTTTGGGTTTATTTGAAGACCATCACCCCGCTTTATGATTCCATTTTGTGATTAAATTTTCCCAAAAGAAAAGGCGTCCTGGAAGCAGAGGATAAGAAATAAGTAAAATTGGGCCGCAGCGATTTGCGACTTATTCACTTTTTCTTCTTGTTTCCACTACATCCAAAACGCCTTGTAACCCTGCTTTGCAGGAACAGCTATCTCCTTTTCCTGATTTCATCAGGGATCAGGTGATAAGCAATGATCACTGCCAATACGATGATCCCAGAAATTGCGATGACGTCCCTCAACTCGGGCACAATTTACTTCCTTTCCTCCAGCTTGCCGCCGGGCTAAGTGATCTCGGTGATGAGACCGGCGAGGATGGCAATTGCCCCTATACCTAGAAAGAAGACAAACAATATGCCCCACACCAGGTCATCGAATGCGCCTCCAACATCCAGCTCGCCAATCTTGCTCACCTTAATCCAGATGAAGCTGCCGGTGAACGCAGCAGCCATCAAGAGGATCCCGAAGAGAATGAGCTCCATTTAGCTTCCTCCTTCTCCAGCTTGCTGCTGGGCTAGTTAGCGTACGTGTTAACGTGCGGTTGGGTGAAGTTTAGCAAAAAGCAAATTTCCAGTCAAAAAGGGATGAATTTGTAGTATCATTTACAAATCAAATGACAAGATTATTTATAGTTCTAATACTACTTGGAGCGGTTGGATATTTGGCAGTCATTGGTTTTGACGGCAATAGAAATCAGGTAAGCGACAAAAGTGATCAAGCAGGGAAGGATTTAGATTTTGAAATTGACAACAACTACCCCAAAATTGTAGCTGTTGGAGATATTGCCTGTAATGATACTAAGGCAACGGCGACTTGTTTCCAATCGGAAACGGCAAATTTGGCTAAATCATTGAATCCGGATGCGGTTTTGGTTTTGGGAGATCTTCAATACGAGGAGGGAGAATTGACAAACTTTCAAAAATATTACGATTCGACATGGGGAGAATTAAAATCAATAACCCGCCCGGCCGTTGGAAATCACGAATACGGCAGAACCGAAAACGCTCCCGGTTATTTTGATTATTTTAACGGTGTTGGTATTTTGGATGGACCGGCTGGTAAAAGAGGAGAAGGATATTATAGTTTTGATCAGGGAAATTGGCACATAGTTGCCATAAATTCAAATTGCCAATTTATAAATTGCTCCAAAGGGTCAAAACAATTGTTGTGGCTTCAAGATGATCTTGCCAAAACCGAGAAATCGTGTATTTTAGCCTATTGGCACAGTCCCAGATTTTCATCCGGATTACACGGTGACGATTTGGAAATGGAAGCAATTTGGCAGACTTTAGCCCAGTATGGTGCAGACTTGGTTTTATCAGGCCACGATCACCACTACGAGAGATTCGCAAAACAAAACGGTATTCGGCAATTTATTGCCGGTACCGGCGGCAGGTCTTTATATCAAATTAAAGAATTAGAGCCAAATAGTGAAATCGTCAACGCTTTAACTTACGGAGTTTTAGAATTAACACTAAAGGAAAATTCCTACGATTTCCGCTTTCTTCCGGTTGAGGGACAAACTTTCAAAGATTCCGGATCGGCAAACTGCAACACTAAATAAATTAAAGCGATTTCCAAAAACGAGGTTGTTGGCCGATCGGGTCATAAATTTCTGAAGATCGGTTTGCAATTTCTGCAACGATTCTAAATAACCAAGCCATTTCTCTCTTTGGTAAATAAAAGTAGCCCGCTTTAAAACACAAACTGATGCCGAAAGTGAATTGGGACGCTTGTCCAAAATCTACTATTCCGGCTAGGAAACTGGCATCGCCCCAGGGATTTTCTTCAACCTGATAATTTTGTGTGTAAATATGCAGTCTGGCCTGATCATCGGAAAATTTTTCGATAACTAAGGTGCGGGTATCATTAATGTTTTGCTTCGTTTTAATTTCACCAATTATAGAATTTTTATGACCCTTATTATTAGTTGTCCAACTCACAGGATTGGAGTTCTTCCGGAAAGCATCAACTAAAACTGCTGCGAGGGGAATTTCATTTATTTGAGCAAGTAATTGTTCAGCTTGGTTTATTTCGGGTTTTTCCAGTTCCTGACTCATATGCAAGGTTTATAGACTTTTTGGTACAGGTTGTCAATATTTTAGCGGGTTTGCTTGTCGGGAACGGGATATCAGAAAGGGTGGACGTGCTAGGGATTGAACCTAGGATCTGGTGTTTAATACATCAACGAAGTTGATGAAGTATCAGAAATGTTTTGTGGGTCTGGATGAGATCGAACACTTCTAGCTCAACTAAAGTTTCGCTATCAGTGCAAGCCATCGACATCGATCTTATATTCGCAGGAATAATCTTGCTCATCTATCTTACTGCCTAGGTGGGCTCGGAAGGAGTCGAACCTTCGTTAAGACTTTATATCAGCATCACTAGGTGATCTGATATATCTAAATAATTTTGGTGGGTCCACTTGGATTTGAACCAAGGACCCCCACTTTAATACTGATTGCTAGCAATCAGAAATATGAGAGAAATTGTGGGCCATCTTGGATTTGAACCAAGGACCCCCACTTTATAAGAGTGGTGCTCTAACCGCTGAGCTAATGGCCCTTATTTACAATTTCTCCTCATATAAGAGTGGTGCTCTAACCGCTGAGCTATGGACCCACAATTATTTAGTTTTAAGAGTCCCGTTTTGCCGTTAAACTACGAGTCCTCTGAAACAAGATATATCTTCCTTTTTGCTAAAGCAAAAAGCGATATTTTTCGCTTCTGCGAAAAAGAAGAATTGTGCTCTGCCACTGACCTGCCTGCCGGTCTACGACTCGGTAAGAGCAGGGCAGGGCTACAGACCCGAAAAAGTAAGCTGATTTTACCACAAATTGAGGTGTGATTCACTAAAATTGTTTTCTGGGATGCTTTTAAGTTATTTTTTTGATAAATGATCGATTCCAATCCGCCAGAGTCAAATCGATTCGAAGCAGGAAGGGAAAATCTTATTTTCAAAATCAGCTCTGCTTCCGAGGCAAGTTTAAGACATCCCGAGCGTAACGAAGACGCAATTGCTTTTGATCAAAAAGCGGGTTTCGCAATTGTTTTGGATGGAATGGGCGGTTTGGATGCGGGAGATGAGGCAAGTAATCTGGCCTGTAAAGTGATAACCGAGCGTATTTTGAAATTAAAAGAGACTGCCGATTTGGCTAAAGTACAGGCGGAGATGATTAAAGCTTTGGGTGATGCGTCCAAACAGGTTAATAAGAAAGTTCCCCGATCGGGAACAACCGCTGTTGTCCTGAAGATAGTCGGCAAGGAGCGAAAAATAGCAGTAATAGCGAGTGTAGGAGACAGCAGGGCCTATCTTTTAAGAGAAGGAAATTTGAGGCTAATTACCGAGGATGACAGTACTATCCCATTGGTGGATCGTCAGAGATTTGATGATACAAACGGAGACGATTTGGACAAATATGACTATGCAGTTTTTCGTCAAAAAAATCAAATTACCCAAAATATTGGTTCGGGCGAAAAATTAAATGTGCATTTGTACAGTGAGGAATTAAAAAAGGGAGATAAAATTATCCTAACCTCGGATGGCGTGCACGATAACTTAAGAACGAGCGATATAAGGGACACAGCAGCCGGCGAAAATGCCGCCGAAAGACTTGTAAACAAAGCTTTTGAAGTTTCGAAAACAGATCTCTTCAGGGCGAAGCCTGATGATATGTCGGTAATTATGATTGAAGTTAGCTAAAAACAGAGAATGAAATTGTCATAAACTTCCGTTTAGGCTACACTAACTAATTAAGGTGAAAAAATCCGGCGCCTGGTCTAGGTTTTTGCTTATTTTAATCGCTTTTGCCGTTGTTGCAACGATTTTTTTGGGTTTTTCCGAACTTGAAAAAATTGTTAATTTAATCAAAAGCGCCAACCCGTTTTATTTGCTTCTGGCACTTCTGACCCAACTTTTTGTCTACGTTTTTAAAGCCAAAGTTTATCAAACTGCCCTTTCTCTTTTTGGCAAAAAAGAAAGCGTCAAATCAGTTTTAAATACGGTTTTGGTGGCGCTATTTATTAACAGGGTTTTTCCGTCCTTGGGAATGTCCGACAATGCCTATTTGATTACCGATTTTAAAAAGAGAGGTTTGCCGATCGGTCAGGCTGCCCTCATTTCGGTGATTGAAGTACTTTCTTCATTTGTCGTTTTTTCGGTACTGCTTTTTGGCAGTGCGATCTTTTTGTCCTTTACCGAAAATTTACAAAAGTGGCAGGTGGGGTTATTGGTTTTAACATTAACTGCCGTTACCGTTTTTTGGTTTGTGCTATTCTTCATTCTTTTGCGTAAAGCAATTCTGGAAAAAGTCGTCAGACAAATTTTAAAAATAAGCAGTTTTGTCTTCAAACATAAAATCCCGACTGATGGAGTAACCCAAAACATTGAAGACGTCGCCAACGGACGGGGAGTAGTTTGGCAAAAGAAGGAAAAGTTTTTGGTGATGTGTTTTTGGCAATTATTGATGCCGCTCTTTGATAGTTTTACGATTTTTTTGATTTTTGCCTCGATTGGCGTGTCGGTTGGTTATCAGGTGGTTTTAGTTGCTTTGGTCTTTGCGGTCTTTTTGAATACGATTTCTTTGATTCCCGGAGGGATCGGCTCGTTTGAAGCGGCTATGATTTTAACGCTAAATTCCCTAAAAGTTCCCTTTGAAGTTGCGGTAACGGTAACTTTAATGTTTAGATTATTTAACTATTGGATGACGATACCTTTAGGTTTTTGGTTTTATAGGAAAAAGCATTTGTGAAAATAATTTGAAATTTTAAATTTGAAATTTACATTGAAAATTAAATGATTAAATTTTAAAAATTAATATCAGCAATGCTTCGCATTCTGATATATATCACCACTTTGTGTGATATATACGTCAGATCCAGCTTACTGGAGGCTGACATATATCAGATTCGTCAAATACGAAGGCTGATATTAAAAATTATATTGTTTTGGATTTAAGAATGGATCATTGATCATGAACCTAAAGATACTATTTGCACTAATTATCATAGTTTTGATAGTAATTATAATTTTTGCCCCGTTTTGGCGGCCTTTTTTGATTCCTATTGGAATTGTGATGCTTCTTGGGTTTGTCGGTGATTTTTTCGGGTCCAAGAAGAAGGATCAATGATAAACTCGAATGTCGAAATCCGATTAGCATTATTAGTATGAATACGTATATTAGAATCGATACCAATATACTAATGGATACGAATTATGGAATTTCGTGATTCGTCGAGTCAGACTCGACTTCGAATTTCGAATTTTAATGTTACAATTCTTCCAGTTTGGTCTTTTCTTCTTTTCTTTCCGGCTGGATTAGATTTAAGTATTTTTCGGTAGTGGACAATCGTTTGTGGCCGGCTAATTTTGAGACTAAAATTAATGATGCCCCTTGTGTTAGGTGGTGGGTGACCCAGGTGTGGCGAAGGTCGTTGACTTTAGCGTCTTTGATTCCGGCTTTTTTGAAATACCGGTCTATTGCGGTTCGGATATTTCTGATTAACAATTGGTGACCGGTTTTGGTAATGAATAAATACTCATCGGCCGGATTTTTAGCTGCTTTTTTAGGCTGCGGACGGTGTGAAAGATATCTTTTTAGAGCAAGTTCAGCTGCCCGGTTAAGAGGAATTGTTCTTTCCGAATGGGATTCCTGGGGACGAATGTAAAGCTGGCCTTCCCTGCTGCTTTCTGAAAAGA
>DATCJB010000058.1:0-2594 GCA_036507455.1 Patescibacteria group bacterium | reverse complement strand
GAGTTCATAGTTGTTTTTTTCTATGAACTACTTGCTACGAACTACTCACTTCCGTTCGATACTCTCTAAGCCATTTCTTATAAGCAACTATCAAATTGGTCAGTCCTCTTCGGCGAAGTTCCCTGTTAATTATCCCTCCCTGGTGGGGGTAGGAAAAACGCCTTGGCAAATTCGACGAAAAGCCGTGGACATAGTGAACAAGCTCGTGGGCTATTGTACACTTAATCACATCTTCCCCAATAGATTCGTCTTTAAACATCCCGCTAACCAAAATCAAGCTGGTTTGTTCCCCTTTAGGCTGGAAAATGCCTTTTTTAACAAGTCGAATTGAACCGAACCTGAATTTAGCTGCCCTGGAGAATTGAATCTTGATCGGATTAACTTGCGGCACGTCGCTAAAGTAATTTTTGTAGATATCTTCTAAAATTTGAATTAGCCAAGCGTTATTGCGCATATTTAGATTATAGATTATAGAATATGGATAGAATCAAAAATCCCCGTAAGCGACAAGCTTGCCTTCCTCGTTACCAGTCTATTATCTAACATCTATCATCTAATATCTATTTCTCTGTCCCAACCTGGTAGCTGTTCCCGTCACTTACAACCTCAATCGTACCATTCCGATCGGTTCTTAAGACTTTAATTTTTTTAGCTTCAAGCCTTTCAAGGATTTCCTTGTGGGGGTGACCAAAACGGTTTTTCTCACCGGCTGAAATTAATGCCAATTCAGATTCAATTGCACTCAAAAAGATTTCGGATGTACCTGTATTGGATCCGTGATGGGCAACCTTTAAAACCGGACACTTTTTCAGCTTGGACAAAATTGCCAATTCCATCTCTTTTGTTATATCCCCGGTTAAATAGGCACAAAATTGGCCAAAAACAAGCCTGGCAACAATGGAAGTATCATTTAGGTCTCTGGCAGATTTTACTATATTTGTATCCGGCCATAAAATTTGCAAAACCGCCCCACCCCCTAAACTTATTTTTAGACCGATTTTAGCTTCAATTACTTTGGGTTTTTCTTCTTTCAAACTATTTTTGAACCTTAAAAAATTTTCACTTTTAGAATCTGCGGAAGTTTGAAGTACGTTTTCAACTTTGTAAGAATCAAATACGCCTGCAAACCCGTCCATATGGTCGGCCTGGGGATGAGTCAAAACCAAAAGTTCGACCTTTTTATCAAAAAATCCCGCTTTTTTACCCAGACAGGCTGAAAGTGAACCGTCCGGCCCGCCGTCAACCAGAATTTGATTGCCGGAAGGCGTGATTATTACAATTCCATCTCCCTGGCCCACATCACAAATAATAAGATGCAATTTTTGATCAGGCCGGCCTAAAACAAAGGCCAAAATCAAAAAAATTAAACACCCTGCAAAGAAAATTGTGATTTTAAATTTATTTGGCACTCGTTTTTAACCTTAATTTAACACCTTGTAAAGTTAAAAGAAGAATTCCTAAAACAATATAATAAATCCAGACTAAGGCCGATGAGAGGTTTACCCCGAGAGTAGCGAGGGGAAGACTGGCAAAAAAGGCCGAAATCTGATAAAAGATCCACAGCGGAAAAAGTGCCAAATAGGCAAAAACCATGCCTAAAATTGGAATCGGAGCAAACAAAGTTGCCAAAAGAGACAAAATCAAACACAAACCAAGCATCGGATAGACAAAAATATTCGCCAAAACTCCAACCAGAGAAACCTGATTAAAGGAAAATCCCAAAATCGGCAAGGTCATCAAATAAGCGGCCAGTGAAATGCTAATTCCTTCAGCGAGTAACTTCGGTAAAAATTTGAACCTACCCAAAATTAGCGGTGCAACGGCTATTATGCCAAAAGTGGCTGCAAAAGAAAGCTGAAAAGATAGATCTCCAAGCAATTGGGGCGAAAAGATCAGCATTACTAAACCCGTTATAACTAAAACCAGGATTGTGTAAGTTTGACGGCCGAATATTTGCCCCGAAAAAGCAATCGAGGCCATTAAAGATGCCCGAACAGCCGGAGGCGCAAAACCGGTCAAAAATGAATAGAAAAATACCAAGCCGATAACCAAAACCAAAACAAGTCTTCGGTTCAAAAAGCCAACCAGTCCCAAAACCAAACCTGCAAGCAATGTTATGTTTTGGCCCGAAACCACGACTGCGTGAATCGTTCCGGCATTGCGCAGATTTTCTTTGGCGACGCCGGGCAGACTGTCAATTCCCAAAACCATGCCCAAAATTAAATCCGAATACGGACTTGGCAATTGTTTTTTAACTTTGCCGGCCAGATAATTTCTGAACTTGGAAATTTGACTTTTATTTTTATCAACTATTTCAATTTTGGGAAATGCAATTTGATTATCAAGGCTTATTCCGCTTAATTTAACCCTGTCTCCTTTTTCTAAGTTGACTTCGGTACCGGTTTTGACGCTTAAATTTTCAATCCTGAAGTATTGAGTCGTGCCAAAAATCCGCGGCTCGGTGGTAATTTTGCCAATTAATTTAACCTGGCCATCCTCTAAGCTTAATGGCAAGTAGGTAACAATCCTAATAAAAACCAAAACAGCCAGGATTGTGACCAAAAAGAAACTAGAAAGCGGTAAGTTGATCTTTG
>DATCJB010000057.1:0-17550 GCA_036507455.1 Patescibacteria group bacterium | reverse complement strand
TCTAACCCAGTTTAAGCGATCCTGATATTGGGCCATTGTGTTAACAAACCAGAACGGTTCAAAAACAAACAAATTAGTTGATCCGAAGTTATTCGGTAAAAAAACAATCAATGAAATTAACCCGCTTGGAATAAGTAATTTAAGATAGAAGGTTTTTTGATGCTTTAATATTTCCCAAAAGGTAATGATAAGCAACGAACCAAGAACCAGCACACCGGCATAGGCTTTAAATTCAATTAAACTTCCCCAAAGTATGCTAATCGGAATTATCAGTCTATTATCTTTCTCATCGATGTACGTCTTAAATAACATTAACCCGGCAAGAAATATGACAACGGAAATCGCAAAAGGAGGATTTAACAAATACGAAATAGATTGGTTTGCCCAAAACATCGACTCGCCTCCAAAATCACCGTTTCTAAAATAACTTACAACCCATCCCCAACTGCCGCCAAAATAAATCAAAAACGTTGCCAAAATCGAAGCTACAAACGAACCGCTCATTTTTTTTGTCAATTTAAAAGTTGTTAGTCCCAGAAGTAAAGAAAGAACCAGCGGAAAGAATCTGAAATATAAATCGTTTGCAGAAATTCCGGTCAACACTTTAGCCTTGGCTAAAAGAAGATCGTAAAAGTAATGATAATTTGTAAGTGGTTCTCCGGCCAAAATCGAATTTTGAGGTGGAAAATTCCCGGCCAAATTTTCAATTAACGACAAATGCCAAATAGCATCGTGCCCGTTCGGTCCCCAAAAACCAAATCCAAAATCGTATACCAGACCGCTTTTGACAACGGTAGCCAGCTGACTCGCAGAACCCGCCAAAATTAATAAAAATATGATTACAAGTCTTAAATTAAAGTCAATTTTGGGAATTTTGAAATTACCTCGGGATAAAAAAAGCTGATAAATTCCCAATAAAACAATGATTAAATTTGCAACAAGAGTTAGTTTTATCCATGAAAATAAATAATTTAAAAGAGTAAAAATTACAATCCCTAAAATTGTTCCCAAAACTAACCTGTTAATTTTTGAAAGATTAATTTTTAAAAAATTTAAAACAAAAACTCCGGGTAAAACAAAAAACAACAATGAAAATAACGTAAACTTTCCAAAATTAAATAATAAACTAATAAGATCTAAATTTACTTTTAAACTAAAAACATCGGAATTTACTTTCACCTTACCGCTTTCGGAAGTTAAAACGTTTAAAATGGCCTGAGGTATGGTCAAGCCCTGACCGTCAATAAATAAATCTCGTGGAGCAAACTCTAAAGTCCTTAATTTACCCGCAGCATTTAAATAAGAAACTTTTATTTTATTGTCATTTTGCTCAATATTGAAATCGCTTACCCTTTTTTCATCCAGAGTCCAACGGTTATTGTAAGTCGCCTCATCCAACGGAGGAGAAATCGTTTTAGCAAGAGTTATAACTTCACAGGATTTTTTAAAACATTCTTCCTCTTGTGAATCGTCGTATGATCTTAAGTCTCTGATTGCGGAACCGTAAAGTTCGGGGTGATAAAAGTAACCTATCCGGTAATATTGATTACTAAACCAAATAGCCTTTCCTTCACTTCCCAACGGATCATCAGAATAAATTAAATTCGCAGGAGAAATTTCCGGGAATTTTGAAATGTACCAATTTGCAAAATTTTGCATTGAAACTACGTTCGTGATCCCTTCAGACCTTTTCCGAGAGACAAATTCAATTTGCTTTGTGTACTCATTTCCAAAATCATCCCAGGAAAAATCATTCTCCAGACCAACCGTTAATTGACCAAACTGGTTATAAAAGTTAGGAATTGCATAAATTTTAAACAATTCTTCGAAATAAGAAATTCCAAGGTCGTGGTAGGATTGATAATCATTTGCCTGAACCGAATATGTCGATTCCTGAACTCCCGGACCATAACCATTGTAAGGATCTCTTTGGGCCCATTGAATCGTAACCGGTCCTAATTTGTTTTCGCTGCTTTGAGCCGGGACTAAAGCATTTTTAGCGGAAGGATAAAAAGCAGTTGAGAACGGCATTCCCCAAACCTGATAATCGTCCGTTGAAAATTGATCGGCAACCGCTAAATTCGTGGTTATTTGGTATTTAGACCGCATATAACCCAAAGAGTTCGCGTCGATCCACCAGGCTCCGACGGATTTTGGATAATAGCCGAAAGTGTTCTTGAATTTTCCAAACGCAGTATCAATCAACTTATAACGATCCTCAACGGAATACCCAGTTAAAAAAACGCTTCTTGCCCTGTGCCAGGAACCGGACTCGTTGTAATTAACCCCGGCCGTATTTGTTAAAGCGGGAGTTACTTCAAAAAATATGCCAAGTTCCTGATTTTGAGGTAAATTTTTAAAATAACCGGCAATTTCATTATTGTTATATGCATCAAACCTTAAAATCCAGGTAGAAGCCAAATTATTTTCTGAAATGACTTCATATTGTTTTTTAACGGTATCTAAAACCTGGTGCTGGTGGGTCCAGAAATCCTCACCTCTTACGGGATTAACGATCGTTACAAAAGAATTCTCCGCAGCATCGGCTACCTTAGGAAAAATTAATATGGAAAACAAAACAAGCAGAATTACTTTAACGAATCGCACTCAATACTCCTTTTATTTCTTCAATAACTTTTTTTCTGTCCAATAAATAAATAAGTCCGAAATATAAAACGGCTCCGATTGGAATCATTAAAAATAAAGTAATCGTACTGTTTACCAATCGCTCCGAAACAAAAAACAAGACAACTCCCATAATGATCGAGGCAATTACCGGCTTTGTGATTGATCTAAATATTGCAACATTAACAAACTTCTTAAAAATAATAATTGTTGCAATAGAAGTAAACGAAATAATAGCCGAAGCAATCGCAACACCCATAAAACCGTACTTAATGGTCAAAAGTGGAGTTAAAACCCAGGTTAAAACCGTCCACATTACCATTAAATACAGCGTCCATTTAACTTTACCAAGAGCAATTAAAGCGTTGGTGAATGTTGTTGAAATGGAAGCCCAAAAGGTTGAGAAAGAGAATAAGTAAATTAACGGCAGGGCCGGTTTCCACTTTTCCGAAACAACTTCACTGACTAAACTTGGAGAAAGAGCTAATATTCCGGCCAGAGCCGGATATAAAAAAAGAGCCGTTGCAAAGAGCGTCTTTTCAATCGCGATACCCACCTTAACTTTATCATCCTGAAGTCTGGAAAAAGTCGGGAATGTAAGTCTTAACATTATAGTTACAAACTCCAGAGGCAAAAAAGCTATTGCCTGTGCCCAGGTTATGTAACTTAAACCGACTGTTCCGACCAATTTAGCAACAAAAAGAGGTACAACCCTATCTTTGATGAGTGCCAAGAATTGTGTCGTTTGATAAGGTACTCCAAATGAAAGCAAAGATTTAATTGAAGCCCTGTCAAGTCCAAAGCCTATCTTCCAGGGAGTTATCAAATACAGTGTTATTGCTCCAAACAACATCCTGATAACGGTTGCAGCGCTAAAGCTGTATAATCCAAATCCCCTAAAAGCACCAACAAGTAAAATCGTGTTGAAAAGTACCGTTTCAACAATTTCGACGGTAACCAGAGGCTGAAAACGAAGTTCTCTTTCCAGCAAAACTGACGGTATAATCTTTAAAGAGGTCAGGAAAAAACCAATTGCTAAAGCTCTGATAAACCAAATTCCCGACTCACCTAAATTATAAAAATTAGATATTACAGGTGCCGTAATAATCATCACAACGGTCAATAAAATCGCCAAAATTTCCTGAACCGTGAAAGTGGTTTTTAAATCCTGTTGAGATACGCTCTCCTTTTTTTGAATTAAAGCAGCCGCAAGTCCGACGTCGGAAAAGAATTGAAAAAAGGCCAAAATTGAATTTCCAATATTTAAAATTCCGATTATTCCGGTTTCCGGAGGAAAAACACGGGGTAAAATTAAATTAATAACGGCAAAAGTTATACCGAAAAGCGCAACTCTTCGGAAAGTTAAGGTAAAAAATCCCCTTATTACTCTTTGCTTTAATGTGGAAAATCTCAAATCTGAAGACACTTGATCAGCCATTGTTTATCGTTTAAATTGTAGCATAAATTGCTGCTTAAATTAGGCTTATGCTACACTCAAACAAGCAATGCACATTACTGCCCTCAAGCTGATTATCGCCGTACTTTCAGTTGCAATCGTTGCAAATGTGGCTTTCTTAAATTACAAAATTTTAGGCAAACAAGGTCAAAGCTCGCAAATTTCAAACGAAAGCAACTTAACTCCAATTAATCTTTCTGATAATGCAACGGAAATAATTACCAAGGAATGCGGTTTGGAATGTCTCAAATTGATTGAAGCCAGCATCTCTGCAGTCAATAAAAAAATTGACCAAATCCAGTCTTCGATCCCTAAAACGACCTCCCAAACGACAGCGACAACAAGCCAGACACAGCCTAAAGTCGGTTACCTTAATTTTGGAGTTAACGGTTCAACAATTAGTACTAACTGGACTGATCTTGCCGGCAGTGACTTTATCTTTGATGCTGCCAATTTTCCCGGCGCCAAAGCTTTTTATTTTGAAGCCAATTTAACTTCAGACGCGACAGACAGAGACACGTTCGCCCGAATCTTTGACGTTACGCATTCAGTCGGAGTTCAGGGATCAGACTTGAAATATCGGGGTTTAACTTCAACTTTCATAGAATCCGGATCATTAACTTTTTTGTCCGGAAAACTTACCTTAAGAGTTCAAATTCATTCTCTAAACGGCAATCTGGCCACAATTGACAATCCTAGAATCAGAATCGTCTACTAAGGTTTGGAAGTATTATTTTCTTCGATGCTTTTAACTTTAAAAAACAATAAAGAATCCCTAAGACCTTCCTGATTCATTGCCTTAGGATAACTGGCAACCAGTTCCAGTCGGGAATCATCCGGATTATTAATTCGGCTTTTGTTAACCACCAAAAATACGGGCTTGTCTTTGGCATTATCAATTAAAGTTTGCGGCAGTTTGTGTATAGCCGCCGGTTGACCCATACCAACTACGGTAATATTTTGATTTTCTGTCAAATAAATCATTAACCCGTCAGGTAATGTTCCAAAAGATCCCTCGGTTCCGACTAATACCGGTTGATTAACAGGAAGTGTTTTTAAATAATCTGCAATTTCGGCAATTCCATATCCGCTTGACCACTCCTCCAAATAACCGCTTCTTTCTTTTGGCGGAATCGCCGCTTTTTGAGGATCTAATATCAGGAATAAATCAAAAATAACGGCAGGAATTAATAGTGCAAAAATAACCAATTTAAACGATCTTAAATTTGCATCAAAAATTCTCACAAGAAAATAGCCTGCTGTCAAAATCAGCGGGGGAACGGTAAAAATAAAATATCTGGGCGTAAAACCTTTGGCAATTTGAGCTTCTGCCAAAAGCGGTAAAAGCGACCAGGCGAGTATATATAAAGCCAAACGCACCCGGCTTTTGGCAAACAGAAAAAATCCGGTAATTGACATTATAAAAATCGGCCAGGTTAAATATTGGCCAAGCCAGAAAAATATTTCAATCAAGCGTCCGATAAACGGATCGAATGGATGTTGCAAAACTTCACCAAAAGAAAAAACAAAATCCGGCTGTCTTTGGGATATTAAATAAAACAAGGGTGAAAGTCTCAACAAATTATACATTCCAAAAGAAATTACAAATACCAAAGCCCAAAGACATATTAGTTTCGCAAATTTATATTTACTGTTTTTTTCTTTAAATTTAAAAAGTAAAAGACTTGTCGGCAGCAACGCTAAATAGAAAAATCCGGGGGTTTTAGTTAAAGTTGCAAAACCGATAATGGCACCTAAGATTAAGGCCACGTCAAGCCGTAATCGCCTGACCAATAAAATCGACAGGTATAGCGCCCAAACTCCAAACGAACTAAGTAATCCATCAGGGACCGCTAACCGATCATAAAAAATAATAAATGGAGTCAAAACATATAATAGCGAAGCAAAAAATCCAAATCTCTTGTCTGCCAATTCCCTGCCAATCAAAAACATTCCAGCCATCCCAAAAAATCCGGCGATCACACTGATTAACCGCGAAGCAAATAGGGGATCGGTAAAAATTTGCGTTAACGGCGCGGCAAGCCACATAAATAAAGGCTGTTTACCGTCAGTTAAAGGTATAAATCTGTTAGCGGGATCATTCCAAAGGACTTGTGACCACCTTACATAAATTGCCTCGTCGACAAAAACAGGCAAAATAGTTAAACTAACCAACCTTGTTAAACCAAAAACGATAATTAGTCCCGACCAGATTAAAATTTCTTCTTTATAAATTTTAAGCAAATTCATTTATTATTTTAAACTTTTGTGATAGAACCAAATTTTAACCAGACTGATAATTGTAGAAATTGCATTTTTAGCCGATATTTTCATTCTTGTTTGGCCCCCGTAATTCCAGTCAACCGGCACCTGGGCAATATTATACTTTAATTTTTTTGCCATATATAAAATTTCGACGTCAAAGATAATATTTTTAATTTTTTGTTTTTCAAATAAAACCTTTGCGACTTCCCCTTTAAACATTTTAAATCCTGTTTGTGAATCTTTTATCTGGGGAATCAAAAAACTCTTTAATTTCGCAAACATTTTTCCTAAAATTCTTCTGTAAAACGGCTGGCTGGATCTTAAATCAAAACTTTCGTGAATTCTTGATCCTATCGCAATGTCACTCCCACGATCTATCGCGTCAAGTAATTTATCTGCTTCTTTAATCGGAGTTGCTAAGTCCGCATCAGCAAATAAAACTATCTTGCCGTCTGCTTTTAACATTCCGTTTTTGACAGGCCAGCCTTTAAAATAATTTTTCTCGCTTTTTACAAGTTTTAAATCGGAATTTTTAGTTTGAAGTTTTTCTACTAACCCAACAGTATTATCTGT
Source organism: Patescibacteria group bacterium (assembly GCA_036507455.1). Lineage (GTDB taxonomy): Bacteria > Patescibacteriota > Microgenomatia > Curtissbacterales > DATCJB01 > DATCJB01. The sequence continues at coordinate 10,631 of DATCJB010000057.1, read as the reverse complement.
TGAACAATCATCGGATATTATGACCTCTCCTCTAATATTTTTACTTTTTAAATAATCAAAAACTGATTTTACAGTGTTTTCAATCTTGTCAGCCTCGTTATAAGTCGGGATTACTACCGATAAATCGTATTTCATATTCTTAACTTGGTTTTCCGCTGGGGTTAGGAATTAATTTAAACAACTTCACGCCGTTAAAATCCCAAGCTTTATCAATTTTAGACCAGCCAAAGTGGGAGATCTCCTGTTTGGGATGACCTACCGGTTCACAAACCGGATCTTCGCAAACAACAAATAATTGAAGGGTTGACGGATGCTTGTCGTCAAGCGGTTGGGGTTTAAAATCATATAATTCTAAATAGTATTGATAAGCTGCATCATAATTATTTTTTGCGATTAAAGCAAAATTGTATTCCTGACCGTTTGCAGCCGCAATTACTTCTTTTGAGATTTCCCGGGTCCGGTAAAGCTGACGGTTCGGCGGATATTTAAAAGGATGATCGGTTAAATTAAAAACAATAAGTCCTAAAACAATAATAAAAATAACTGGTTTAAATAGAAAATGCCGGTTATAGAAAAAGGCCAAAACCAAACCGACAAGCAAAAATCCTGCCGGGTTAACAAATCCGAAGTAGTGAACATAAATTGTTTGTTTATAAAGACTCATCCCCAAAATTCCTGCAAAAAACCAAACCGAAATAATTAGATAAGCAAAAGAATAATTTCTTCTTTTTAATTTGTTTAAACTTTTTAAAACCCAACCGATCAGTACAACTGCCAATACTATCTGACCTAAGCCTTCTTTTTTCAAAGTAAAAAAGTCAGCAAAAAATTTAGTAAAAATCGGAATTATTCTAATTAGAGAATTTAAGGGATTGATGTTAAGAGTAGTTTGTCTTTCGAAGAAGAATTTTTTGAATGCGTTGTAATTAATAAAACCGTGACGCAAGTCAAAAAAGACAAGGGGAGACATCAAAGTTAAAAAGATAATGATCCCTAAACTACTGAATAAAAGTAACTTTTTTGAATTTAATTCTTTTTTATTTATCAAAAATCCGATTAACCAAACAAGTCCGACAATCGGCAGCAATAAAGTTCCCAAATAATGCATCTGCAGAGCAAAAGCCAAAGAAATTCCAGTTAATAATAACCAAACCGGTTTCTTTTTCTCAAAAGCCATCCAAAGAGAATAGAAAGTCAAAAGAGCAAAAAAAGGCATAGGGTTCGGATTCCAGGAAGAGCGGGAATAAAATATATTTACCGGTGAGACAGCATAAAGGCTTGCTGCAATTAAACCGACATTTGTTTTAAAAAATTGTTTACCGACAAAATACACAAGCCAAACCGTTAAAATTCCCAAAACAGCAACCATGATTGCCGGACCAACAGGATTAAATCCGGTAACAAATAGTGGTAATGCCATTAGATAGTAGTAAAGGGGACCGAGGTACATGTTTCCTATAGAGGTGGGGGGGCCAATTAAAATAACATCTCCCCTTTCAAGCAAAGCTTTTACAATTAAAACGTCCCGCCCCTCATCACCCAAAAAAGTCAAATACTGGTCAATTTTGTAAAGACGCAAAAAAGCAGCGACTACTAAAATTAACGTAATAATCGCAAATTCCAGTTTGTGTAATTTAATCCAACTAATAAATTTGTTCATAGTTTATAGTTTGTAGTTTGTAGTCTGAATTCAAATTGACACATCTATGAACTACCAGCTACTTACTACCCACTAACTTTGGGTACATCAAAATTAGCTCTTTAAAAGCTCTTAAAATTACTTTAAAACTTGCTCCAGTTTGCCGGCCACCAGTTCTCGGGTAATGCGTAACCGGTACTTCAACTATTTTAAACCCGGCTTTTTTTGCTTTAATTAACAGTTCACTGGAAATAAATGCGCCAGAAGTTTCAAGTCTGTCGACTTTCTCAAAAACATCTTTTTTAATCAGTTTAAACGCACAATCTATATCTTTTACGTTTAAACCAAACAGGATTTTATTCAACATTCCCCAGGCTTTGGCATTTAATTTCCGAATAAGAGGATCTTTGCGGTTTTCCCTAAACCCGATGATTAAATCTGCTTCACCTACATATTTGAGCATGCGGTCAAGTTGCCGAATATCAAACTGGCCGTCCGAATCGTTAAATGCAATCCAGGAATACTTACTTTGATACCAACCTGAAGTTAAGGCGCCTCCGTAACCTTTGTTAACGGGATGTCTTATCAGCCTAACATTTTTATTCGTTTTAATTATTTGAGATACTAAATTTTGGGTATTATCTTTGGAACCGTCATCAACGACTATGACTTCAAAATTATTAGCCACGACCGGCAGGTACTCAAGCGCCTTTTTGACCGTGCTGTTGATATTTGCTTCTTCATTATATGCGGGAAAAAAGAAGGAAAGCCCGTCAATTTGTTTCATTTTCGTTTTTTTCAGTTTACCATAGAGGCTAAACTGGGGTATATTAAGTATAGACACATATAACGAACCCGCCTTTGGTTAAACATGCCGGATAATAAAACCAAAAAAAACTTATTAATTCTTGCAATTATCACTATAGGCTCCACTCTTTTGATTTGGCTTCCTTTCATTTTGGATTTAAAATCCTTTTGGAATTTAATTTACCCCGGCGGGGGAGTCGCAACTCTTTGGCGTAATTTCGACGGATTAAATTATATTGCTGTTGCAAAAAGTTTCTATAATCCCCTAACTTTACAGGAAAATTTTTCTTCCTTAGGGCTTGCGCCTATTTACTTTGCCTCACACTTCCCGCTTTATCCAATGTTCATTGCACTTGCCTCCCCCGTTTTTGGCTTTTTGAACGGAATGTTAATAGTCACGACAACCTTTAGCGTACTTTCGGTTTGGATATTTTATCTTTTAGTCAAAGATTTTAAGTTAACCGAAGATCCCTTGTGGCTCTCCTTAATTTTTCTTGCACTCCCCGCCCGCTGGGTAATCGTCCGCTCCGTCGGATCAAACGAACCTTTGTTTATTTTTTTGGTTTTGGCAACTTTTTACTTGACAAGAAAAAGTAAATATTTTTTGGCAGGTATTGTTGCCTCACTTGCCGTCTGGACCCGCTCTCCCGCCGTAATTTTAGTTGCAGCTTTGGGATTTTCGGTTTTTGGACACTGGTTATTGGCTTTGGTTAAAAATCACAAAGTTAAATTTCCTACTTATGCGTTGCCTCTAATCGCCTTTCCGATTGCCGCCGCATTAGGTTTGTTTTATCTGTACTTTGTTCAATTCGGAGATTTTTTTGCTTATTTTCATTCAGGAGATAATATCCACTTAACTCTTCCGCCATTCCCTGTTTTCAATAAAGAACAATATTGGGTCGGAACTTTTTGGCTTGAGAACATTATTTATGTCTACCTATTTTTAGCAGCAGGCGCAATTGTTTTATGGCAAAAAAAACTTTACGATTTGGCAATCTTTGTCGGTTTGTTTTTTATCGCATCGTCATTTATCGCCCATCTTGATATCGGCCGGTACATACTGCCCGCTTTTCCGTTTGTCTTGATTGCATTTGAAAAGTTTTTAGTATCGCGTGAATTTAAAATCGCTTTTATAATTTTACTTATCCCGATTTACTTATTCACGCAAAATTTCTTAATAGGAAACATCTCCCCCATCACCGACTTCACACCGTTTAGATAGAAACTTGACATATATTTTTTAAATGCTACAAGTAAAGATATGAAGGTAGAATCAGTTACGTTTATAAATGAAGGTCAACAAATAGTTGGAATGTTCCACGTTCCAGACAAAACTCCTGCACCATTGGTAATTCTTTGCCATGGAGGCGGTGCAAACAAATTAGGTAGTTGGACCGGATTTTTTGTCAAAGCTGCGCGAGCATTTTGCCGAGAAGGTTTTGCAGTATTGAGATTTGATTTTATAGGTTGTGGAGATTCAGATGGAGAGTATGAAAACCAAACAACAACCTCTATGCTTAGTGATCTTAAAATAGTTATAGACGAAACTGGGAAACGCAAGGAAATTAATAATAAAAAAATTGCCCTAGTTGGCCACAGCCAAGGCGGTTACATCTCACTACTTCACGCTGCAAAAGATAAAAGAGTTAGATTATTAGTAGAATGGATGGGCCGCGCAGTAGATATAATTGATTTTTGGAATAAAAGCTGGAATCTAGAAATTGATCGTAAGGGATACTTTATGAGTGGTGGCTTTAAAGTAACTAAAAATTATCGCAATGATAGTTTAAAATACCGCTCAAACGAATCAATTAAATCTTTAAAAATTGCAGTCGGGCTAATTTATGGAGAAATGGACGAAATTATCCCTCCTGCAGAAGGACAAATCATAAAAGACGCTTTAAAAGACAAAGTGGAATTTAAGATTATGCCATACTTAAATCATGATTTTTCAGGAGAAGAAAATCAGAAAGAAATTATCAAAACTACTTTAGGCTGGCTTAAAAAGTGGCTTTAAATAAATTTGACTTCAACAATCGCCAGGATTAAAATCAGCTTCAATGATTGAGAGACAAAAAGACTACTTTTTAACGGCTCCCGAAGGGCTTGATTGGCAGCAACTTGAGGCGATAAACAAAGAAGCCGGAATAAATTGTGATGCCGAAAATAATTCGCTAAAATTTCCCGGGCTTGGCGGAGTTTTTTCCTGGATACAAAAAGTGCCGGAAAATAAAATTGAAAAATTTGAAGAAATTTTACCCAATTTTGGAATTAAGGTTATTTACAGCGGATTTCTAAGCGATTAAAGAAGTTGTTGAAAATTAAAAATTAAGTGTTAGAATTATTCGACCTGCCTCGAAGTTTATGAATTCTCCTGAAAATAATTTTGGAGGCAGAGAACAAGAACCTTCTTCCGTCTATAAAAACATTCAAAACGTAATAAAAAATAACCCAAACCTCCTTGCTACTCAAAAATCGGATCTACTTGATCGCATAGAAAAAGCAATTATTCCGGTGATGTTGACAAATAATCTTGGAATTTCTGAAAAAAACCTGCAAGATCAGGAATCTGTCCATTCTGAAATCGCAAGTATTAGATTGCAAATTCAAGGACTCGGTCAGAGAGTTTCTTTAAAAGATGAACAAATAGAACAACTTCGATTGCAACTGGAGGAGGCAAAGAAGGAACAAGACAAACCCGACAAATCTGATAACGAAGTTATTGAATTACTCAAAATAAAATTGGAAGTATTTCAAGACTTTGTTAAAGATTTAAAAGAACTTGCGGAATCTGATGAAATTGAAGATGAAGATGAGATACATTCAGACATCGAATTCATAATTGAAGAAGTATTCAGAAGTTTACTTAACATAACAACAAATGATCTGCTTCCGCTCGAATCCAGAGAATTAAATGAAATTATCAAAATCCATACCAAAGTCTTACCTGTAGTTTACAAAGACTCAATTAAAAGCTCAATTTATGATCTTGAGGAAGAATTGAAGGAATTTGAAAAAAATAACAACTAACACCCAACCTACTGATCGACCACAGTCTGCTTCGATTTAGAACTTTTTGCGCTCCAGATTACCCGCGTATTCCAGATATAATTCCAGGAAAGTCCTAAAAGTACTCCGATTGCGTTTGAGAATAAGTAAAATATGCCAAAAACCGTTGTTAAAACGTTTACTGTTGCAACCGAAATTATCGGTGAACCGATCGAAGTTATGTTAAATTCTATAAATCGTTTACCAATAAATCCTTTTTGCGGCCGTCTTCGAAACGTCCACTTTTCGTGCAGGATAAAGTTTGACAAAATTGAGCTTTCAACGGCAATAATCGAAGAAGCAAGTAACCTTATATCCGGATGGGTTCCTAAAATAAAATTCATTGATGTACCCTTAGTGGGCAAAAATAAATCTCCCAAAACTCCGTCGTAAAGTAAGTACAACAGGGCTGAATTTATCAAGAATCCGATCGTTCCGACAACCAAAAATTTAATCATAATAGCCGATTGTCTGGCTCTGACGCGAAGATCGTAAACTATAACGTCAAAGATATAGCGAAAAGTGTTCATTTTTGACCGTCCCCTTTTTCGGTCAACAAACACGATCGGTACTTCCGCAAAATTGGCTTTGGCTCTTAGGGCTTCAACGACAAAGGCGATTTGAAATACGAAGCTTGGTTTTTGCCAGGGAATGGCATTAACGTTGATTTTTTTGTAAAGATCAGCTTTGAAGGCACGGAACGAAGTTGTCCATTCGTGAACTTTGTAAAAACCCGTTAATAGTCTGCTTACAATTGATGCTCCGAATGAAAATATGCGCCTGATAAGCGATAAATTATTTGAACCTCCCTTAACAAATCTCGATCCGATAACCAAATCGGTGTTATCGTTTAAGGCATTTAATAATTTTGGGATATCGTTCGGATTGTGGGAAAGATCACCGTCCATTTGCATTAATATATCCGCTCCCAACTTTTCAACGCCAAAATTAAATCCGTAAATTAAACCGACCCCTATGCCTCTTTTTTTAACGTCGAGATAGTGAACCTTGGGATTGTTTTGGGAAATTTTTGTGACGATTTGGGACGTTTTATCCGGAGAGTGAGAATCGGCAACTAAAATGTTTAGGTCAAATTCCGGTAATTTTTGCTGCTGATTTATTATTGCGGGGATTAAATCGCCGATATTTTCTTCTTCGTTATAAGTGGGGATAACAATGACAACTTTGCGCACTCCTTTTTTAGACCCTTTCCCTCCAGTAATTGAGAAGATCTTCCATTGTCTTTTCAAAAGGTATTTGGGGTTTCCAACCGGTCATTTTAACAAATTTGGAGTTGTCGCCGATTAAAATCGGAACGTCCGACGGCCTCATGCGCGTAGGGTCTTCCTGTATTTTAATATTTGCAACTTTTGACATATCCATTAACAGTTTCAATACGTCTTTAATTTTCCAGGCTTTGCCCGAGCAGATGTTATAAACCTCTCCTGCTTCGCACTTTTCGGTCGCTAAAAGGTAGGCTCTTACCATATCCCTAACGTCTGTATAATCCCGCTGGGCCTCTAAATTACCGACTTTAATGACCGCTTCTTTCTTTCCCTTCTCGATTTCGGCAATTTGCTTGGCAAAAGTAGATTCAGCAAAAACTTCTCCGCGTCTCGGGCCTGTGTGGTTAAAACCGCGGGTTCTGATTATGTTTAAATTGTAACTTTGAGTATATTGGTAACCCAAATAATCCATTGCAACTTTTGAAACTGCATAAGGCGACAGGGGCCTTAGCGGATTCTCTTCTTTAACGGGAACTTCGTCCGGTTTAACAAGACCATATTCTTCCGAAGAGCAGGCAATTTGTATCGGGCAGTTCAGTTTATTTTTTCTGACCGCTTCAAATAAATTTGAGGAACCGACAACGTTAATTTCCAGGGTAACAGAAGGCGAAATCCAGGAAGACGGTACGTATGATTGTGCAGCCAGATGAAAAATAACGTCAGGCTTAATTTCAGAAGTAATATTGTCTAAAGAGTGGGAATCTAAAAGATCTGCTTCAACTAAATTAATTTTGTTTTCGATGTGGGTAATATTTTCTTTTTTTGATCTCCACCGGGCAATGCCATAGACTTTCCAGCCTTTATCCAGCAAAAGCTCGCTCATATGTGAACCGGCAAAACCTGCTATTCCGGTTATTAACGCATTTTTAACTTTACTCATCTTCCAACTCCAAAATATATAAAACCTAACTCTTTTGCCCTTTTAGGATTAAAAAAATTCCTTCCGTCAACAATTACCGGATTTACCATTTGTTTTTTAATATCTTCTAAATCAATTTGCTTAAATTCGTCCCATTCCGTAACAAGAAGCAAGGCAGATGCGCCTGACAAAGCATCAAGAGCACTATCACAGTATAGCAAATCCGGAAAGATTTTTTTAGCATTATTCATGGCCTTAGGATCATAAACTGCAACTTTAGCACCTTTTTCTAAAAGTTGTTTTATAATTTTTAAAGAAGGGGCTTCTCTAATATCGTCCGTGTTCGGTTTAAATGCAAGACCCCAAACCGCTACTTTCGCTCCACTCAATTTAATATTTGGGATTTTTTCCAATTTTGAGATAATCTTTTGAGGCTGCTGACTGTTTATCTGATTAACGGCTTTTAATAGCGAAAAATCATACCCGAATTTATCGGCAATTGAAATAAATGCTAAAACATCTTTTGGCAAACACGAACCTCCGTAACCGACACCGGGGTTTAGAAAAATTCTGCCGAGCCGCCTGTCAGCGCCAACCCCGTTTAAAACTGCTTCAACATCAGCTCCTACCAATTCGCAAATACCAGCCAGCGCATTTGCAAAGGATACTTTAGTTGCCAATAGTGCATTTGAGGCATATTTAATCAGTTGTGCCGACCTGATATCCGTCAAAATTCTCTCACCTGAAATTGGTGCGTGAATTTCGAGCAGGATTTTTTTCGCCTGTTCGCTTTGTGTTCCGACAACTATCCTGTCAGGATGCATCGCATCAACAAGGGCTGAACCTTCCCGCAAAAACTCCGGATTAGCGGCAAACTCGAATTTCTCGCCGGAGTTTTTTCTGACTATTTCTTCCAATTCTTCTTCGTGACCGATGGGAATTGTTGACTTGATGGCAATCGTCGTATAACCCTTCAAATTTTTTGCCGTCGATTCAACCGAGGAAAAAAGCTGGGACAAATCTGCTTCACCGTTATTTTTTGGCGGAGTTCCTACACAAATGAAAACAATTTTTGAATTAGGTACGCTATTTTTATAAGAAGACGTAAAGATGAGTCTCTTATTCTTTAAATTTTTTTTGATAGTATCTTCCAGTCCCGGCTCAAAAAATGGCGGAGTTCCTTTTTTTAAATTTTCTATCCTTTGCTCATCTACATCAATGCAAAAAACTTTATTGCCGAGTTCACTAAATACGACTGCCGTTACCAAACCGACGTAACCGGCTCCTACTATAGTAACTGTCACGAAACCTCCTTTTGGGTTTGGATTTGTTTTTTCAAACTTTGCAGGGAATTTTGGAAGTCCTGCATTTGGAAATCATAATCTTTCATATATTTTTGAAGTTTATCATTTTTTAATCCTCCGCTTGGAGGCCTTTTGGCCCTGTCGCCGTTTTTAAGCTGCCAGTCAAACAAATCTCCTTTTGGAACTAAATTGGGATCAAATCCGAAAATTTGAGCGATAATTCTTGCGGCATCATAAGCCGATAAAGTCGTATTATCGACAACGTGCCAAATTCCAGTTTTCTTGTTCTTAATTAAAATATCAAGAGCTTTTGCCAAATTATCAATATAAGTTGGAGTTAAAAGTTGATTTACAAACATCGGATATAAGTCCTTACTCTTAAATCCCGCTAATATATTCCTAACAAAATCACCCTTGCCCTCAAAACTTGCCCGATAAGGATACGCGGTTCTGACAATCAGGTGGTTAACTTGAGAACTCATTAATTCACTTTCGGCCAGCTTTTTAGTCCAGCCGTACCAACCCACGTCACTCCTTGCGGCTGCCGTTTTATCATCTTCTGCGTAAGGGCCTTTTTTACCGTCAAATACAAAATCGGTCGAAAAATGGACCAAAGTCATGTTAAATTCCCGACAAACATCGGCTAATTTTTTGACAACCCCGACATTTAACTTATAAGTTAACCCTTCAGGATTGTCTTTATCACCTACGTTTTCCGCCAAATCAACATTGGTTTGGGCGACAAAATTAACAACGTATTCACCTAAGTATTCTTTAAAAACATTTTTAATTTCGTCAGCGGTTGCAGTTACTATGTTTAATTGTTCGGAAGGAAATTTCGTTTTGGTTTTTGCGTTTTGGTAATCAAAGCCGACAACGCGGGATTCGCCTGTTAAATCCAGAAATCTTGACGCGATCATTGAATTGTAGCCGATTACAAGCATTTTTTTAGATTCTTTTAATTCCGGCAGGATGGAATTGGGTTCATTATTGTTTTGTTCCTTCATTTAATACTTTTGCAGGAAATAAATCCTTTAAAAATTTACCGGATTGGTCTTTTTCGGATACGAGGGGATTGTTTGTCTGCCAGGGTATATTCAAATCAGGATCGTTGTAAAGAATATATTTTTCTTTTCCCACAACCCAATTTTCACTCGTTAAATAATTATAATCAGCAGAAGGCGTTAAAACCAAAAACCCGTTCCCGCAATTTTTGGGGATGAAAACGCCGGACCAGTTATCCTCTCCTAAAAGAATGGATACGTGTTTGCCAAAAGTTTGCGAATCTTCACGAAGGTCCACGACTATCTGTTGAACAAGCCCGTTTAAAACCGTCACTAATTTGTGCCAGGGGGCAATGTGCAGTCCTCTTAGGGTATCTTTTTGGGAACGTGAATGATTAGCCTGAACAATGTCGAATGAAAATCCCAAACGGTCATCAAGCTCATTTTTTCGGAACGTTTCCCTAAAAAAACCCCGCGAGTCGGCAAAAACCGGTCTTTTAATAACAAAAACGCCTGATATGTCCGACTCTTCAATATAATCCTGCATAGTCTTTATCTTTTTTGATATTGTTTTTCGTAATACTGCCTAAAACTTTTTCCTTTTAACTTTTTCCACCAGTTGCGATTTTGTTTATACCAATTGACGGTTTTTTCCAAAGCCTCATCAAAAGAAAATTCAGGTTT
>DATCJB010000056.1:0-3604 GCA_036507455.1 Patescibacteria group bacterium | reverse complement strand
TAGCCAACTGAGCTACTCCCCGGTTCATTACATTATAAATAAAGGAGCCTTGTGCCGGGGGAGGGACTCGAACCCTCACAGAGGTTTAACTCTACACGATTTTAAGTCGTGCGCGTCTACCAGTTCCGCCACCTCGGCAATTTACTTATTGTTAAACAAATTTTTCTTCATCCATCTACGTCCAGCCGCCGATTTAAAGTACTTTTCTCTTTTTACTGATTCTTCTAGTGTTGCAAATTCTTCTGAGTAAATAATTTTCCAAGGCATATACCTTCTAGAATATAAACCTTTTGCACTATTGTGTTCAGCTAACCTGCGTTTTTTGTTATCAGTATGACCTACATATGTTTTTTTACTTGATTCATTAAACAGTATGTAGGTATAAAACATATACGTGTCTACCTGCCTCGCGTCGACTCGGTTTAATCCTGAAGACGCGAGTCGAGGCGGGCCGGTTCCGTCGAGTCAAACTCGACTGGGACGTTTGACGTTCCGCCACCTCGGCGTTTGCCTCGGTGCAAGCACCTCTTTCAAACATCGGTGCAAGCACATCTGCTTTTTTGTTTAAACCTATTGACAGGCTCATATTTTACCAAAAAATCACTTATTTAGAAAGCTTGGTAATTGTTGGAAATTAATTTGTATAAAATTATGCTGCGATTTTCAGCTTTAGGGTAAGCTTTAACAACTTCTGCCTGAAAGTATTTTGGCGGATAAGGTTCACGATTCAATAGTACGTATTGGTTTTCTCCGCCTTTTACAAAACTTAGATCAAGACCGGTTTCGCCCCCGGTATAATTTTTAATAACAGTCAGTTTTGAACTGTCGACTCCATAAACATTCGGCAAAACCCAGGTAAAGAAAGGCTCGTCTCCGACATATATATTAACTTCTTGTTCTGATAACATTTTCAAATCATTTGCTGCCTCTTTTAGACCGGCTCCTGACGGCCAATCCTCAAAAAATTGCAATCTGTCCTCTGCGGGAATGCTTGCTTTTAGAGGGTTGGTGATTGTTTGATAATCGAATTTTAAAAAAGTAAAAAAAATTGCGCATATGACAAGTATCGGTACATATTTTTGGATTTTTTCAAATTCAAACGTAAACCAGGCTAAAAGAATCGAAACCGGAATACCCAATATAAAAAGATGTCTTGGATAAAAATATTTCCCTCCTAAGGCGCTAACTAAAATAAATATCGATGAAATCCAAATTAAAAGCCAAACAGCTTTTAAATTTTTCTGATAAAGACCATAAACCAAACCTAAAACTACAAACAATATTATCGGAAAAGAATAATAAATCTTAAGCCAGAGATATAACCGGAACAAATTATCTTTTAAAGTCAACAATAAACTTTGAGGGCTTTTTGGCGCATAACCGCCTGCAAAAAAGTTCGATATTAACAAAAAAAGCGGTAGCAAAAATACCAAAAAAGCAAACATAATAAGAATTTGTGATTTGAAAACACTTTTAAAATTTATTTTGAATAGTTTTACATAAGGCAAAATAAAAAACGCAGGCAGATTTACTAAAGTTAAGGGCTTGACGATATAAGACAATATCAAGGTTAGGGATAATAAAAAAACCGGCTTATAAGCAATTGTTGGTTTTGCAAATATTCCTTTTTTGATTATTGAAGTTAACAAATATAAAGAACCCAAAAAGCTTAAAATCATAAAAGGTTCGAGCATAATAAATCTGGAGTGGAAAAAATTTAAAGGAATTATTGAATATATAATCATCGCCCAAAGAGCGATTTTATTATTGAATAAATTTCGGGTAATTTTATAAACCAAAAACATGTTTATTAAATCAATTGTTATCGAAAAAATTCGCCCGCTAATTAATATATTTGCATACGGCATAAAAATGGTTTCGAATATGGAAAAAACAACAATAAAACCGGGCATTACGCCTCCTTTGATGCTTTCTAAAACCAATCTTGGATTGTTTCTTACGTTATCCGAAATTGACAAATAGTTTGCTTCGTCTAAAAAAATAGGAATATGATCAATATTAATAATTTTAAAAAGTGAGATTAATACTATGAAAAAAAAGGGGAGATAATTAAATTTAAAAAGTTTCATACACGCCTTAAAGAATTTCCTTTGCAAAGTCCAAAAGCACAGTCATATCAAAACGACGATCTACGCTACCCAAAACGATTCCCAACACTTCGTGTCCGTCAATATCGGCGATTGTAACCAGACACAATCCTGCTTCGGGCGTGTAACCAGGCTTAAATCCTTTGACTCCCGGATACGAGGTTAACAAGTTTGTTTGATTTTCCAAATATAAATATTTGTGACTATCAGAATAGGGAATTTCGTAATCTGGGGTGGCAACAACTCGTTGAAGCAGGGGGAAAGATTTATAGGCATTCCTTGCAATCACCGATAAGTCCGAAGCAGTTGAATAGTGCTCACCATCGCCTTCAAGTCCGGTCGGATTTACAAATTTGGTGTCGGATAACCCCAATAGTTTGGCTTTTTGATTCATTAAATCAACAAATTTATCAACCGAACCGGCCGTGTTTTCGGCTATCGCAATTGCGGAATCGTTACCCGAAGGAAGCATCAGTCCGTATAAAAGGTCTTCAAAAGAATATTTTTCACCAACCGATACACCCATAAAATCTTCGCCGGCAGTTGCAGCATTTTGGGAAATCGTAAACAAATCCTGCGGTTTTGCTCTTTCAAGCGCAACAAACGCGGTCATAATTTTTAGAGTACTGGCAATTGGTCTTTTGAACTTTGAATTTTTCTCAAAGATTATTGAATTGCTTGTTAAATCAACTAAAATCGCAGACTCTGCGGAAATTTCGGGAGGAGTTTTATCGCCCAATATAACGGAAGTCTGCGGTCCTCCGGCCGAGGTTTTATTGACCAAAGTCCACAAATTAGAAGCGTTCGAAAAGCTGTTGGACAGATTTGAGGTTAAATTTGGATTGACTAAATCTTTTTCGATTGGGGATAGAAGCCTTTTTGCTTCAAAAAAGCTAATTGTTTCAAAACCCTTAACGCCTAAAAAATAGCCCGATGCAACAGTCAAAAGCAAAACTGCTGCAAGGGTAAAATATAATCTCATCGCAACTTTTGCTTTTTATATCTTATTTAAAAATTATTGCATTTGGCAAAGCTCTTCCGGGACCGACTTTGTAACCGTTTAAGTACAAGGCAACCGATCCGCCTCCGTCCAAATTTAATGCATTTTGAGCTCCGAGAGCCTGCATTACATAAGCCATGTTGGCAATTGATATATTCGATCCGATTACGGCAAACAACGTGCTTCCGCCGTATCCGATTGCTCCTCTTGTACCGGCAGCAGAGTAAGCACCCTCGTCAACGACGATTTGGCCGCCTGAAAGAAGTGAGGGATAGTTAGCAAGAGCTGCCGTAACACTTCCTCCGTAAGAATTTGCCTCTTTAAAAAATAACGGGTTTGATCCGTTAAAAGCTATCATTCCCCGTCCTCCCCAGAAGAGCTTATCCGCGTTGATGAATTTACCAAGCCTTGAGTTATAAACCGGAAAATCATATGAATTAACTTTACCCGTACAGCTTGCATAATCCGGAGGACAAAAGTACGTTCCGTGAATGCC
>DATCJB010000055.1:0-19665 GCA_036507455.1 Patescibacteria group bacterium | reverse complement strand
GAATTAAAATACTACCATCAAACGGGCTACCACTTAACTGGATCATTCCTCCCGACCCCGAAGCTGATTTAGCCGTAGTTAATGTTGAAAACGGTGAAACCTTAAATGAAAACAATTGCCAAATAATTAATACCCTGCAGGAAAACAAACTGGCGCTTGTTGTAAACAGGCTTTCTTTGGAAGACGGACTTAAAAGAAATAAAATTGAAGAATTATCTGGAAATTTGAGAAAAAGCATAATCAGAATTAAAGAAATTGAAGAACTTAAAGCCTCCCAACAACTCCACCTCCCAATTACCCGTCCGGCTCCAGCTTTCTGAAGAGGACCAAAGCTCGCTCGTTTTTTAATGAGCGGCCCACCCCGCACCGCTTTCTAAAAATTGCTCGTGATACCCGCTCGCCTCGCTTCGCTTGCGAAGCGGGTGGTACCCTTACTACTCGTGGTACTCTTTTAAATTTGGTATTATTAACTCATGCAAAAAGCACCGCCGACTCCCAAGGGTTTTCGAGATATTTTGCCGGATCTGGCTAAAAAACGAAGGCAAACAATCAACCAAATAGCTGATATTTTAGAAGAATTTGAATTTATTCCGATTGAAACCCCGACAATTGAATTTGCTCAAACTTTAACTGGTAAGTATGGTGAAGAAGAAAAGTTGATTTATAAATTTCAAGATCGTGGCGGTCGGGATTTAGCTTTAAGATATGATTTAACCGTACCACTCGCAAGATTTATTGCAAATAATCAACAGCTAATTGCCAATGGACCTTTTAGAAGATATCAAATCGGTCAGGTCTTCCGTGGCGAAAATCCCCAGCACGGAAGGTACCGCGAATTCACCCAATTTGATTTTGATACGGTCGGGTCGAATAGGCTTGGGGAAGACGCTAAAATTATTTCCGCTGCCATAAAAGCTGCCAAAAAGCTGGGTCTTAAAGACGCAAAAATGTTTATCAACCACAAATCTAACTTTGAACAAGTACCACTTGAAGTGGTCAGAGCAATTGATAAATTCTACAAAATAGGCATGGATGGAATAAAAAAGGAACTGTTCAAAAAAAACTTTACCGAAGAACAAATACAAAAATTCATCGAACAAATTGCCTTAAAGTTAAGAATAAATGTTGACTCCCCGTCGGCAGATCTTCACAGGTTAAATTTATTTTTGAAAGAAGAACATAAGTTAGAAATCGGGACAGATTACGACTGGGACGAAAATTTAGCAAGGGGTATAGATTATTACACCGGGGCTATTTTTGAGCTGAAAGCCGGAGGTAAAGCTGAAGAATTAACAATAGGCGCCGGAGGAAGATATGATAACTTAATCGGTATGTTTGTTCACCCCGACAGAGGAAGGACCAAAAAAGATATTCCTGCAGTCGGTTTTTCATTCGGGATTGATCGACTTATTGAAGCAATTGACGACACTAAGTGAACTTGTAACTTTTCACTCTCGCCTCGCTTCGCTTGCGAAGCGGGTTGAACTTATAACTTAAATCATGCCTGCCTTATCCAAATTTAAAGCTACTTTAATTGTTCTTGTTGTCTACTTTATTTGGGGTGTAACCGTTCCCGCGATTAAGCTTTCTCTGGAAGAAATCCCGCCTTTTTCATTTGCTTTTTTAAGATTTGCCCTGGCGGGAATTTTAATTTCCCCTTTCTTTTTAGCCGATGACGCCCACCATCCAATTAAAAGGAAAGACTTGCCGCTTTTGATTACACTTGGTCTTCTTGGACCGACCTTATCCAACGCTTTGTACTATTTTGGCCTTCAAAAAACTACCGCACTCGACGCCGGTTTTATTCATGCTCTTTTTCCGATCGTGATGGCAATAGGGTCCGCTTTGTTTCTTAAAGAAAGACTGATTAAGCTTAGAATTATCGGGGCGGTGATAGGAACTCTTGGCGTAGCGGCTCTTATAGCCCAGCCGATAATCGATTACGACATAAAAACTGCTGTTTACAACTCCGGCGGAAATGTTCTAATTATCGGATCCTTATTAACCTGGGCTGCATACACAATTGGTTCAAAAGAAATTTTTACAAAATATTCCGTTTTAACAATTACCGCCTTCTCATTTGTCGTTGCTATGGTTTCCCTGCTTCCTTTTGCCGTCTTTGAATACTTAAAAAACCCGAACTGGGTCGAAAACGTTTCAAATCAAAGTTTATTCGGACTTGGGATAATGGTAATTTTTGGTTCCATTTTGGCTTATCTTTTATATGAAACAGCGATAACCTCAATTTCCGCCCACAGAGTCGGTTTTGTTTCCAATTCCCAGCCGCTTTTTACGACAATTGCCGCAATTTTAATTCTTGATGAAGTTTTAACTAAACCCTTAATCATCGCAGCTGTTTTAATAATTGCCGGAGTAATCCTAACGACCATCAAAGCACCGAATATCGGGCTTCACCGCGGCCACAGATTCTGAACTTGAAGCTAATTTAGGATTCTGATATACTTCATATTTGTGAAAGCCAACATACATCCGAAATATTACAACGATACCAAAGTTACCTGCGCCTGCGGTAATACGTTTACAACGGGATCAACCGTCCCGGAAATTCGCGTGGAGCTTTGTTCAAATTGTCACCCTTTCTATACCGGCAAACATTCTTTTATAGATACTTTGGGTAGAGTTGACCGGTTCCAACAGGCCCAACAGGCTGCAAAAAGTTACGTCCCCAAAGCCAAAAAACGAAAACAAAGCCAAAAAGCCAAAGAGGAAACTCCCAAAACACTTTACGAAATGGCCCGCAAAATCCGCGAAGAACTCAAGCGCGCTTCTTAGATAGGCAATTTTCCATTAGAATATAAATATCAGGAGGTTTTCCTGTGAGCGACTATTTAAAAACCCAAATTAAAGATTTAGAAAATAAAATTTCCGAAGCCAAAAGACTTCTGGAAGATCCTTTAATGTCTGAACTTGCCAAAGAAGAAATTAAACAATTGGAGGTCCAAAAATTAACTTTGGAAAAGATAATTAATACTCCCAGATCCCAATCCGGCACCCAAAATCCATCATCGATAATTTTGGAAATTCGGGCCGCAGCAGGCGGAGATGAAGCCGGATTATTCGCTTCCGATTTATACAGGATGTATACCAAATATGCCGCAACCAAAAAATGGAAAATTGAGGAGTTAGACAAAAACGAAGGCGGGCTTGGTAATATCAAAGAAGTGGTTGCTAAAATTTCCGGACCGAGCGTTTTTGACAAATTGAAATACGAATCAGGCGTCCACAGGGTCCAAAGAGTTCCCGAAACAGAATCCGGCGGAAGAATCCATACCTCAACCGCAACAGTCGCCGTTTTACCGGAAGTAGCGCCGACCCAGGTTGAAGTCAACCCGGCAGATATTGAATTTGAAGCTTTTCGTTCAGGCGGCCACGGCGGCCAAAACGTCAATAAAGTTTCAACTGCAGTCAGGATTAAACACATTCCCTCCGGAATTGTCGTTAAGGCCCAAACGGAAAGATCCCAGTCCCAAAATCGCGAAATAGCCATGCAGATCTTAAGAGCCAGGATATATCAAATGGAGGAAGAAAAAAGACAATCTCAAATCGGCGGTCAACGGGCTTCTCAGCTTGGTTCCGGCGACCGGAGCGAAAAAATCCGCACCTATAATTACCCCCAAAACCGCTTAACTGATCACCGAGTCGGTCGCTCCTACCATAATCTCTCAGTGATTCTTGACGGCGACATAGAAAAGATTTTGGTCGACCTAAAAACCGCCGAGCAGGAGGAAAAATAATATGTCAGTTGAACACCTTAATCAAAAGGATTATCCTAGAATTCGTCACCTTCTGCAGTCTCTACCAGTCGAGGGAATTGCAATTCAAGGTACCTCATCATATAGGTATCAAAAAATGATAGAAGGCGACTCTATCAACGCAAGACGGTTCCAATCAAGAAGATCTTCTGCGAATCATTGTTTCGCTTTATATCCCGACCAAGATTTCTCAGATCCAAAAAGAACTATTTATAGTATAGGCAGACACCTCTTCGATACTCTGACATATGCACTGTATGCGACAGAAAGAGATAGAATGTTAGGAATTAAATCCTCTGAATTACTAGTTGTATTTGTACCTCCACAAACCCTAAAACACAACACATCAAAGGATGTACAACATGTAAAAATTAAAATCTCAATACCAAAGAGCAACATTATAGGCACGATCGAAAGTAGCGGGCGACATTCACAGCGAGCCATGGAAGAACTTTCTAGGATTGTTAAGGAATATATAAAAGCTAAGGCAAGCGGACGAAGATATTGAAAAAATCCGTACCTATAATTTTCCGCAGAATCGATTAACAGACCATAGAATTAACCAATCCTGGCACAACTTGGAAACTATAATCGAAGGAAACCTGGATAAAGTAATAGAGGCACTTCAAACATCTTCTTGAAATTTTTTATTTTTTTCTCTGATAGATTCCAACATTTCCCAGGATGCACCACTTAAAATTTGGTAAACACTTCTTGGTGATTGTCCCAACTCCAAGCAAACATATGTTAGTGCACATCCGGCTCCTAAAACCCCGAGACCGACTACTTCCACAACAGGACTTAGACGTCTAATTCTCTTACTCCCATCAAGTTCCGGAAAAATACCACCTGTTTTAAGTTCTTTTGTCATGCTTTGGTTTTAATAATCTAACTTTGCAGACCGTCTATGGTTAAGACTTCGGTTTTTAACCTTTCCTCTTCAACAGTTAGCATTTCAGGGTTCGTTTGGGATTGAATTTGCTGTTCTAATTCCTCCATCTTTCTCTCTTCATTTATCGTCTGGCTAATGTCACCTTTATAAACAGCAAACGTCTTGGCTAAGCCTAAAAACGCAAAAGCAACTCCACCGCTTGCGATAAACAAATCTATGTTTCTCAAAAATAAATCCTGCGACAAATTATACAAATCAAATAAATCAGACGGCACGTTGTCAACTCTGGAGTGAATCTCCTGCAATAATTTCCCTAAACCCGCAACTACTTCTTCGTGAATCTCTTTCAACATCTTAAAAGCAGTTGGTTCAATTTTCGGCACGACCCAAACCCGACTTGCCTTTAGGCCAATCATACACCCATACGCCATCACAGAGCAATTTTGCTAAAATTGACTTAAATTAAAATAAAAACAAAATGGAATTTGAGATCTTTGAAAAATATTCATATTTTGGCCTGTTTCTAATCCTTTTAATTGAGGAATCAGGAATACCCATACCAATTCCGGGAGATTTATTTATCGCCGCAACCGCTGCCCTTCCCGATTCCAATTACCTTTTCATAGTCACAACGGTAACAATCTCTACCTTAGTTGGCTCGACAATTCTATTTTCATTATCAAAAAACTTCGGTTACAAATTGCTTTTAAAATACGGAAAAAGGATAAAATTCACTCCGGAAAAAATAAAACGAATCCAAAAATGGTTTGAAAAATACGGCATGTGGGCTATTGTAATAGGAAGACTGATTCCGGGACTTCGAACAGTTACCCCTTTTACCGCCGGTTTATTTAACCTTACTTATAAAAAATTCTGGGTCAGTACGCTTTTGGCCGCTTTGATTTGGGCAAATGTATATTACTTAATCGGAAGATTTTTTAATCAAATAATCGAAGTTTTAAATTGACGCCTTACTCAGTCGGTGCTTCACCAAGTTTCACCGTTTTCTCAATCGTATCTCCGCTTCGCCAATACTTAACAGTTACATTATCACCGGATTTTTTTGAAGCAATAATTTCTGCCAGTCCGCCCTCAACATCGGACAATTTCTTTTGGTCAATTTCTAAAATTATATCGTCTGCTTCAATTTGCGCTTCATCTGCCGGAGAACCTTCGATTACTTCTACAACGTAAGCTCCTTGCGGAACATCATTTAACAGAGCCGTTTCCCGGCTTATCATTTGGTATTGAACTCCAATATATGGTTTGGCGGGGAAACTTCCGGTGGATTGAAAATTTTGCAGAGATTCTTTAACCGTATTGATCGGAATCGCAAAGCCTATATTTTCAGCACCGCTTGCAACCGCAACATTGATTCCTATAACCTGTCCGCCTGAATTTACCAGCGGTCCGCCGGAGTTCCCCGGATTAATCGCCGCGTCAGTCTGAATTACGTTATCCAATCTTTCAACGGATCCTTCAAAAACACTTCCTGCATTTATTCCCCGACCAAGTCCGGAAATTACTCCGGTTGTGACCGTATTCCTAAACTCGCCCAGAGCAGTTCCGATGGCTATTACAAACTGGCCAACTCTAAGTTGAGAGGAATCTCCAAGCTCGACGGGTGTTAATCCCCTGGCGTCAATTTTAAGAATGGCAATATCATTTGACGGATCACGGTTAATCTGAACAACGTCGTATTCTTTATTGTCTTTGGTTATAACTTTATACGTGGCATTGGCAACCGAAGAAACTACGTGTTTATTGGTAATAATTAAACCGTCCTCTGAAACTATAAATCCGGTTCCGATATCCCGCGGAGTACCGCCTTCTTCTTGTGATTGAACTCCGCCAAAGGGACTAAATTCCAAAACTCTTCTTCTTGGTGTTTGAACTGAAACTGTCACAACCGAGGGAGAAACTTTTTCTGCAATATCAATTACAATCGATTCTTCTCTGACAATTTTATTAGTTTCATTAACCGTTTGATTTTGAGGCAGGATTGCTTTTCCGGTAATTCTCTCGGCAATCCTAAAAGTTGCAACTCCGGCAAATGCTGCAAACGCGACAATTAGTAGAATGACAAATAATAGATTCCCACGGACTAAAAGCCGTGGTTTTATTTTCCCCGCTTCTCGATTCGCTTCATCTCCGGCTTGAAAGTCGGGGGTTTTCTCTCCGAATAAATCTTTTCCTTTGAAAATATTTCCCAAGTTCATAATCTAAAATCTAATATCCACCATCTATAATCTAAATAATTTTTTCAATTTCTTGCTGCGCCCTGTCAAGCTGCGGATCTTTTCCGTTTGTCTGGTCTTCCTCGCTAATTTTTACTTCAATATCTGGTTTCAAACCGATCTTATCAATCGATTCTCCGGATGGAAGAAGCCACTTAGCAATCGTAACGTGAACTCCCGACCCGGATTCAAAATCAACAACATCCTGGATTGTACCTTTGCCGAAACTTTTTTCGCCAATCAATTTTGCTTTGCCCCTATCCTGCAGGGCACCTGCAACAATTTCCGAAGCCGAAGCGCTTCCCTGATTTATCAAAACTACGGTTGGAATTTTGGCAAGCCTTGCCTGTTTGGTCGCCGGGTAAAATTCCCTGGCACCCCCGGCAACTTCCTGACCGACTACGCGTCCGCTAACAAAATCTGATGCAATTTCAATCGCTGCTGTTAAAAACCCACCAGGATTATTTCTAACGTCTAAAATTATGGCTTTAACACCATCACTTTGAATTTGTTCAACTGCACCGTCCCACTCACTTTGCGTTTGTTCTCCAAATCTGGAAAGTTTAATTATCGCCACTTTTTGACCGTCAATTTCTCTGTATTCCAAAACGACGCTCTTTACTTCAATATTGGCTCTGGTTAATTCCAAATCATAAGCGTCTTTTTCGGCACGTTTTAAATTTAAAACTACTTTTGTTCCGGCTTTACCCCTAATTTTTTTAACCGCTTCCGGCAGTGAAATATCAATTGTTTCTTCTCCGTCAATTTTTAAGATTTCATCCCCGGGTAATACACCAGCCGTTTCTGCGGGACTTGATTTTAAAGGAGCGATTACAACAAGTTGTTTATCCTTAAAACCAAGTTGGATACCTACCCCCTCATAACTGCCGCTTAAATCCTCTTTAACCGCAGAATTTTCTTCATTGGTCAGATAAGCCGTATAAGGATCACCAAGCGCCTTGACCATTCCTGAAATAGCCCCGTTTACTAAAACGTTCGGATCAATTTTCGACCGGTCGATATACTTTTCAAACATAACATCCCAAACCTGCCAGAACGGTGAAAAGTCGACTTTTTCAAATTGAGCCGGTGGATCTTTTGAAGAAATCGAAAAAATCGGTTTGTAGTTTGCAACTTTTGCCTGAAAATTTCTAATTCCAAACTGATAACCAAAACCAAAAAATACGACTGCTACCAAAATTACCCAAAAAAATATTTTCGCTTTAATTGATTTTTCAGATGTATTTTTTTCTTCCATTTTTTAATTTATTAAAAAGCCGCTTATTTTTTTAATTTATTAATTAAAATCAGCCAATTTTTTAATCTTACATCTAATATCTAGACAATAATCTCCAAATTTTGAACCGGAACTTTGACTTCCTTAACAGAATTTTTAACAGTGGCTAAAATTACCTCTAAACCGTTGGAAAGCCTTTGAGTGCTTTTGTTTATGCTGGTCAATTTACCTTCAAACCCTAACTCAAAGTTGCCTATTATTCTAACATAATCTCCAATTTTTAAAACCCTGACGCCTTCGGTTTTGTCGCTTAAGTACGCTTCAAGTTTTTTATCAGTTTTCAAAGGAATAGTCAACTTGCCTTCTTCGCCGTTAATTATTGATAATCTTCCTTCGTTCTTTTTTAGAATCTCAAAAATCTGTTGGGAAATAGGCGCAGGCCCAAAACCTTCAGTTAATACCACTGTCATTCCAACGTCCGATGAACTAAAATTTTCTACGATTCTTCCGCCTGCTGAAACAAAATCTAAAGTGTGCATGCCGCCTGCGATTATTCCGTTAACACTAAGTGCTAATGCCTTGGCAAAGGATTCTCTTAAAATCAATGATCCCCCGACGATAATTTTTGATCCTAAATTATCATTTATATTTTCAGAAATCAAAAATTCGTCTCTTGGGGTTAATATCTTTAAAATACCTTCTCTTGATTTACCGGCTCCGGCTACCCCGAAAATTTCAGAAGCAGGAGTTTTAATTTTAACGGATGATTCGCCAACCTCCAAAACTTCTCCCCAACAAGCGGCGCTAATTCTATCAAATTCCGGCAATAATTGAACCGATATTACTCCGTTGTCTAAATCTATTTCCCTAACAATTCCCGGAATAGGACTCACAACTTCCCTGCTAAAAATTCCAAAAGTTTTCCTGAATGCTAAACGGTCGCCTTTATTAACTTTATCCCCGATATTTTTGACTAAATATTTTGAAATTTCCTTACCGTTTACGCCTAATATTTGCCCTGCCGGAATCGACCTGAATCCTCCCGGCATTTCACCTTCTAAAACAATCGTTTCCGGAACAACCCTGTCTCCCTTTTTAACCTTAGGCCTGCCTTTGCCGTATATTGATCTGTTAACCACGACCAATTTTTCTTCGACAACTCTTTTTCTAATTTTTGCATAATATTGATCCTGCATATATGTATTTTTTCTGTCTCAACCGGGTAAGGTTAGAATAAGTTGAGTTTGGCAATCACTCTAAATTTAAACCTTTACGCCATTTAGCTATTTTTTCTTTTCCTTCACTTGTCGGTTCCGGTAATTTTAGGGGTCTTCCTCTGCAGTCAAAAATTATTCCGAACGAACCGGAAATAATTTCTATTTTTAATTTTTTTTGATTGTTAATTTTAAAATCTTTTTCGCACTCAATGTTTAATTTCACCTTTTGGCCTTCTTTCGTCGGGATGCTGACCATTTTGTTCGGTTCAAGGCTAATTTTTTGAATTTCATCAAGTCCAAAATCCAGATTGACCTTTGCAATTGATTTAGCTTTTTTATCGGCTTGTCCTTCAAAAGCAACCAAAGTCGCAACTTTCCTGTTCGCGACTCTGGATTCCCACATATCAAATACACCAACGGGATTTGCGCCCATGATCACGATAAACAACGAATCCGATACGGTTTTTGAATACTCCTCTACGGTTTCAGGAATCGGTAAAAGACCGATTGCATTTCCCTTGTCTTCAACTACTAAGGGTTTTTGGGAGTATTGACTGATCAGCTGCACAATTTGATAGGCTTGGCAGGTCAAAAGAGCTTCTTTTGTAACGGGGATTGCCTGGGGATAAAGTTTTAAATTTCCTAAAGTGTTTTCAACAACCTGCTTTTCAATTTGAATCGGGAGCCACCTTGTCAGCTGTTCCAAAATATTTGCGTCACTCTCAAAACTCGACAGGTTGTAAGACTGCATACTAGCAGCGGGCACGTGTGTCTTATCCATTAGAAATTTATAAACTTCTCCAACTTAAAAGCTGGAGTATTATCTTTTAAGTTTACATCGGATGGCAGAAAACCCATACTTTACCCTTCGGGCTGGAGAAGTATGTAGCCGTTTGGCATTCATCTGCGACTTGAAAGTCGCAGTTTTCTACCAATCCGCTATAAGGCTTAGCAGTATTTGAATCCTCCCTTTGTGAAACTAAAAAGCTTCAACCACAAACCTGAAAACCAAAGTTTTTCGACTGTCTGAAATATATTTGCATCTACTACACTCTAACAATAAACGGAAGTAATGCCAAGTGTCTTGCACGTTTAACCGCAAGCGCAACTTGCCTTTGATGTTTAGCGCATAAACCTGACCTTGATTTCGAGTAAATTCTTCCTCTTTCGGTCACAAATTTCCGCAACGTTGATACGTCTTTAAAATCAACTTCTAATTTTTGCTGGCAATACAAACAAACCAGTTTTTGCGGCGTACTTTGTCTTGGTGCTCTTCTTTTTTCCATTTGGTTTTTGGTTAAAATGGTAAGTCGTCTACATCGGAAAGAAGTTCCTCATCGGATAATTCCGAAGTAGCTTTTTCTTCTTTTGAAGCTTTTTTACCCGAAGCATCGGGTTTGGCAGATTTTGCCTCTTTCGAACTCTTTTTTTCCTCATCCGTTTCATCAACGGATTGGGTGGTTGTTAAATTTTGAGGTAAATCTCCGGTGGCAACTTCTCCTTCTTCCGTAACTCTCTTGGAATCCAAAATAATCATTTCTTCTATTACAATTTCGGTTGTTTGCCTCTGATTTCCGTCCGGAGCCTGCCAGGAACGGGTTTGGAGTCTCCCTTCAACATAAACCTTACGGCCTTTCCTAAGAAGTTGCGAACAAAGTTCAGCTAGTTTATTCCAGGAGACTATTCTGTGAAACTCGGTTTCTTCTCTTCTTTCCCCGCCGTCTGTCGGCATCCAGGAACGGTTGGTAGCTAATCCGAAAGTACAAACCGCGGTTCCCTGAGGTGTATAACGGAGTTCAGGATCACGGGTTAAGTTTCCTATCAGCATTACTTTATTCATCGAGGCACGAGAAGCCATTATTTTGTTCCTCCATTTTGAGTGCCGAGATTAACATCAGATTTTGACAAAGTCAAAAGGCTGATATTCATTGACGCTCTAGATACCACCAATTAGTCTTCCTTCCTTAAAAGTAAATACCTAAGAATTGAATCTTCAACTTTAACGCCGTTATCCAAATCTCTGGTTTTTGCTCCGTCAAGTTCAATATTTAAGGAAAAAAAGTGTGCAGATTCCTGATTTTGAATTTTATAAGCAAGTCTTTTAGTTCCTAAATCTTCATTTTTAGTAACTTTTCCGCCAAGATCGCCAACCAGCTTTTGAATATTATTTACCGGCATTTCTCCTTTTTCTTTCGAATCTTTAACTAAAATCGTTAAATCGTAAACCATAAATTGTGCCTAAACAGGATAGCATTTCAACTTGTAAGTTACAAGCCTATGCCCATTACGTTCGGGAAAGTTTAACAAATATATAGACTTTGAGTCAAGACTGCATAGATTTGGGTAAGTGATCAGAATTACTTATAGATAGGTATCAAACTTAATATAAATTACCAGACCGCCGTCAAAAACGTCAACAAAATCCTGTGTCCCAAAATTTTTATTTTCTCTCTTGTAAATTAAAGTACTTTCGTCAACTTTTGAAACCCTGGTCCAGGAAGAGTCAATATTGGCAATGACAAAATCAAGCACCGCCCGATCAAATTCTTTTATCTCACCGGGATAGCTCGCGCCGACACTTGAATAAGCAGTACGGCCGTCAAAACGATATGCCAACGTGCAGCTTACTTTCTCGGATTCTTTGACGTCATCCGGGATATATTGATATAGCCAGGGCATCGGTCCGCTTCTGGTTGGTCCGTCTTTTGATTTATAAGTAAACGGAACTCCGGGCAATTTAAGCACTTCTTCCATACAGTACTTCTCCAAAGCAGCAAGGTCATTTTTAACAGCCGCCGCAGGTGTCGGACTTGGTGCGGGAGTTTGAAGATCATTCGTTTGAGTCTTTTTTAAACCAATACTGTCGCTTTTTACCCATCCCTTAAAAACTGCCAGTCCCGAAAACAAAATCAAAATTAAAACTATGATCAAAAGCGGTAAGAAAAATCCTTTTTGCAAGTGTTTGGACTTTGTCATTGTTTACAAGGCTTTGAAGGTATCAAGCGAAGATGCGAAGTTGTTTTGATTATCTTCCCAAACATCTTGGGCACTAAAAATTATCAGACTATAGAGCAAATCAGAATCGTTTGAAATAATGTAATACTTGGCACGAATCGGTTCACCGCCCAAAACGCCGGTAAATTCAATTTCGTAGGCGTTCAAACCGGCAACTTTGGTATCTTTTTCACCTACGATTTGAGTATTCTCAAATTGTTCTTTTATCGTTCCTTTCTGCAAATCTCCGATTGAAGACAATTTAGTATCTTTATAGGATCCCACGGGCATCGAGGAGACGGTAATTAAGGCATCAGCCTGGCCTGCACCTTTAGTAGCAGATGGTAAGAAAATATTTACAGATGTGCTTTGAGGTTTGACCTCCCACCCTTTAGGATAATTAATCGAAAATTCAAGATCTGAATTCGAATAAGGCTCATCACTAAGTTCAGCTTTTGAATTTGAACCGGTGTTTGAAGCCGGATTGGAAACTGAAGTTGAATCATCGGTTTGGGAAACGGACTCAGAGGACGGCTTATCAACGTTAACGGATCCTGAAAACTTAAAACTTCCGGAGGCAACTGCTAAAACAACAATTCCGACAATTACGGCCCCTACAACCAAAATAACGGGAGAGGTTATAAAACCCTTACCGTCAGGTTTGTCTTGGGCAGAAAACTTAAGCACTAATCAATAATGATCACAAATCAGCTTAGGTTGTCAACGGGTAATTTGACAAGCTCATCAAATTACGACTACCATTAAATTAATGCCCAAATCATCGAAAAGCCCGGGGATAATTCCCATTTTTGTTTTGGTGGCAATCGGAGTAGCGGTACTAGTTGGCGGGACCTATGTTATCCGCAGTCAATTTGTCAAAACCGGTCAAAGCGGCAAATCGGTCATCGACGAGAAGGCCGTTGAGAGACAAATCCAAAACCCCCAAGACTTGCCAAGCCTAACCCCAACCCCTAAAGGTGAAACCGCAAATAATCAGCCGGTTGTATATACCCCCGTATACGAAAAAAGCGACCCGCGCCGGGAACCGTCTTTCTCAATGACGCCGCCTTCGGGATGGGAAAAAGTAACCCAGCCGGGCGAAGGACTAAAAATTCAGTTTAGACATCCCGAAGAAGATAGAACGGATATGGAAGATGGTTTGTACGTAAAATCAAATGCTCAAATTGCGGTATTTATGGACACCCAATCGAATGCAACTCTCGATCAATTGGTTTCGGCAGCCAAGTCAGCCTCTCAAAAAAGTTATGAGAAGGTGACGTTTTTATCAGAACAGAAAACGACACTTGCCGGTCAGGATGCTTACTACTTCGAGACTGAACTTTTTGAAAAAGGAGTTTCCCTACGAAGCATTGACTATTATATCCTCGCCAATGGCTATCCTATTCGCATCGGAGGAACCGCCTTATCATCCGCCTGGACTAAGAGATCAAACGACATCAAAAGTTCTTTAAATTCCTTTAAACTTCTAGACTGAACCAATGTACCCCTATTTAATAATTTTGGCATGAGTACTAATAATTTCTCCTTTTATCATTAAAATTGCGGCAAAACAGAAAAAGCAGATTAAAACAAATTTAAAAAATGTTTGTTTGGCAATAATCGGCCTCCAGCTTTTATCGGGTTTTTTCAATTGGGAAAGTTTAGCCCAAACCGGTAGATCGGGATATCAGCTTTCAGTCGAGTATCCCCAATCAATGCTTGGCCTATTTTTTATCATCAGCATCGTTCAGATCGGACTCCTTTCATTTTTATCTCAAAAAGGAGCATTTGCTAGTTTAATATCGAATTTCGTCAATTCGGTATTAATTTTTGCCGGACTGATCCGACTTAGTGGAATGGTGGGCTCCCAGTTATTCAGTTATGCCAGTATTACGGCGGTTTTTTTGGTCTTAATCGGAAACGTTGTAACCTTAGCCTATGTCAATCAGGATAAGAACCTGTTAAAAAAATATTACCGTTGATGAAATATTTGATAATCATAATTTTATTAGTATCCGCAGCAGTATATGGATATTTCAATTTCATAAAGCCCTCTGCAACACCCGTATCAACAAAATCAGAATCGATTTCTCTCACCGACTCGCAGGCCGTTGATAAAGTTAAGAGTTTAAAAGAAGTCCGTGACTATTTAACAAAAGTTCCAGGTGCAATAGTTGACGTCGATAATGATGACCGGGAATCATACAACGTCCACGTTTATGAAATTAAAGACGGGCATACCGCAACTTTTAATTGGTATGCGGTTGATAAAACAAGCGGTGACGTTAAAGGAGAATTCCCGATTGATGAGCAGTCATCCGACGAGCAAAGTACGGGGACGGTAAGCGGCAAACTCGCCTACCCGTCCGAGGTACTACCTGAAGGGTTAATTGAGGCGAAAAGAATCTCGGACGGAAAAATATTTACTCTAAAATATCCCGGCAGCACAAACGGCGGCGGCCAAACGTATTCGTTTGAACTGGAAGCAGGAGAATATTATTTAAGATATAAGGTTGCCGAAAATTTAATCGGATACTCAACAGCTGATTGTCCGACGGGCAACGAAACTACCTGCGGTTCTACTGAAAAGCGAATATTGACAAAAGCATTTATTGAACCTGATGGGACCGTTTCAAACTATAACCTCGCCGACTTCTATTATACGGATGCAAATAAGCCGGATTTTTGACTTTTAAAAAGTTGATTGTGCATAATTAATTAATGCCCCAATTATCAGAACAAAGAAAGATTAACTATTTTCAAAAGGGCGTAGTTTCGCCTCTGGTTTTAATCATCGTCATCATTTTAATCGGTGTGTTCTTTGGTTGGTTGATGCTTTCAGGACAATTCAGTTCAAAAAAATCCACCGAACAAACCACTTCCCAGTCGCCTAAAAAAGCTGCAGTTGATAAAACCGACACTAAGTGGCTTGAAAAATATTGCCGGGAAGAAATGGCAAAGCTTCCCGAAGCGCCGTTTACCTATAAAAGTAAAGTTGATGTCTATTTAACAATGGCTGATGTTTTTATAAAAAACAGAATACCTGAAGAAAAAAGGTATAAAGAAGAAACCTGCCAAATAGATTATAAATATGAAGATAATTTCGCCTACCCTTCTGTTGGCGTGGAGTATAAGTTTGACATAAATCATGCAAACCAATTCCACGAAAATGTCGATAATTTAATAACTTCCCGAATAGACTCTTCATGGAAAAAATTTTCTCCCGTTTCCAAAGAGGAAGGTGGTCGGCCATTCTATGTCTATGAAGGATTTCCGTTAGCATTCACAAGAGAAAATCCATCAACCGGCACGGTAGACTACGCCTACTATGACTTTGGAGCTTTAACCCTTTACGCCTCATTCTCAACATACGAGAAGTAGCCGTAGTACCACGTGTAGTAAAGAGTATCACGAGTACCACGAACTTTCAGAAATAACCGGTCGCAAAATTTTCTGACTTCGAACAAATTAAATACATAATGAAGTCAGCCCAACGCGACATTAAAGTATTAAAAAAATCGTTGCTGACGTAATCTTGAGTGAGACTTGAAAAATGACCTTATTTAAAATGTGAGAAGTCGAACGTTATTTGATTTGGAGAAGGAAAAAAATTATTTTATACATTAAATCTAAACTCTACGACATATCCGTCTTTTACTTCCTCACTTTTCCCGATTGTTTTAACTAGCCCTGCCGCTTTGGCTTTTTGCCAACCGCCGGCCTCAACCAATTTTTGCCAATCTATAACGTCTGCCGCGATAAAGCCTTTTTGAAAATCCGTGTGGATTGCTCCGGCTGCCACCGGTGCTAAAGAACCCTTCCGAATCATCCAGGCGTGAACTTCTTTTGGACCGGAGGTAAAAAATGTTGCCAAGCCTAAAGTTTGATACGCTTTGGTTATTAACTTATTCAAACCCGGCTCAATTATTCCCAATTCTTTCATATACTCCTTTTGTTCATCTTCGCCTAACTCTGCCAACTCGCTTTCGAGTTTTGCACTAATTCTAATTCCTCCCTCAATCGGAGGTGTATTATTCAATTCACTTTCATCGCTATTGATGACGTATATCGTTTTCTTAGTTGATAAAAGCTGAAGATCGGAAATCCTCTCAAGATCTTCATCACTTAACACCTCACCCAACCATTTGCCTTCTTCAACTAATTTCTTTGAATTTTCCAAAACATTAAATGCGGCAACTCTCGGATCATGATCCGGAATATTTTTGATTTCTTTAACAAAAGTTCCCAATCTTTTTTCAATTGTTTCCAAGTCTTTAAGTAATAGTTCGGACTTTAAAACTTCCAGATCTTCAATAGGGTTTTCTCCGGTTTTTATAATATCCGGATTTTTAAAATCCCTCAAAACAAATACAATCGCGTCAACTTCTCGGATGTGAGATAAAAATTGATTTCCCAAACCCTCGCCGGAAGCTGCGCCTTTGACAAGACCGGCAATGTCGACAAACTTCACAACAGCCGGCACTATTTTAAAACCTGGATCCAGCTTTTCCGAGGATTCAACCACGTTCTTCAGCTGAATCAGCCTTTCATCAGGAACTTCCACAACCCCGACATTCGGTTCGATTGTCGTAAAAGGATAATTAGCCGATTGGGCAACTTGTTTTTTAAGCAGGGAATTAAATAGTGTCGACTTGCCAACGTTTGGAAGCCCGACGATACCAGCTTTAAGTTGAAACCCCATATTTACAAATTATAGCAACAAATTTTTTTATACATTAAGCCAAGTCCTTTTTCATTTCCTCAAACTCTTTTTTATTTATTTCTCCACCAGCATATCTTTTTTTCAATATTTCCAGTGGTGTTTTATTCTCCTGCTGTTGCCCTGACCTTCCAAGATAACGGAGTAAGGCAACCACGCCAAGAATAAGAAGTATCCAGAAAAGAAGCATGGGTATCCACCCCAAAAGACCAAACCCATTCCAACCACCCATCATGTTTCCCCAACCTGCTCCCATCATAGAATTTCCACCTCCTCCCATCATCCACATCATCGGCATAAATCCAACTCCATTTGAAGGAACTTGAGCATTAGGTTCACAACCACTTAATCTTTTTCCCATAGCAATATGCATTTGTTCTTCGCCTTCTTCACCCATCATATTCGTCATCATTTGGTTCATCAGTGCGTGTCTTTGAGTACTCCCGATAGATTGACCCATGAAGTATTCACCAAGCACCGCATAGTTATCATTGGTAAGGTCTTTGCACTCAAGCTGTTTTGCTTGGAGTTTATCCCAGATTTCCTTTCCTTCAATTTCTTCACCAGCAGTGTGGTCGACAGAGGTCACAGATGATGGTGAGCTAGTCCAGTTACCCATCATACCTTGAGCAAAGGTTGCAGATGGAGTTAGTAACAAAGTGAATAAAAAAATGGCAGTCAGGAATAGCTTTTTCATACGATTATTTACTTTTATCGATAATTCCTCTGATAATTTCATCAACTTCTATCGGTAAATTACCAAGATTTGCGTCAGGAAAAAATTGAGACAAAATAACTGGTCTCATCCCTGAAATATAGGTTCGACCATCTTTCTTGTAAACATTGATTTTACAGGGAAGACACAAACCTATTTTTATATCTGCCTGTAGAACTGTGTAGGCACTCTTGGCGTTGCATATTTCGATTATTTTGAAGGGTTCAATTTCAAAACTCTTCTCCTTCAAAGTGGTTGTGACATCGTGCACGTAAAGGACTTTAAATCCTGCAGTCTTTGTTTCCTGCTCAACCGCTTTTACCGCTTCTTCAAATGATTTTGTTGTTATAACTGTGTAATCAAAATTCATAAGAACTTTCTCTAAAAAGTTAAAACCTTATCGTTTTCTGCAATTATATTGTATAAGTCCTCAATTCCGCCTTCTGGACATTCTTTACTGCTCCCTTGTTTGCGGATTGCAAGACATGTACCACAGGCGATAATCTGTGTTTTATCTGATGACAAAAACTTTTCAACCTGTTCTTTGACATTAAATTGAGAAAAACTTACCTGTCCATATTCCACACCCTCGCCTAGAAGAAAAACTGAAACTCTATCGCCCTTGGATATTGCCAAGTTTGCAAGTCTGAACGCATTCCAGTTTGTTTCAGCATTGTTTGTTGAAAGAATAATGGCAAGTTTCATAATGATATTGTATCAAATCTATAAGAACAACCCTATAACCTTATGTCCTAATATAACTTAAAACTTAAACTGGGGTGACTGGGAGTGGATTATCCTGCCGAGTACATCTCTCTCTACTATAATCCTCTCTTTTCTAGGATTGGGCGGGTGGAAACTGAAGTGAAATTCTAAATATTGGGTTCTCCTTGGAGTGTTCAATCTGTAAACTCATATCCCCATATTTTAGCAGAAAGTCGTGTTTATTTAAGAGAGATTGAAGTTTTTCTTTGGCTGTAATCTTATTTTACAACACGAAATCTCAAGCTCGTTATGTCTCTCGTAGCCACAGCTTTGATTCTCTCAAGTTCTATTCGCTCACTACCCAGATGGTCAAACAGCCGGATGCCTTCGCCGAGCAGTATCGGCGCGAGGTGAATAACAATCTCGTCGGCAAGACGCGCCTTTAGGCATTGCTGGTCAATGCTCGCGCCCAACAACATCACGTTTTTCTTACCTGCGGCTTTCTTTGCCTGCTTCACCGCACTTTCGATACCATCCGTAACGAATGTAAACGTCAATCCGCCTATCGTCTTTGAGTCTTCCGCTTCCTTGGTAACCACAAATTGCGGCACTTTCACATTGCCGCCATAGGGAAGCGAATTGATTTTCAAGCTGATATCGTATGTCCGCTTGCCCAAAACGACCGCACCGATGTTCTTCATAACAGCATCAACTATTGTATCGGAGAAGTCATATTTGAAGACCCAATCCATTTCATCATGCAGTCCGGCAATAAAGCCATCGAGAGACATTGTTGCGTGTATGATAACTTTTCCCATATTTTTATTTTACCAAATCTTTCATTGGGACGCCAAAGTGCATATTTAGTTACGCTAGATTTTAAAACTTAAACCGGGAAGGCTGAGAGTGGATTATCCTGCCGAGTACATCTCTCTCTACTATAATCCTCTCTTTTCTAGGATTGGGAGGCTTAAAACTGAAGTGGAATTGTAAATATTGGGTTCTCCTTGGAGTGTTCCTACTGATAAGTTCATGGTATCATTTTATCATCTAACTCTTGACAAGCGTATGCTTTGCGTTATAACATTATACTAACATGATACAAAAAATTATCAGGGTTGGAAACTCAGCTGCAGTTACTATTCCGCAGTCTGTCATAAAAGAAAAAAAACTTA
>DATCJB010000054.1:0-5516 GCA_036507455.1 Patescibacteria group bacterium | reverse complement strand
CTTTTGTCAAAGCATCAAGGTCGTTGTCTGCATGTTTAAAGAAAGCTTGCTGATCATCGAAATTACCCAAAACATCCACAATCTTCTTATCAAAATAAACTTTTGTAACTGCCATTTTGCCTTCTGTTAACGTTCCGGTTTTATCTGCACAAATAACAGTTGTCGATCCCAGGCTTTCAACCGATGAAAGCCGCTTAATTATCGCGTTCCTTTTTGCCATCCTTAAAAGACCGACGGCAAAGACAACGGTCACAACAACCGGCAATCCTTCGGGAATAGCCGAAACAGCCAATGCTGTTGCAGTTAAAAATAAGTCCGAAAATTCCAAACCGCTTAACAGGCCGATAAAAACTATAAAAAAGGAAACCACCAAAACGGCAATTCCAATCTGACCGGCAAGTTGTGAAAGTTTCTTTTGAATGGGGGATTCCACTTCTTCGCTGCTTTGGACAAATTTTGCCAATTTTCCATATTCAGTTTCTTCCCCAACGACATCGACAATTGCATAAGCCCTCCCAAAAACAACGCTCGTCCCGGCAAAAATTTTATCTTTACCCTTCTTTTCAACTGCAATTGACTCTCCGGTTAAACTTGCCTCATTTATTTTTAAAGAATAGGAATTCTTAACAATCGCATCACAACCGATTACATCTCCGGTTTCGACCAGTATCAAATCCCCCTTCTTGATTTTCGTTATATCAACTAATCTTTCTTTACCGTCCTTATCAATTAATTTAACAATCTTAGGTACTAATTTCTTAAGAGCATCAATCGCCCTGGAGGCTTTATATTCCTGAATTGTGCCAAAGATTGAGTTGAAAATAACAACAAATAAAATTACGGATGCGTCTGTGGGTTTGAAAAGAATGAAATTAACAAGTGCGGCTAGAAGTAGTAAATAAATTAAAGGGCTTTTAAACTGATCAAGAAAAATTGAAGGCAGGCTCTTTTTCATATATGAAACAAAAATGCAAAATTAGAGTTCCTAAATTACATTATTTTTAGTTTAACACTAGTTTGGAAGGTACAAATCCCAAACAAGACAAAGTTTAAGCAAGAGGTTCATTATCGGAGCTTGGAGCTAAAAGTTCCCGGATTACTGACTTAATAATAATAACAATCGGAATTGCCAGAAGTGCTCCGAGTACTCCCATTAATTTCCCTCCGATCAAAAGCGAAAGAATCGTTAAAAGAGGATTTAGGCCTACACTCCTTGCCATAACTTGAGGAACTATTAAGTGATTTTCAAGTTGCTGAACGACAAAATATAATGCTGCTGTCGCACCTGCAATAATAGGAGAACTTGTCACAAGCGCAACCAGAACCGCAGGTATGGCTGCAATAATTGGACCGATAATGGGAACGATCTCTAAGATCCCTGCAATTAGCGCAAGCGGCAAAGCATACGGCACCCCCAAAATCGATAATCCGGCAAAAACTAAAACTCCTACAATTAATGACAGGGCTAGTTGCCCTCTAACCCACCTGCCTAAAGTTCCTTCAATCTCGGAAATTAATTTATCAACTTTCTTTTCCTGTTTTCCTGAAAAAAATGACCTGGCAAGACGATTAAGATATCTCCAGTCCAAAAGCAGGTAAAAGGTAAAAACCAAAAGAGTAAAAAATCCGACGACCCCGTTAAAAAAACCAAGCGTTATCTTTAAAAAATTAGATCCATAAGAAGCAAGCTGATTCGTCATCGAGCTTGCAATTTGATCAATTGGCAATCTTGCAAAAAAATCATCAGCTTGAAGTTGAATTAAAAGCGATGGGAATCGGTTTACAAAACTTGTGGTTTGACTAATTAAAGGAGGAATAATTAAAGCTAAAGTTAAGACTACAACTACGATAAATATTAAGTAGACAATAATTATCGAAAAAGGTCTTGGTATTTTCTTTTTTACCAGCCAATCGACCGGAGAATGAAAAGCCGACGCCAAAATAACCGATATTAAAAGCATTACGATAACGTCTTTTAGAAGCCACAATAAGTAAAGCCCCAGCAAGAAAAGAACAAAGAAAACGATCGTTTTATAAGAAATTTCAACCTTTTGCGGCATATTGATTCTTTCTGCCCCTATTTTACTATATTAGCAGTTCACTTTGCGCTTAGCTGACATAAACTATTAACCATAAACAATAAACTACTTATTTGTACCACTTTGATATTAACTCTTGCACATTTTGAGGGTATATCCCGCTATCAATATCAAACCAGATTATTTCATTGTCCTTTTTAAACCAGGTTAATTGACGGCTAATATAAGCGTGCATCTCGGTTGAAAGTTTTATTTTCCAATCTTTTTCAGTAATCTTTTTTTCAACAAAATCAATCGTTGGCTTATAAATCATTCCCTGCATTGGAATTACGGATCGGTTACCTTGATCAATGAGTTTCTTAACCTCAACATCCAGATCATTATCCATCACCTGACCGACCCACTTATCCGCTCGCTTATCCAATACTTTTCTATCCGCTATCAAACCAATCTTCAAAACATCCATTTTTGCGTTAGTTAAATTTTTATTTTTGACTTTTGAATTTTGAATTGAAATTACCACCTCTATCGCCCTAATCAGTCTTCGGGGATTAGACCAATCAGAATGGTTCATCTCCCCGGCTCTTTGAGGATTAACTTTTTGAAGTTGGTTTTGTAATTTTTCCAAACTTAAACTCTCCAGCTTCTCTCTTAGCGCATAGTTAGCCGGAGTACCCAGGGTATCTAAACCCTCCAAAACTACTTTAATATACAAACCAGTTCCACCAACCAGAATCGGTAATTTTCCTCTTTGCCAAATTTTCCTTATGGTCTTACGTGCCAGTTCGTAAAAATCCGCCACACTAAACTGTTCATTCGGCTCAACAACGTCATACAGGTGAATCCCCACCCCATCCACTTTCCACAGCCCAGCCCCTTTTCTTAACTTTCCACTTTCCACTCCTGCCTGCCGGCAGGCAAGGTTCCACTTTCCACTTGAAGGTAGCTTCCCCGTTCCCACATCCATCCCTTTGTAAACCTGCCTCGAATCAGCCGAAATTAACTCACCATTAAATTTTCTCGCTAGTCTAATCGCCAGATTCGTTTTACCGGTTACTGTTGGTCCGCAAACTACAAGTAGTTTATTCATTTAGTGGTTATCAACATAGATCTTTGTAAAGAATATATGTTAATCTTTAGAAGTTCAACATACGGCAACATCTTCTTAATGATTTATGACTTTGCATTCTTCTCCAAACGATAAATGGCCAAAAATTTTACCCAAATTAACAGAAGAACAAAATCGAATTAGGGATGATTTCATGAAGTACTGGCATGAAATAATTCCAGAAAGGTTTAGTATTATAGAAAAATTTAGCAGCGATTTTCTTAGAAAAAACTTTAAAAAGAATGGCAGAATACTTGAAATTGGAGCTGGTTTAGGAGCACAAATATACTCGCAAAATTTATCTAAGACTGAGTATCACGTCTTAGAACTTAGACAAAATATGGCAAACGAGCTTAAAAAAAGATTTCCCAATGTTATGGTTAAAATTGGTGATTGCCAGGAAGGTATTGATTACCCAAATGGTTTTTTTGATCGCGTACAAGCAATTCATGTGTTAGAACACCTTCCAAATCTACCCAAAGCTCTTAATGAAGTTCGAAGAGTTTTAAAAAAGGACGGTGAATTTTGTGTGATTATTCCATGCGAAGGAGGGGTTATCCACGCCATAGGTAGGTTATTTTCAGGAAAAAGGGTTTTTGAAAAAAGATATGAAGTAAGTTACGATTGGCTTATAAAATATGAGCACTGCAATAATGCAAACGAAGTTATTGAAGAAATTAATAAACAATTCAAGATTGTAAAAAGTGAATATTTCCCAACCAGGATCCCATCAATACAATTAAATCTTTTTATTGGGCTAGTTTTGAAACCAAATAGTAAACTAACAAAAAATATTTGAAGTTTTTCAAGCAACTTCATACTTTGGATATTCTAAAATAAAGGTCCATGTTGAACGGCGATAAATGTCAACCAAACAAAGAAAATTATGGAGAAAATCAGCCAGGAAAATTTGAAAATTGGATACTTGCACATCCTTGCCAAAAAAATGAATATTGGAAATAAAACCATGATATATCTGGGAGCGCTGATCCAATAACTTACTGACCAAATAAAGAAAAAACCGAAAGCAATAAAAACAAAGTAACTTATTCTGAGCTTAAAAAAAGAATAAATTATGCTAGTGATTGCTAAAATAGCCGCTCCGATTTGGGCATAGCCTAAAGTAAGTAATTCAGTTCCACTCCGCCACTCAACCGCTTTAATTGCTCCAATAAATCCTTGACCTAAAGGAGAAAACGTGGAATGCCAATTTATCTTATTTATGTAAGAAAAATAAAAAGGATTGCCAGTAGTTTGAAAGTTTAATAACAGGTAATACAAAAAGCCTAGAGGAGGAATTGTCAGAGCTAATATTAAAATTGCAGGCTGTTGGCGAATCAACGATCGGTTATAAAAGAGAAGTTCGGCTATGATTGCGGGTACAATCGCTAATCCAACAATCCGAGTTGCCGTAACAAGAGAAGCGACCAAAAAAGCTAGTAAAAAATTTTTGGTTCTTAATAAATAAAAGGTTAAAGCGACCAAAAGCAAAAATATTGATTCAGAATATGGAGCAAAGAAAAAAAATGCTGTAGGAAATAGAAATATTAATAAAATTATAAATAAAGCCGTATTCTTCGACTCGTCAAGTAAGACTAATTTGTAAAGTACAACACTAGTAAGAAGGGCAGATAAACTCGAAACTAGTAACCCGGAAGCTAGAAAAGTAAGTTGGGTTATTTTTTGGACTAACCATATTAATATTGGAAAAACTGGGAAAAATCCAGTAAAAATTGGTTCATATCCTTTTTCAGCAATCTCCAGATAATGAGGCCCATCCCAAATATTAAAACTTTTAAATAAGCCAATACTTCCTACTCGTGAATCAGGTAAAAGAAACTGAGAAACCATCATTACGCTTAAAACGAGAGCGTAACTTGAAGCAACAATAATGACCGGGGTTTGAACCTCTTTAATCTTGGCTAAAAATAAATTTGCTTTTCCCATCTGTGTTAATTGTAAAATTAGATCGGTTAAAAATAAATGAGCAAGACAATCATCTTATTATTAATAACCACACTTGTTCTAAGATTATTGCTTAGTTTTTTTCCTAGCTTTGAATTCGACCAAGGAGCATTCAGAATATGGAGTAATCGGCTGGCAGAATCAGGCCCGACAAAATTTTACTCTTCAGAAATATTTACCAATAATCCAGTTGGTTTTTTATATCTGTTATGGATATGGGGTTTAATTAAAGAAAATCTTTTGAATGGAAGTGCTTTTTTTAATGCTAACCAAAATTACGATCTTTTGTTAAAGCTTCCTGCCAATATATCAGATTTGATAATTGCTAGTTTAATTTATTTAGCCGTTAAAAAAAGAATAGGTCAAAAAGCTGGGATAATAGGATTTTTACTTTTTGCAATAAA
>DATCJB010000053.1:0-5175 GCA_036507455.1 Patescibacteria group bacterium | reverse complement strand
ATCCCCGCTAGTTACCAACTTAAACGTTTTTAACCGAGCCAATTTGTGATAAATTAACAATATAAATGCGAGTTGTTTTCTTAGCTAGCGAGTGTGCTCCTTTGGCCAAGGTTGGCGGTTTAGCTGATGTGGTCGGTTCTTTACCCAAAGCCCTGGAGAGGCTGGGGAATGAGATTGCAATAATTATCCCTAGATACGGCAATTTAGATACAAAGAAGTATAAATTAACTTTAGTTAAAAAAAATTTGGAAGTTGAATTTAATAAAAAAGTTGAGAAATTCAATCTCTATAAAACCAAACTTCCGCAAAGCAACGATATCGAAATTTACCTGATTGAAAATCCGATAATTTCTTCAGACGGCGTATATTTGGATCCGTCGGCGACGTCGTTGGGGGGCGGGAAAGAAGAATCTGTTAGATTCTCTTTTTTTTCAAAAGCCGCACTTGAAGTTTTGTTAAACATAGTTGATACCTGCGATGTTATTCATTTGAACGATTGGCATGTTTCGATAGTTCCGGCTCTTATTAAACAAAATTTCAGCCGTTTTGAAAAATTGCACAAAGCGGCAATTGTTTTAACTATCCATAATCTCGGGCATTCGTATCAGGGAATCTCGGATATTTCGATTTTAAAAGTTTTAGAACTTAACTTGATGGGCCCGCAGGATTTGGCTTGGAATTATGAAAATGACGGGATAAATTTTTTGATGGAAGGGATATTGGGATCCGATATGGTGAGTACAGTTTCTCCGTCGTATGCGAAAGAAATAACAACTGCCGAGTATTGTGAAGGGTTATGTGACGTAATTAAGATCAAAGAACACAGAATGCGCGGAATATTAAACGGGATTGATTATCAAATTTTTGATCCGCAAAAAGATCCTGCGATTTTTGCAAATTACTCAATCGAAAATTTTCCAAACGGAAAACTTGCCAATAAACGGTCTCTCCAAAAAGAAACAGGTTTACCACAAAATGATGATATGTTAATTGGACTCGTTAGTCGAATCGATGATCAGAAAGGAATCGATTTGGTAATTGAAGCAATACCCCGGTTGGCGGAAATGTCAGTCCAGCTTATAATTTTAGGTACCGGAGTCAAGGAATATGAGGAAATACTTAAAAAATTAGCAAAAAACTCCAATTCCTTTAAATTCTTCGCTTTGTTTGACGCTAAACTAGCCAGTAAAATTTACGCTGCAAGCGATGTGTTTTTGATGCCTTCAAAATTCGAACCCTGCGGTCTTGGACAAATGATCTCGATGAGGTATGGAACTTTACCGATCGTTAGGGCAACGGGAGGTTTGAAAGACACGGTTGAAGACGGCTCAACGGGTTTTGTTTTTGAAAAATATAGTTCTTCAGAATTGGTTGAAGCAGTTCAGCGAACAATGCAGAAATTTTCTCAAAAAGGAATCTGGAACGATATGATAAAATTGGCGATGCAAAAAGATTTTTCGTGGCAAAGATCAGCGCAGGAATATGTTAAACTTTACGAGGAAGCAGTCAAAATACATAATTACTAATGGCCAGATACGTACCTGATGTTACCACTAATCGTTGGGTCATAATTTCAACCGTAAGGACCAAAAGACCCGATCTGACAAAACCGGTTCCGGATAAAATTTGCCCTTTTTGTGAGGGAAATGAAAATTTAACTCCTCCTGAAACTTATCGGGTAGGCGGGGGGGAAGCCAATAAACCCGGTTGGAAAATCAGGGTTTTTGCCAACAAATATCCAATAACCGACATTCACGAGGTAATTGTTCACTCGACTGATGATAAAAAAGACATCTACGAGCTTGAGGATAGTCACGTTATTGAGATTTTTAAAACTTATCGTAACCGCATTAACGTAAACAAAGAACACGGCAACGTCTTAGTTTTTTGTAATCACGGCATTAGTGCCGGGGCCTCTTTGACTCATCCCCATTCACAACTGGTAGTCGTTCCGCACCAAATTAAGTTTGATATTCTCCACAGGGAAACTTTAAACAATATCTTAATAGACAACAATCACTTTGTGGCTTATTGTCCTGAATTTTCCCAGTGGCCTTACGAAGTTTGGATTGCGCCTAAGGAAACGAACTATCTTTTTTGCGATATTGACGACGAAAAAATAAATGATCTGGCACTTTTGACCAAAAGGATAGTTTCGGGACTTTGTAAGAAATTTAAAGATCTAAATTATAACTACTATATCCATCACGGCCGGGATTGGTACCTTCGAATAATTCCAAGAACGATACACCGTGCCGGATTTGAGCTGGGAACGGGTTTATCGGTTAACATTGCCGATCCGGCTTTGGCCGCAAAAGAACTTCAACAGGAATTGTAAATCTG
This sequence comes from Patescibacteria group bacterium, assembly GCA_036507455.1. Classification (GTDB taxonomy): domain Bacteria; phylum Patescibacteriota; class Microgenomatia; order Curtissbacterales; family DATCJB01; genus DATCJB01. Next base: position 2,832 of record DATCJB010000053.1, on the reverse strand, counting down.
CTTCAAGAGTTTTATTTGAGGATATTGCGTATCACTTTTTTAGTATCTTTTGGATCTTTAACTTCGATGTAATCAATCGGAGTTTTAACGATAGCGTGATCATTCCCGCCGGGGAAGATTGCATCGCCAACAAATAGCATTTTTTCGATTTTGATGTTTAAATGCTTTTCCATTTCGTAAAGCCCGTAAGCTTTGTCTATGCCCGGTTTGGTTACGTCAATAGAGGTGTAGCCCGCTGCATGAACCTCAAGATTTGGTAAAAGTTTCTGCACCATCTTGGCGATTTTAAGTTTTAACGGTGTATTCTCATCACGCCATTTATGTTTGAGTTTAACTCCTTTGTCTCCCAGAACCTTAACCACATCTTGTCCCAGGGCTGACCAGGTAACTTGGGTACCTCTATCTTCAATTATCTCGCCGTACGTTTTTTCCGGTTTGTAATTAACTTCTTCAAGTACCTTTAAAAAAGCCTCCTTGATTTGCTTTCTTTCTTCTTCTGATAAGTTATGCTGGTAAACTTTTTCCCAGCCGTTATCAAAACGGTAAAAAGTCGTCGCAGTTGTCGGAAACAAAAATAGATTTTTGAGAAGTTGGGGAGTAACTTTAAGTTCATTTAACAACTGTTCTTCAAAGAGCTGTAATTTACCTCCTCCTATTACTGCCATCTTTTTTACTTTAAGAATACCTTCAATTAACTCGTTCATTTCTTTGTCGATGGTGGATTTAGTTGGTGCCAAAGTCCCGTCTAAATCGAAAACTATCAAATCTTTACTACCAATTTTTGTCGGGTCGTTAATTTTCATTTAAGTTTCCAAAAACATTCTAACACAATTATTTTAAGTAAAACTAAATGAGAATATCGAAAAATTTAAAGATGAAATTAAGAATTACTGCTTATGCTTGAAGATTGTCCAAGAAGCCAAAGTACTGCGTCTTTTTTTAGATAACGGAGTAATATTGTAACGACGATTACAATATTTGGCGAAGTTATCGCAAGAAAGAAGCTCGAACTGGTGAAATTAGTACTTTTGTTAGCTAACTAGCTGATGAAGAAGTAGCTCCCAATAACCACAATACAGCTTCTTTCTTATAGCGGCGGTCGCCCCGGGAGTTGATTCGAATAGCCGGTAGTTTGCCTCTTTTACCCCAACGTTTTATCGTTAGCGGGGAAACACGAAGAATTTTAGCTACGTCCTTTACGGTTAATAAATCCGGCCAATCATCACCCAGTGCCATAGTTTAAATTTTAATTTAAAGCCTATCTTCTAAAACTATAACTAATAATAAGTTATTCTTTCTATAATCAAATATATCATACGATTATAACTTGTCAACGGGGATTTTAGCCACAAAAAAAGGGCAAGGACACAAATTTAATTTTCATTTGCCTTACCCCTTTTTTTACTTTAATTCAACCTTTGCTCCTGCAGCCTCTAATTTTTGTTTTGGCTTCATTTGCATTTTCTTTTAGAGAACGGGATACTACAAAACAACGATTATTGTAGTAATGAAGTTCTCGCAAGGAAAATGCGAATATGTCGGATTGTTTACTTTAATTCGACTTTGGCTCCTGCAGCTTCTAATTTTTGTTTTGCTTCTTGAGCATTTTCTTTATTAACACCCTCCAAAACCGGTTTTGGCGGAGCATCGACTAAATCTTTCGCTTCTTTCAAACCCAAAGTTGGAACGAGTTCTCTAACTGCTTTGATGACTGAAATCTTGTTTGCCCCTGATTGTGCCAAAATTACGTTAAAGGTTGTTTGTTCGGAGACTTGCTCACCGGCACCTTGTGCGGCCGGAGCACCTTGCGCAACTATTGCCGGAGCGGCGGAAACGCCAAATTTGTCTTCCAAAGCTTTAACAAGTTCGGAAAGTTCCAAAACCGATAATTTTTCAATTTGTTCGATAAGTTTGGTTAAATTTCCCGAAACCTTTGTCTCTTTTGGCTCCTTTGACTCTTCTGTTACTTTATTGTTATTATCGTCTGCCATTTTTACTAATTCACCTCCTTAGAGAGTTGGTAGTTTGTAGCAAGTAGTTCGTAGTTTTCTTATCTACTTACTACTTACTACTCACTACTCACTACTCACTACGTACTACTTACTCTTTGCTGCTTGATCTAACACCGAAACCAAATTTCTCAAATTTGCCTGCAGGACATAAAGTGTTTGATAGAGCGGCCCTGCGAGTGTGCCGACAACTTTAGCCTGTAATTCAAGTTTTGAAGGCAATTTTGTCAGAGCTTCAATTTGTTCATTATTGAGCAATTCTTTATCTAAAAATCCTAGTTTAAAATCCAAAAATCCCAGGGTCTTTTTAACATCAGCAAGGGCTTTTAACGGTTGAATTTGATCTTCATAGGAAAAAAGCGTTGCTGAAGGACCTTCGAGAGTTAAGTTATCCGTTTCAAATTCTGATTGTTTTAGAGCGCGCTTGAAAAGGGTATTTTTGATTACGACCAATTCGCCACCGACTTCCCGGACTTTCTTTCTAAGATCGTTGACTTGGTTGACGGTTAAACCGCGATAATCGGCCACAACAATTGACTTGGATTTTGAAATCTTGTCAATTAAGCTTTGGATATCTTTTGCTTTTGTCTCTTTAGTTTTTCTTGATTTTGCCTGCATAAAAAAACTCCTCTGTCGAGGAGTGTGTAGTTGGTAGTTCAGAGTTCGTAGACGTTTCGTCTATCAACTAATAACTATGAACTACTTGCTATTTTTCCTCGGTAGTCCTCGCATTTTGCGAAATTAATCCTGTACCGTCTGGTACGGGAGACTACTGTCTTTGGACGTTAGAAATGATAACTGAACAAGTGTAAATTGTCAAGAA
>DATCJB010000052.1:0-8382 GCA_036507455.1 Patescibacteria group bacterium | reverse complement strand
CAATCATGCCCAGCAAGGACAGGTAATTTTAGGTACGGATTCCCACACCTGTTCAGTCGGTGCAGTCGGTGCATTTGCTGACGGTATCGGAGCAACTGAAATGGCAGGTGCGTGGTTAACGGGAGACGTTCGAATAAAAGTCCCGGCTACCTGGAGATTTAACTTGAAAGGAAAACTAAATGAAGGCGTCATGGCCAAAGATGTTATGCTGTCAATTTTGTCTGATCAAAAAATAAAATCAAGCCAGGCGGTTTCCAAGGTATTTGAATTCGCCGGAAAGAGTCTTTGTGACTGGACCTTTGATGAAATATTTGTTCTGCCTAATATGTCTGTTGAAGGAGGGGCTTTTACGGGTATCGTTGAACCGAAGCAATCCAGAACCTACGATTCCAATGTATCGTTTGAAAGTGACCCTGATGCTCAATTCGAAGAAGTTTTTAATATAAATTTGTCAAAAATAGTTCCAATGGTTGCAACTCCGGGCGATCCGAGAAACGGCATCCCAATATCGGAAGCAGTTGGAACAAAAACAGATGCTGTTTATATCGGGTCCTGCACGGGCGGAAAGTTTAATGATCTACTGGCGGTTGCAAAAATCCTGAAAAACAAAAAGGTTAAGGTTCCTACTTACATCCAGGCGAGTTCTATGAATGTTAGGAAGCAGGCTGAAGAATCAGGACTGATTAGAATTTTTGAAGATGCAGGCGCGGAAGTGATTGATTCGGGGTGCGGAGATTGCTGCAATATGGGTTTTGGAGTTGTTAAAGACGGACAAACTATCGTTTCGGATACAAACCGTAACTTTCCAAAAAGAATGGGTAATAACAACGTATATCTTGTTAATCCTGAATTTGCCGCAATTGCCGCGATCAAGGGAGAACTTTCATCGTCGATTTGACATTCTTTCCGGCTTTTCTCTACTGTTAAATCAGAGGAGGTGATTTAAATGGAACTTGTATGGCTATTCTTATCAGGCTCATTTCTGGCAAACGGGGTTCCCCACTTTGTCAAAGGCGTGACCGGCCAAGCACATATGACACCTCTCAAGCGTGTGTCATCACCAATGGTTAACGTCGTTTGGGGAGTTGTTAATTTTGCGATTGGAGTTTGTTTATTAATCTGGGGTCGGGTTTCACCACTTGCAAACGAAACTAATGCAATCGTATTTTTAGTTGGAGTCCTTGCAATGGGTCTTGCCTGCGCAAACTTATTTTCCAATCCGAACGCAAAATTTCCCTGGCACAAGGATTAGAGTACAAAGGGAGGTTCGTCAGGAAAATCAATTCTTACAATAAAAGGAATTTTAATTCCTTTATCTTTGGCTTGGTTAATAGCGACCGTTGGTGACTCATCAGAAGCAGTAACTTCTGTATCTTTAATTACAATCCATTTTCCGGGATATTTTTTGTAGGTTAGTGAATTCCTGACCATAAAAATTCGCCTCTGTTTCACTTAGACTTTTATGATCATTCGGTTTTTCAGATGTCATCTATGGCAACAAAGATTTAATCCAATCAACACCTTTACCGACTAAACCTTTAATTTCCACTCTTCCCACAAGCGGGATTCTTGACTCGCCTTCCTGTTCCGATCTTATTCCAAAAACGACCAATCCCAAAGAGGATGCGTAAGCCGGTGTCGAAATTTCATCAATCAAACCGGTTGCACCCTGCGGATAACCGACTCTGACCGGCATTGCAAGTTCGTGTTTGGCAATTTCAAGCATTCCGAAGTTTATGGCTCCCCCTCCGCAAAGAACCACTCCCGCCGGGGTCAATCCCCCCAAGTTCGCTTTTTGGAGTTCTATTTTAACCATCGAAATTATTTCACGCATTCTCGGTCTCATAATCCCGTCAACCAAGGTCTTTTTAGAAACCGTTTTGAGTTCCTCGCTTATTCCCAAAGCTTCAACATCCAAAGTATCATCTTTTTTCAAATCTTTAACGGATTTTGGTTCGGCATCCGGAGAAACCGCCTCTTTAGGAGGTTGAGATAGAGCTAACTTAATTTTCTCGGCTGTATCCAAAGAAACCCGAAGTCCGATCGCTAAATCATTAGTAATATTTTTTGCACCGACCTGTAAAACCGCTGAATGGACTTGAGAACCCTCGACAAACGCAGAAATCGAGGTTGTCCCTCCACCTATATCAACAACCACAACTCCAAGCTCTTTTTCGGTATCTGACAAAACTGCGCTTGCTGCCGAAAGACCGCTAAAAACTAAGCCGGAAACGTTGACACCAACTTCCTGAACACATTTGGCAAGGTTGCGCATTGCTGTTGTGGCACCGGTTATGATGTGAGTTTCGACTTCAAGCCTGACCCCGGTCATCCCGACCGGGTCTTTTATGCCTGCTTGCGAATCAACAATAAAATATCTGGGTATTACGTGGATTATTTCTCTGGAAGACGGCAGCGAGATTGCCCTGGCTGCCTCTGTTACCCTTCGAACGTCTTCTTCGGTTATTTCGCCGTGCGGCTGGGAAACAGCAACAACACCTTTTGAATTCTGGCATTCTATGTGAGTTCCTCCAACGCTGACAAACGCACTGCTTACAGAATATCCTGCCATCCTCTCCGCAGCTTCCAGGCCTTCTGAAATTGCTCCGACCGCTTCTTCAATATCAACAACCTGTCCTTTTCTAATACCACGGCTTGGAACTTCAGATGAACCGATGACATGAACTTCCTCACTGTCCTGGGGAGACGTTGCGATTATCGTAACTATTTTTGAGGATCCTATGTCTATTCCGACAACAACCTTATCTTTAGCCATCAATTTTTAAACCATATCCTTATCACTTATCACTTATCACTTATCACTTATCACTTATCACTTATCACTTATCACTTATCACTTATCACTTATGAATCTTACTACAGGTTTATCAAACCGAAGATCGACAGATTCGATTTGATCGCCATCTATTTTAGCTTGGCGCATAATTAATTGTAAAGAGGAGGCTTGAAACGCAACATCTTTTTCCGGAGAAAAAATTACCCGAAAGTTATTTTCAAAATTAACCTCAACTGAATCAATACCTAAAACTATAATTTTTCCCGGTTTTAATTCAAAACGATCAAGTTCTTTGGTCAATTTGACCGCAAGCACTAGGGGTTTGCTTTCAACTGTTTCTCCAAGATTTGGTAAATTTTGCAAAGAATAAATATTCGGAACGTTTTCCAAACCCTCAAGTTGTGAAAATCCGAAACCCTCCTCGTCAACAATTATCTGTGTAATTTGAGAATTTGTCTCAATTTGAGACGAACTTGTTGCAATCTCGATTGATCCGCCAACTGCTCCGAATTGCGGTTCTATCAAATCGGCACTTTGTGTGGCTTCCTCAATCCCCGCACTTATCGTTGCAACGTTTAGTTTTACTAATTTGGCAAACGGTGTTCTTATTTTTAGATCCAAATTTATCCTATCTGGGTAATCTTTTTTAAATGCTACATCTTTTATACAAAGATATTTTTCCTTTAAATTATTTTCTTCATTATTTAAATTAGCAAAAAGAATACTTCTGCTTTTGAGAGTTAAAGTTGATTTAACTTTTTCTTCATCAACACACCAGTCTGCCTTGCGGTCCAAAGCTACTTTTATATCGTGGATTAAAAAAATATCAGAACGCAACGCGAAAAACAAAGTAAGAAACCCAAGTACGATCATAATAATAATCGTCACTCCTTTGAAAGGTAAAACAATTATCCTTTGGGATTTTGTCGGTATTACAACTTTGCGCTTTCTGAAAAAAAGCCGTCGGCCATTTTTTTTCGTAGAAAAAAGCCGCATATTTTTCATTTGATTTAAAGAGATTTTATCTGATCGATTATTTTTTGGGCAGAATTTTGCAAATTTATATTTTGACCATATTTTTTAACTTTTAATTTTAGCGTTTGTTCAATAAGTTCAATTAGATCAACACTAGCGGTTTGTTCTTCTTTTAAGATCTTCGCTAAATTTAAACTCTCAAGTAATTTGGCGTTTTCAAATTGTTCATTATGAGAAGCGAAAGGTATCGGGATTAAAATTGCTTTCCTGGAAAGAATTGTCAGTTCTTGGGTTGTATTGGCTCCTGCTCTTGATATGACCAGATCCGCCTTATACAAAACTCCTCCGATATCCTTTGTACCAATATACTCGCAAATTATGTACTTTTTTTGAAGCTCACCGGCTAACTTGTTCCTTTTTGCCTCTAATCTGTCTTTGTCGTCGTGTGTTGACGATCTTCCGATTTGATGGATCAGGGAAAACTTGCTTAAAACAAGTTCCAGATTTTTTTCGATGAGTAAATTTATTCTATGTGATCCTTGAGCTCCGCCGGTTGCAAATATAATTTGTTTTTTATTATTTTCGAAAAATTCCTTTAACCTAAAATCGTTTATTTGCGTGTTAAATATTTCTTCTCTAAGAGGATTCCCGGTTAAAACGCCTTTTTTCCCTATCTCTTTCAAAGTTTGCTGATATGAAACGGCCACTTTAGATACAAATAATTTGTTAATTTTATTAGCTAGTCCCAACTTTAAGGTTTGTTCGTGGGTGATTGATTTGATACCTAAAATCCAGGCGGAAAATATTACCGGCACGGATAAATACCCTCCAAATCCGACTACCCGATCAGGTTTCATCTTCATTAAGTTAATAAGCGCCTGAAAAAAACCAAAAGGAATCTTTATCAGGCTGGGAATCGTGTGAATTGTAAATTTTCTCTGCAGACGGCCGGACGTAATCGGTATAAACGGAATTCCCAAATTTTGAATTTGCTCAAATTCAAACGATATTTCTTTTTCCCCCTCAATATTATGTTTTCTTCCAAAGAAAATAACTTCGTCACCCTGTTTGAGTAATTCTTTAACAACTGCGTATGCCGGAGATAAATGTCCGCCAATTATTACAATTTTCATGGATGTTAGATTGTTGATGTTAGATTACAGATTTCAGATTATAGAATCCACCTATCAATCATCCAAAATCTATTATCTATCATCTTTTCGAAACCACTGCCTGTCTTGAAATATTTAAAACAATCCCAATCGCAGCTAAATTGACAATTAATGACGAACCTCCATAAGAAATAAACGGCAGCGGAACTCCGGTTAACGGAACGAGTGCCACCATTGATCCCAGATTGAACAAAACCTGAATCCCTATGTAAACCGCGATTCCTCCGGCCAAAAGTTGGCCAAACTTATCCGGAGCTTTTTGTGCAATATTGATTATTTTAAGCAGTATAAATAAAAACAAAAGAATTACAATTGAAACCTTTATAAAACCTAATTCTTCTGCGATTACCGCAAAAATCGAATCGGTAGCAACTTCGGGAATATACTCGAATTTTTGACGAGACTTGCCAAGTCCCAATCCCAGGAGTCCTCCGTTTCCCAAGGCAATAAGTACCTGATTAATGTGGTACCCAGCTCCTTGCAAATCGGTTGTCGGATCAATGAGAGTCTTTAATCTTGCAAGTCTATAAGGTGCAACCAAAATTAGCCCAATAGCTCCGGCAGCCAAAAAAGGGGCAAGAATCAAAAAGTAACTCAAATTTCCTCCGGCCAAAAAGAACATTCCCAAACCAGTTCCCACAACAATCATTGCCGTACCCATATCGGGCTGCAGGATAATTAATCCTAAAAGTACTCCTAAAATTACCAAAAACGGAATGATTTTTTTAGTGACAATTTCTTTGTGACTTGCAAAATAGCCTGCCAAAAAAATTGTAGTTGCCAACTTTACTGACTCAGCAGGTTGAAACCCAACCGGACCCAAATTTACTCTTCTTTTTGCACCCAGCACCTCCAGTCCTCCAATCCCGGGCAAGAAAACTGCTATCAAAAGTCCGATTGCAACCAAAAAAATCGGCAACGCCCATTTTTGATAAATGTGATAATCAATTCTTGAAGTAATAAATAATAAAACAATACCCAGGCCAAACCAAATACCCTGATTTTTAAAATAAAAATATTTGTCGCTAAAATCACGGGTTGCAATTACCACCGAGGCGTTGTAAACCATCAATAGGCCGAAAATGGAAATGCCCAGCACTAAAAATAGTAGTTGGTAATCGTATTTGGATAGCTGTAATTTAAGTTTAGCCACGAAGTTTTTCCACTTCCTCTCTGAATTTATCTCCCCTTTGCTTATAGTTGTTAAACATATCAAAAGAAGCGCAAGCTGGGGAGAGAATTACTACTTCTCCTTCTTTTGCCATCTTGCTCGCCGTTTGGACTATCTCCTGCATACTTTTTAAACCTTCCACAATTTTCCCCTTATAATTTGCCAAAACTGCCTTAATCCTTAAGGCTTCCTGACCGATTAAAATTACAATTCGGACGTTTGGGCTTTGCCCAATTACTTCTCCAAGCTTTGAAAAATCGGAGTTCTTTGAAGACCCTCCGAGAATCAGAATTTCCCCTCTTTCAAAACTCCCAATGGCCGCAATAGAAGTTTCGGGAGTTGTCGAAAATGAATCGTTGTAAAAATCAATTCCTTTTATATTTGCAATATGCTCCAGTCTGTGGGGAAGACCGGTAAATTCCTTTAGAGTACCGGCTATATTTTGATTGGAAATATTAAACACTTTTCCAACCAGAATGCTTGCCAAAATATTTTCAAAATTGTGTTTACCGATTAACCCAATTTCGTAAGTTTTTGCAACAACTTCCGCAGTTTCACCGACTTTGAATAAAAATTCTTTACCCATTACGTAGGTTCCTTTGGAAACTGAAGTTTTTCGGCTGAATAAGTATTTTTGACCACCGCTTTTACCGCCTACAAGAAGCGAGTTTGGATAATCGGCATTAATTACGCTTATGTCATCTTTTTGCTGATGGGAAACTATATTGGCTTTTGCCTCCAAATATTCGTCAGTACTTTTGTGCCAATCAAGATGCTCGCTTGTAACCATCAAAACAACAGCAACCTGCGGAGACCTCTCCAAATCAACGAGCTGAAAACTGGAAAGTTCCAAAACGACCAAACTTTTGCTCGTTAACTTGTCAAGAAAATCCAAAGGGGACTCTCCTATGTTGCCGCCAAGATAAACGCTTTCAATTTCACTCTTTAAAATCTTATAGACAAGTGTCGATGTAGTACCTTTACCTTTGGTACCTGTTACTCCGATTATTTTGGCAGGGGACAAATCAAAAAATAGTTTTGTCAAAGACGAAATTTCCACACCCGCTTTTTTGGCTTCAACAATTTCAGGCAAGTAATTTCTTATTCCCGGTGATCTGAATATATACTGGTACTTTGTCAGATTATCAAAATACTCTCCACCCGTTATTGTGTTTTGTGCAAGCTCGCTTTTAACTTCCTTATTTTGATCCAACACATCAAACTTGATCCCCTTTTTTTCAAAGTAGTTCGCCAAAGATTGTCCTTCCAGACCAAAACCTAAAATAGCGACTTTTTTTGACTTAAGATCTTCGAGTGAAATTTTCATGGGGTTTAAATTTATTGTAGCAGTTGAGATTAAAAAATCGAAGGCGCCGGGGAGGGAATGGTGAGGAAACAATAAAGTTTCTACCCTTTTCCCTTTCGGCGCCATCCTATGCACATCTTAATCTTCTTTAAACCATTGCCCAAATAGCATCGATCCAATTCCAGTCACCATTTGGAACGTTGATTCATTAATATCAAAAACTCCTGTGAAGTAAAGGAAAAGGCCGGAAATAATAAGGCCTGTACCCAGAAATGAGAAGAACCATCCAACCGACTTGTTGTCCATCTTGAACGCTCCTTTCGCGTTTTTGGGCTGATAGGATTAAGGTGCAACTCGTTCTTATTAAGAACTTTGGCAGCGATTTGCCTCGTTCTGTTAAAGAACCCGGTAATTATATCGTACTATGGGTTAACATTCAAATGTTGATTGCACCTCGGAGGTGGAATCCTGTGGGCACCTCGGGATTAGAGGCCAAACAGAAGACCAATGATTGCAAATAATATTCCGGCAAGCCAAAACCTAACGACAATTTTAGGCTCTTCCCAGCCTTTGTTTTGAAAATACAGATGAAGCGGTGCAACCTCGATCAATTTTCGTTTCAAAAATTTCTTTGAAAGAAGCTGGAGAGCTGATGACGCTGCTTCTATGACAAACATTCCCCCGATAACCGCAAGTGCGATTGTTTTACCCAAAAGCAAGCCAATGACGGCTAAAGTTGCTCCAAACGCAAGCGCTCCCACATCTCCCATCCAGATTCTGGCCGGGTAAAAATTAAAGTATAAAAATGCAATTAACGCCCCAATCCAAAGTCCGATAAAAATCGACAAAGTTGAATCTAAAATCCCCTGGGAAATAGCCAAAAAAGCGATTAAACTGATGAGTAAAATTCCACCCGCCAAACCGTCCAAGCCGTCTGCTATGTTAACCGCATTAACAAAAG
>DATCJB010000051.1:0-10299 GCA_036507455.1 Patescibacteria group bacterium | reverse complement strand
CGATTGCCGGTTTGCCAAACTCTACTCCTATTAACTATGCAATCATTGGGCCGGGTTTTACCACTTTGAGGACTAATCAGGGAGGTTCATCACCAAACTGCAGCGGAGGTGGCGGACCAACTCCAACACCAGGCGGAGGTGGCGGACCAACTCCTACTCCCATTCCGACATTTCCACCTCCAACCGGATCTTATTTCCAATTAATCAATGACATTAACGGTAATGGATTAAGAGATAGTGGTGAAGTCTTTTCGAGTTTTAACTCTTCGATTGCCACCTTAACTGTAGACGGCTCAACCGTAAGCGTTGATGCCAGTGGTAGAACAGCAAGCTTTTCCTGGAGTGCCGGCTCGAGCCACTCTGGTAGAGTCACTCCAGGGTCAGGTTGGACGGTAACTCGCTGGAGAAATGCGGCCCCGGGTTCCGGTTGTAACTTTACGGCTACCAACTATGCGTCGCCAAACTACACCGCATCCCACGTTGCAAAAAATCGCTCCGATTGCAGCAATTATCCTCTATATTTAGGCATCATCCAAACGGCAGTGCCAACTCCGACACCAACGCCATCGCCTTGTACCCCGCTTGGGGCATTCAGAGCTTCAAGCCCGGAAGGTACTACAACGTCCTCAACACCATCCTTCTCCTGGACATCGCCTCCTGGAGATGGCCCAATTACTTACAGGATTGAAATGACAACCAATGATAGCCGGCCGTGGACCTGGTATTGGTACGCACCAACGCCCGAAACCAGTTTAAATAGTATTCCTTACCCATCTGCCTGGACCGCGGCTGGAGTCGGCGCACCAACTCCCCCAGATTCCGGCTTAACTACCGGCACTACATACTACTGGAGAGTTAGGGCAACCAGCAGTTGTGGTTTAGGTTCAGTCTCAACAACTATGGATTGGAGTCCATCAAGCGGCGGTAATGCCAACGGCGGGTCGGGTAACCCCGGAAACGGCGATCCGCAAGTCTTTTCTTACATCACTTCCCCGGCCTGGCTTGATACGACAGTCGGCAACATTGGATCTCAAGGACCAATCCAGGAACTCTCACCGGCTCCGGTTGGATATAACGCAAGATATCTGGTATTTGCCAAAAACTTTATTTCCAATTTTACCTCCGAGTCCGGCGCTTTGATCGCCAATTATGATTTAACTGTCCCCGGACCAAAAACTTATGAAGATTTCTGTAAACTACTTTCCTGCACAACCAAACCAATCGTAGCCAACGAAACGATTCCTTCATCAGGAGTCTATTTCCACGGTGTTGCAAACGACTACGTATGGGGTATTACTTCCACACCGACTGTTAACGGACCCGTGATCATTTTTGTTGACGGTAATTTAAGAATCAATCAGAATTTGGACACCATAGGATCAGGAGCCGTAATGTTTATAGTCAAAGGAAACATTGACATTCACGGCAGTGCCCAAACTGTCGACTCATTTTTAATCACAAACCAGATGTTGAATAGCTGTTACTCCGGAATCTGCAACCAAAAGTTAACCGTAAACGGAGGATTCGTCGCCCACAATGGGTTAAATCTTACGCGGGACCTGGGAGCAGGCGTAAATGACGTTACACCCGCAGAACTGATTAATTACAATCCTTATTATCTGGCTGTTTTTGCACCAATAATCGGCAGTCCAAATACTACCTGGCAGGAAGTTCAACCCTAACTTAACAATTTTCATAATCATTAGCAAAAAAACTATCAACTCGCTTGACAATGATAACCTATATCAGCAGGTCGCCTTGCCTCGCTTCGCGAGCCAATGGCGCTACTCTGATATTTTTGAGCTCTGCTCGAAAAGAGTGGTTATTCAGATTTAAAGTCCTTGACAATGATAACCTATAGTGGTAAAATGTTCTGGTAATGTCAAAAGAACTTCCATTATCAGTTAAGATCGCGGCAGCTATATCAATCCCCCTTGCAATCGCCTGCGGAGGTAAAACCGAAAAAGCCGATCAAGTTCTAATTACTCCCCAACCATCAGCTACTGCAAGTGTTGGGGTTGTTGAAACAAAAACCGCCAGTATTGAAAGTGACATTGCTCCAAAATCAAAAGAGGAAATTTTGGCGAAATTTGCAAGTCAAGTTTTAAAATCTGACGTGTTAAAAAAGTTCCCAAGCCAGCTTAATCTGCAACCCTATGAAAATCCCCGAAACCGAAACGAGTACAAACAGGAATTTGTAATAAACGGCCGACTGGTAACCTTAACTCTCGCAGAAGGCTTTGATCGACAAATTCAAAGCTATTCAATTCTGATAACGACCGAAAAGCAAGAAAAAGACGGCATCGAAGGATCTTTGCCGCTATTTGATGAGTGGTTTTTAATGCCCCAAAACGGATCCTGGAATGTTAAACAGGGAGGAACCGGCGTACAGACCTTTGAAAAAATTGTATCCGATAACCGACCCGGTTCATTCGAATCACGACTTGGTTACACCGTAAGCTACAAAGATCCTCAAAAGGGAGTAACTATTGCCGTAGGAGCAACAAAAATATTTCCAACCTCACCGGGTTTCTCCAAATTCACGGGTTTAGAATAATAATCCGCACCAACTCAAGTCTTTCATAAATATATTTAAAAGATGTGATATATATATTAGCGTGGATACAATTCTCAACTCCTTTAACATTAAACCGATAGACCAAAAACTGATTACCTCCATTGTCGACCGGATGGAAATTTTAAAAAAAACTTTTGGAGAAAAAATCGTACTTCTGGACTTTGAAGAACTTTACAATAATTTAGACGTTAATCAATCAAAACTAATAAAAAAAATGTTAAAAATTAATCCTGCAAAGTTCGGTGTTAATCTTCCTCGAACGGTTATTCCCCACAAAGAATTAAATTTAACAGCAATTTGCGGTCAGGAATATAGACAGGGAAAAAATACCATCAAAATTCCAACACAGTTTCTTCCCGAAAATGTTTTCTCGGCAATTAATAAGCTGAATAAAAAAATGAAAATTGATTTAGGTAAAAAACTCCTTGTTGAATCGGGATACAGGTCGCAAGCGTATCAGTTGCTTAGCTTCATATATCAATTAAAAATTAATAAATTTAATCTTAAAAAGACTTTGAAGATTGTTGCATTACCCGGTTTCAGCGAGCATAATTCTCCGAACTGTCCTGCAATTGATTTTATTACTTTCAAAAGATCACCGGATCATAGAAACGGCCTGGATTTTTCCAAAACTCCCGAATATAAATGGCTAATCAAAAATGCCCGAAATTTTGGTTTCCATCTTTCATATAAAATAGGAAATCCCTACAAAATAAAATTCGAACCATGGCACTGGCATTTTGAAGGTTGAGTTAGAATTGACATCAACCAGACCTTATATTAAACTCAATTTAATGCCTCAAACGCCTAACCAAACTCGTGATACAGATTACAATTACCGCTTCCAAAAACCCGGAAAGAATAAATTTAGACTGCTTATCCTGTTTTTTTTAGCGGTAACGTTGTTTATCGGAATCGGACTGTTTGCAGCAGATAAAATAGGTTTAAAAAAAATAGATAATCCCGCAACAAAAGATGTTAATTCACAGGATGTAAAAAAAGAAATGGCGTTAAAATTTGCCAACGAAGTTTTAAAGCCGAATTTTAGGTTCGATCAAACTGATAATTTCCAAAGGAATACACTGGTTTCGTCAATTGGTGTTATTTTCCAATCTCAAAAAAAAGTAAACAATCAGGCAATTACCTTAACCTACGAAGAAGCTCCTAACGGGGAACTTTGGGGACTTTCAGTTTTAGTTGAAGAAAGCGGTTTTGATAAACCACAATTTGACACCATTCTGGCAACACTTGACAAATACTACACTTCATTACCTTCTACCAAAAAAGAAGATTGGATACGCGTATTTCCTTATAAAGGCGATATCGGTATAGAAACTTTTGAGATAGCAACAAATAATAAGGATGGAACAAAGGACACAAAATCAGCTTATCTTGTCGTTTACAACGAAAAGCCGGACACGATAACCGTAGCTGCCTGCAGATTATTTGAAGGCAATCCGGACTTTCAAAAAAGTACCTGCTTCGACTAAACAATTGCTACTTGTAAAAGTTTCTCCTATGAAAAATTATGTTTCATTTTTATTTTCCCAAAAAAGGAAAAATATCATTTTATTCACTGCAATTTTACTTGCAATCATTTTATCTGCAACATTGTTTTTTTTAAAAATACCTAATGAACCTCCCAAATCTAATAACTCTCTTGAAATCCAAAAACAAATTGTTAATTCAATCGATAAATACGGCTTGGAGCAGGCTTATCAAAAAGCAGCTGAAGAATATAAAGCAAAACCCCTTTCTTATAAAAATATGGAAGACGGCCACATATACTTCCACGTTTTCGGAGAAGTGATCTTTGAGCAAAAAGGACTTGACGGCATAAATTTTTGCGATGAAACATTTGTTTTAAATGGCTGCTACCATGGATTTATTTTGAAGGCAGTTTCCAAAATTGGTTTACCTGTTATCAATGAGATTAGCTTGAGGTGTCAGAACGTCTCTGAGTGTCAGCACGGCTTGGGTCACGCGGTTTTAGAACTAAACGGAACGGATAAATTAATTGATAGTCTTAATTTCTGTTCAAGATTTAAAAAGGACACTAATTACAACACTTGCCAGGACGGTGTTTTCATGCAATATTTCTTCCCCGACCCGATCAACAAAGTTTTGAGAAAACTGGACACAGCCAGACCGTACGACGTTTGTTCGTCAATATCCGAAGAATTTAAATATAATTGTTTCTATGGCTTGCCCCAATGGTGGCTTGATCACGGCAATAATTACCAGCAAATCGGACAGTGGTGCTTACAAACAAGTGAAGATAGAACAAAAACGGCCTGTTTTCGGGGCATGGGGGTAATTTCAATTTTAAGCTCAGGTTTGAATATTGATGAAGTTAAAAGCACATGCAACCTGGTTGATAACCAGCAAGGCAGGGAATTGTGTTTACTTAGTGCATACGGCGGTCTCTGGACCCTTCCGGAGCACAGAGAGAAAGCAAAGGAACTGTGTCAGGGAATATCAGAGGAATTTAAAAAGGTTTGTCTTAAAAGCAGAGAAACTTAAAACAATAAACTGAAATTTGTAACCGCCTTTTCGCATGCTGATTTATTTTCCTCCTCAAAAATTTTGCAGACTTCTTTGCCTTTTTCTAAAGAAGCAAAATAACTTATATAAACCATAGGAATTTCTTCGATGCAAATACCCGTGTATTTTGATTCAGCTTTTTCGCAGATAGATTCTGCAAACTTGGGTTCGTCTAAATTTTTGATTGCTGCCTGTGCTACAACACCGGCAATGCAAATACCCCTAAACTGTTCTTCGGTCTGCTTACACCAGTTGAGGGCAGAATCATAATCATCATTATTATTCTCAAGAAAACGATAGGGGGCGTGAATGTAGCATTGTTCTTTATACTGACCAAATGAGTTGCAGGGATAAAAAAGATCGTCATCTTTTAGATATTGAGAAGGATGAAGATTGGGATCTGCGTTGAAATTTTCCATATAAACTCCTCCTGTACAAGCTGATCTGTCAAATCCGCTTGCAAGTTTTGAACACGCCTCTAAAGATTTAGGCAAATCGTTATTTGAATAATACATCAAAACGTGACCGACAGAATGCTGGCACAATAGAGCCTGAAATTTAGCCTGCGGATATTTTTGACAGACAGTTTTGATTGCTTCATTTGGATCTTTAACAGTAGCAAAGTAACCCTGAATTACGCCGTGAATGTAACCGGTACACAAAGGATCCTGGTATTCCATTACTTTTGCAAAATCACCATATTTTTTAAACGATTCCTCCCCGATTTTATGCATAACATCATGACAATCCGCAAAATTAGCTTCTATCGTTTTAGTTTTAAAATAAGTTATAGCCTCCCTGGGGTCCTGCTGATACAAAATCCTTATTGCCTCAGTTTCAATTGCCTCATAGCTTTGACCGGCCTGTTTCTGAAATAATCCGGACACTATAACGATAAATAAAACCGCGGAAATTAAGATAAATATTAATAATTTTAGATACTTAATTTTAATCACAAGTTTAGTTTAGTAGAAGTTCGGTTAAAAAATCTATTTTTAACGGTATCTTTCAGCCTGAATTTTGAAAAGTTTGGCGTAAGTACCGTTCAATTTTAGCAACTTATCGTGCGAGCCCTGTTCTTTAACTTTGCCCTTTTCAATTACATAAATCCTGTCAGCGTTTTTAACAGTTGAGAAGCGGTGGGAAATGATAATTACAGATTTGTTTAAACTTAGTTTCTCAACTTTATCAAATATTTCCTTTTCTGATTTTGCGTCAATTGAAGCCGTAGGTTCATCCAAAATTAAAACCGGCGCATCCCTCAAAAAGGCCCTGGCGAGTGCAACTTTTTGCCACTGGCCCAAAGAAAGTTCCTGTCCACCCTCAAATGTCATCCCAAGCATTTGATCGTAACCTTTATCCAAATCCAAGGCTAAGCGGTCCACGCCTGCAAGACTTGCAGCCTGTTCAATTTTACCCAGATCAAATTTTGCATAAATTTTGCCGAAATGGATGTTTTGGGAAAGCGTATATTCGTACTTAATGAAGTCCTGAAATATTATTCCCAGACTTTTATACCAGGATTCCAAATCCAAATCTTTTAAATTATTACCGTTTATTAAGATTTCCCCGCCGGAAACGTCGTAGAACCTGGCCAAAAGTTTAATAATCGTCGTTTTCCCGGCGCCGTTTTCGCCGACAAACGCAACTTTTTCTCCGGGTTTAATTACCAGCGAAAAATCGTCCAAAACCTTTTTTTTGCTTTGGGGATATGCGAACGTGACGTGTTTAAACTCTATTTTTGGGGTTTTATTTTGATCAATCCTAATTGAATTTTCTTTACTGACAATCTTCTGCTCAAAATCCAGGACTTTAATAATGTCCTTAACATACTGGCTATGGTTAAAAACTGAAGAAATATTGCTGAAAAACCCCTGCACTCCGTTTTCAAAATTCCAGACTACAAACGTAAAATAAGAAAGACTTCCCAAAGTAATTCTGCCGCTAACCGTAATTAAAACCACAAATGTTTCAATTCCAAGATAAATAAAAGTTGCAAATACATTTAAAATTAAGGAGTTTCGAAGCCTTTTTTTGCCGACTTTTAAATTTTCCCTGGAAAATTTTGACTGCATAGAATCAATCTCGCCCAAAAACTTCTTTGCAGTTTGGAAAATTTTCAATTCCTTTACTCCTTCCCGATCCTGGATCAAATTTGACAAATACCAAAACTTTTTCCGATGCGGCGAATGCTCGCTCCAAACCCCCCAGAGAGTCTTTGAATAATAAAGCTGGTTAATAAAAGCCGGAATGGCTGCCAGTACTATTCCGATTGCCAGCGCCCAGTTAAGCGTCGCTATGGCCACAAAAGCGATTAAGAGCTGCAGCATGCTTTGAAACATATAAAAAAGGCTGGAATAAAGGTTTAACGGCCTCCAGGCATAACTTTCTCTGACTCTTTGCAATACGTCCTTAAATTTACTGTTTTCAAAATATTCAACGTCGAGAGTTGCCAGTTTGGATAAAACCAATTGATAGAGATAGACGGGTATTTTAGTCCAGACCACAACGTCCATATACCCCTGTATTGAAAATGCCGCATATTGAACAAGCATCGTCAAAAACCTGAACCCTAAAAGCGAATAAAATTGTTGGTAGTTAAATTGACCTTGAGTTGCTGCAACAACAAGATCAATGATCAGTTTGTAAATATAGGCGTTAACAAAAGGCAAAACGGCGGGAATCAATACTGCAACCAGCATCCCCGAAAAAGTCAGCTTATCTTTTTCCCATAAAAACGAAAGCAGTCTTTTTGATACGTGAATTACTTCCCTGATCTCGGAGATTTTGTCTTTGAATATAACTTTCACCGCTTTTTCACCTTATGGTATCACAAATTTATGGTCAAAAATTGACAATTTTGCCTTGGTGCCATTAAACTATATTGAAGCAGAATCAATGGCTAAATACTCAAAACCGAAAATAAAAGTAAAAAAGATTAAACTGAATTTGTTTTTGGCAAATGATTCCTTAAAAAGTCCGCTAGGAAATTTTAACAATAACCGCTATGTTGCCTATATTGAACCCCCTAGCACCGGATCTGCCGGTCTGAAGATAAAAGATTAAATCTGGATTAACTTTTCCCATTTAATCCCCTAAAAAACGAAAGCGCACTCGTTTCGTCTTTGTCGAAACGTAAAAGATAAAAACCATTAAAATTAGAGGTCAGTCTCATCAGGTTTTTAATAGCTTTCTGGTTTGGATTCACTATTTGTTTTGCCATCTTCTCAATTGCCGAATTTTTACCGATTTTCTCAATTTTAAATTTATTATCCTTAACCAAAAAAAATATTTTGTCAATTGCATAACTGGAAGGACTTTTATCCATCACTGCGTTTTTTTCAATGAAGGGATTTTGATAATATAACGCCTTACCGTTTTTATTCACCCTGATTAAAGACATATCATCAGACAAAGTCGGATACTGTTTGCTTATAAGTTTAGCAATGGTTGACTTGCCTGCCCCGGACCTGCCGACAAAAATAAACGCTTTATTATTAAAATTGGAAGCTGAAGAATGCAGTAAATAACCGTTACTGGTCAAAAGTAAGTTATAAAGGACGTTTTGAAGCATGGAAATAAATTGGTATCTGCTGATTTGATAAAATGCCTGGATTCTCTTCGGGCTTTTAACCTCGTAAATTGCCCCAAAGTGTAAATCTCCTCTGACTGACTGGTGGTCTTTAACTTTATAGATATCAATAAATTCGATCGTTAAATCTACGTTTGCCGAAGGTTTGTCTAAAACAAATCCGCTTATTAAAAGCGAAAATTCAGATTTGATTCTATTTCTCAAAGGTGCAAAAGAACTTTTTTTGAAAACAAACTTGATATTAAACCCGGCTATTTGGGTATACAATTCATTCATTTGATGCAAAATTTTCTTTCGGGGCAGTTGTGGTTAAAACCCAATTGTTTTTTTTAAGCAATAAATAAAGCTTAAACAAAGTCTGACCGTAAATACCGTCCAGGTTATATAGATGGCCAAATTTGATAAAATTTTTTTTAGTTTGTGTTTTATCCAAACCACAGTTTTTAATTACCTTGGAAATATAAAGTAAACTTTGCTGATTGATATGAGCAATCTTTCTTTTGTCATTCTCAAAATGGCCCACTCTTACCTGAAACGGTCCGATTGAAGGATTTTTTAATGCACCGATAAAATATAGGAAATATTCAACGGTTCTAAACCAAACAGGGCGTAAATAACCTTCCAGGTGGTAGATGGCTAAAACCAAATACGGATCGAGCTTAAAATCCCGGCAAAACTCATAAATTTCGTCCGTGGTTTTACTCCAGAGCTTATGTCTTTTTTTAAGAATTATTTCGGCTTCTTTTCTTTTCATAACTGTTAAATAAGTATCGCCCTAACGGCTTGCCTGTGACTATATTGCCGGTTCTTGGTGTTGAAACGGCCATTGCACGTTATCAAAGTAACGGTTTGCTTCCTGGTCGAAGCTAATAACCTGCTCCATCTAATCGAATCGGCAGGAATTTCTATGTTTGAGGTTACCTTATAAGTAAGATTCCGGATTGGAGTTTTAATCTGAATTGTATCACCGGCTTTCAGCTTGTCTATATCCCAGAACACAGCTTCACAGGGAGGAGGTACCGTTCCTCCTTTGCAGGGTTTAAACCCGGAATCTACGTGACCGGAAATTATCGAATTGCCGAACTTTCCGGGTATCCCGCCTAATTTCGGCCATTTAGCAAAATCGTAAAACAATACGTCATCCGGATTGCCGGGACTGGGCATAATTCCGGTCGAACCAATCCGCTTGACTGTGATTTTTGCTCTGACGTTAATTTTCGGAATAATAAGCCATTTATTAATAAGCTTAGATTTTGTCATCTTTTTAACATTTGACTTGAGGCTGATCTGAATCTCAAAATAAAGACCCAAAAAACAGCATATAAAACCTCTGCATTAAAAAATATCGGGATTTTCTCCAAAAACCCTCTCGGTGACAGGAAAAAAAGATTTTTAAACCTTTCGATCCCCGCTTCTATCCGCAACTCATCGTCAAATATTGAGATTTTCAACAGGTTCTTGTAAATGAAATCCAAAATTTTATGACTTGGCTCAATTGATTGCAGAAAGGATTTAGAGAATTTGACTTTATAATACTTTGCCAAAAGTAAAAATCCCGGGTAAACAAAGTTTTGCAATTTATAAT
>DATCJB010000050.1:0-14600 GCA_036507455.1 Patescibacteria group bacterium | reverse complement strand
CGTAGTCGATCAGGGTGTTCCATTCCAAACCCAGTGCCCCCACCATCAATTTTTACAAAAAGAAGCGATTGGTTCAGGGTTTACACTGAATGTAAGTGAAGTGTTCGAATCCCAGTGCTCCCACATATCAAAAGAAACTGCTTCTGAACTACGCCAGCCTATAGTTATTGACCCGCTTGTATTGATGTGTTAGAATACTAATTAGTAAATCGCAAATCCATTCGCGCAAGCGCAAGCGGCATTGGCGATTAATTTTTTTGGAAAAGCTGTACACCTTCAATGGTGTTAGCTTTGGCACGTTAACAGAAGGCATACAGGAAAGGAGCACACTCTGCAATAGCAGGGTTTATCAGCAAGGCCCGTCAGGTGACGATTAGTTGAGACAGAAGGAGACCGGTTTTGACAAAAGATATCTTTCTCACGCCTCTTGAGCCCTACGGGGAAGACAAGGATGATGAGAAGATACTCTGCTGGGAACTGCTCCGGGAGCGGATTCCAAGCGGAAAGAAAGCGGAGGAAATTCAACCGCACTGGCTTTGCCAGCAAATCGATCGACTGCGTCAATTGCGTCATCGAGTTGCAGAAACCACTGACGTGATTGCAAAGGCAACCGGACTGCGCTCGTCGTTCATCTACCTCGTCCTGGCATACGGGATCGTGGAAGATGAATTCCGCAAGTACAAGGAGGCAATCGAACGCCTGGAGGACTATTTAAGATTGCAAGTCAGCAGTCTACCGGAACCCGCCTAAAGGAGAACAAGCTCAAGTGGCAACAAACCCAAATTGCCCACCAGACCAGGACATCAAAGACCTAAAAGGCAACCGACTGACGGGTATCCCAAATTCGCAGACGGAAGCCCACGTTCGCAGATGTCCAACCTGTCTCAACAGGTACAACAAACTCGAGGCCAACATCAAACCGACACCGGCCTCCGGTTACTACAATCCTGCCCCAGTTAGGTGGTGACAAGCTGATGGTGACTAAATCTCTCGATCACCCGAGCAAGTTGGCACTCGAAGACTACCGCGCCCATAACGGAAGAACAAATTTCCCGAACAGGGACAAGCGATTGGAGGAGCATTTCGAGCTCTGCGACGACTGCAAACAAATGGCCAAAGGTCAACCGGCGACAACATTTAAAGCAGTTCAATCGCTACCCCGACCCATGATCCGACTGACAAACTAAATAGCGTCATTTACGGGGCGGGCTTCCAAAAATACAAAGAGTAAACAAGGCTCGGACAATTGCGTCCAACCCCTTCGTTTCTCCTAGTAATCCTGTATGCCCTCCCGTTTTAAAATTGAAATTTGTCTCCGGAAGAATAAACTTTTAACTTTCCGTCATTTACTACTTGAACTTTTCCTTTGCCTTCCACATTTACATTCTTTGAATCATCAATGATTAAGACCGTGTTTTCATCAATTCCAATCCATTCTTTTTCAGGTGCTTCTTCAATTAATTCAACCAACCTTTTAGGGTTCTCTTTTTTTATGTAATCATAATGAGGAACAATTGAATATTTGGTTAATCCAAATGATTTTATCCACCTCGGTTTCTCATTTTTTTCAAATGAGCTAACGGCGTTTGCCAAAACGTAATTTCCCATAATCATGGCTCCGGCCGAAGAACCTGCCAAAATTATTTTTTCTTTTTGAAAAAGTTGATAAATTTCCTTCCAAAGTAAAGTACGCTTCAATGATTCGAATAAATAACCGGGGTTACCTCCGGAAAAATATACTATTGATGCCTTTTGAATATTTTTTATAAATTTTTGATCATTTGCCCTTTTGCGGTTGATTATATCCAGTCCAATAGGCTCGGCACCCAATTTCTTAAAATGCTTAATGCCATCTTCTATCCACTTTTGATAATTCGGTTCCAAACCCGCTGCAAGCGGAATGATTGCCACTACATTATTTTTTGTAAATTCAAGGAGTTTTTTGTCAATCGGTTCCATTACGGGTGTAAACTCGCCGGAACCGGCTAAAATTAATTTAGTCACGTTGTTTGAAGAATTATATTACAACACGAAATCAAAATAACGACAACAAGCGGTAAGGGAGTACCGCTTGAGTCTTTTTAAATTTCCCTAAAAAATAGAAGGTAATTTACCTTCGTCCGCCTCGACCTCCTCGGAAACCTCCTCGGTCTCCTCCTCGATCGCCGGCTGGTCTGTCTTCTTTAGGACGAGCAACTGAAACAACAATGTTTCTTCCGCCCATGTCGCTGTTGTTAAGTTCAGCAACAGCTTTTTGAGCTTCCTCGTCATTTTCCATTTCAACGAATCCGAAACCTCTGCTTCGGCCTGTGTTGCGATCCATGATTACAGAAGCGCTTGTAACGCTGCCGAATGCGGCAAATGCATTGCCCAGTTCCTGATCAGTCGCTGAAAACGGTAAATTTCCAACAAATAGCTTAGTCATTTTTAATAATCACCACCTTCTTTATCTTTTCAATTTTGCGGGACACGTCTTTTCACAAAATGGAAAAACTTCTCCTTTAATGAGGACTATCGAAGAAAAATAATTTTCCTTTCTACCAGCTACCTAGCACTATCAGAGTAAAAGAACTATATCATTAATCGGTCACAAATGCAAATTCCTAACCCGGAGTTGACAACTTCGTGAAAACTACTTACTATAAACGTAGCTTTTCTTTAAAAAAAAGCTGAAAACGCTAGGGGCTCCCTACCCACTTGAAACTTGTGAATACAGCCAAACTAATTCGAGGGGAGGTGGAAAAATGAATCTTCAAGATGTCGGCGACACGGTTGCCGAAACCCTTTTTGTTTCCTTCGGAGGATTTGTAAATTTATTACCTCAACTTGCAAGCGGAATCATTGTCCTTGCCGTCGGGATAGTTTTAGCCCAACTTTTATATTGGTTAACAGATTCAGTTTTAACAGCTTTGCAGCTTGAAACCTATCTTAAAAAATACAAAGTATTGCAAAACGGAGATAAAACACTAACAGTCTCCGGTTTAATCGGAGAGCTGGTTAGATGGTTTGTAATCATCGCCTTTTTAATTGCGGCTTTGCGTGCCTGGGGTTTAACTTCCTCGGCCAGTGCCGTAGGACAAATATTTGGATTTGTTGAGACCTTAGCTACGGTAATTGCAGTCTCTGTTTCCGGAGGAATCCTGGCACATTTGGCCAAAAGATTAGTCACGTTACTTGTTAACCCGGCAGGTCAAAAAATTACCAATACAACGGCAAGCTTAACCCGCTGGACCGTTATCGGATTTACCGGACTGGTAATTCTAAGAACTCTTTCGATTCCGGACGAGTTTATTAGAATTATCTTTATAGCAGTCGTGGCCAGTTTAGCTTTGGGACTCGGACTTGCGTTGGGACTGGGTAATCAGGATTTTGGTAAAGAAATATCAAAATCTTTAAAAGAGAGATTTTGGGATAAGTAGTTCTTGCTCATAAAATTTAAAGGGAGAAGAATTTACGTTATCGGTTGCGTATAGGTATCCAGTGCTTCGTTTAAAATGAATTTTTCTGCAGCAATTAATTTTTTGGATAATGACCCCATCTTCTTGCCATCGACCTTCATCTCCTCTATTGTATCCCTTACTGCGTCTACAATTTGGATGTATTCAAAAGATCTATTTTTTGCTTCGGTTACTAAATCTTGAAATTTCTTTAAATTACCATTTGAGTCAGCATCATCCGCTCCGAAATTTAAAACATCCTGGGTTAACGACTGAATAATTGCGGGATCAACTGCAGATTCTTGAGGGTAGTAGTAAGCGGTTTCGTGCAGCAAATTTCTATTATCATTTTCAAATACGACAACTGTTCCGCCGGATTTAAAATTTAATTCTAATTGTACGCCATTACCTAATTTTATTTCTGTTCTTGCCATATGCGTATTCTACCACTAGTACTTTCTGTCCTCAAGCTGAGGCATTTTTAATGTGAGTAATAATAGCTGGAATTTGCGAAGAATCAATAGCAATAACGTCAATTCTTAGATTTTTTGGTAAATTTGGCTTATTTTGAATAAAATACTGACCAACTTTTTCAATTTTTAACAACTTTTTCCTATTTACCGCTTCTTCAGGCCTTCCGAAGAAAAAACTTGAACGCTTTTTAACTTCTACAAACACGGTAGTATCGCCGTCAATTGCAATTAAGTCAATTTCTCCGTACCGGGTTCTGATATTTTTGGCAATTATTGTGTAACCAATCTTTTGAAGAAAACGGGATGCTAATTCTTCACCTTCCCTACCGCTCAAAGCTTTTTGATGCATAATTTATGACTATCGACTATCGACTATCGACTATCGACTATAATATTGAACGACTTTCTGTGATGTCTGGTTAAGCCAAACTTGGCTATTGCTGTTCGATGATCTTTGGTCCCATAACCCTTATTTTTTGACCATTTGTAATTTGGATATTTTTTAGCAAGTTTTTTCATAATTTGATCCCTATAAACCTTGGCGATAATTGAAGCTGCGGCTATTGTAGCCGATTTTTCATCACCCTTAATAATAGGTTTTTGATTTTTTCGGTTTACTTGTTTTATGTAAAAAGCATCAATTAGAAGATATTCTGCCTTTTTTAATCCTTTTAAGCATTTTCTGAATGCCATCTGCGTTGCTTTACCGATTCCGTATTTGTTTATATTTGCAACGCTGATTTCTGAAATACAATAATCTAACGCCTGCATTTTGATTTGTTCGGCTAATTTTTTGCGCAAATTGGGTTTTACTTTTTTAGAATCGTTTAATCCTGAAGGGATATTAAAATTCCGGGGCAAAATAACTGCTGCTGCAACAACCGGTCCCGCGAACGCACCCCTACCGACTTCGTCAATACCGGCAATTAAATTGTAACCGGAGTCCCAGAGAGGTTTTTCAAAACTAAGATCCGGATAAGTAAGATTAGTTGGTGGCATTTCGAAGATAGGTCAGCTTTGCTCTTCGAATCTTTTGGCCTTTTTTTAAAACTTTAACTTCTAAAATCCAAGGAGAATTAAGCGGCCAAATCCTCTCGATCGCAATTTTTTGGTCACCAATTTTTCGAACGGTAAAAGTCTTGTTTTCCTGTGATCCGCGAATTGCAAGAACAGTCCCGTCAAAGTTTGACTGCCTGAATTTGTCTCCTTCTTTTACTTTGGTAGTAACCCGGACCAAATCTCCGGGCTTAAAATTTAGATCCATAACAGCTTGTAATCTTAACAAAATACTTTTTTTTTATCAAGTGAGAGGGTTGTAAGAATTATAACCTTATAGTTATATGTAACAATATTTTTGGAAAATTCAGCTAAATTTTTGGCTACATTATTGACTAACTAGGGTTGCAAACCCGAATAGGGCAAGTATATAATGCGATTTCAGACTATGGCTCAAAATTACGGTGAAATAAAAATACCGACAAAAGTAATACCAAAGAGGCCAAACGGGGATGAAAATTCCCTTTTATTGGATATGATAAACGGCTCAAGGGAAAAAGAACAAGCTCCAAAATCCGAAGATATCCAGCCAATCCAGTCTCCTGTTGAAACAGCTTCCTTTCAAGCAGATTCAGAACCCAACAACCCAACGACCCAATTACCTGATGACCAACTAATGGTTGACGTTCAAAATTTAACAAAAATTTACCCCGGTGACGTCAAGGCGGTTAATAACATCAACTTTTTTGTAAAACAGGGTGAATTCTTCGGATTTTTAGGTCCAAACGGCGCCGGAAAAACAACTACTATGAAGATTTTGGGTACACTGGTTAGAAAAACCGCGGGCACGGCTAAAGTTTTAGGGGTCGACGTTGATTCTAATCCGGATTTTATCCGCCGCCAAATAGGTTTCGCTCTGCAGGAAATCAGCTTAGACCATTTATCAACGGGCAAAGAAACTCTGGTTTTACAGGGAGTTTTACACCATATGAGTAAAAAAGAGGCTGAAATTCGTGCAGATGAACTTTTGGAACTATTTAAACTGAAGGAAGCGGCTAAGCGAACTGTAGGAACATATTCCGGAGGGATGAGAAGAAGAATCGATTTGGCAAGCGTTTTGGTGCACAAACCTAAACTTTTATTCCTGGACGAACCGACCGAAGGCTTAGATCCCCAATCCAGACAAAGCATTTGGCAATATCTAAAGCAATTAAACGATGAGGGGGTAACGATATTTTTAACAACCCACTATATGGAGGAAGCAGACCTTCTTTGTGAAAGATTGGCAATCATCGATCAGGGAGTAATTGTCGCTTTAGACACGCCCGAAACTCTCAAAAAATCCATAGGAGCAGACATCGTCAATTTAACTTTCGATCCCACCCAAGGACCGGTTAATAACGAAACGATCAAAACTCTGATTTCTCAAATTGAAGACATATCTGAAATTAAGTTTTTAGACGACACAATTTCCGTTTTTACTCAAAACGGAGCAAATAAGGTTCCGGCCATTTTAAATTTATTAAGCGGTGAAGGAATAAAAATTGAATCCATTTCGGTTTCTCAACCATCCTTAAACGACGTTTTTTTAAAATACACCGGCCATCAAATTCGGGAAGAAGAAACCAAAACAAGCGTTGTTAATCCGATGACCAGAATGTGGGTTCGGGGAGGAAGATAAAAACCCATGAAAAACGTAATTACCGAGACATATTATCTGGCTCTAAGATCCTTAAAAGAAACTCTAAGGATACCGATGTCAATCATTTTTCCGATTTTAATTCCCTTGATGCAGCTTTTGATTTTTTCACAAGTTTTCAAAAATGTTTCCAATTTACCCGGATTTACGGCCGGCAGCTATCTGGACTACCAGGCTCCTTCAATCATTCTAATGACAGTTATGTTTTCAGCCGGAAACTCGGCTTTTGCAATGATCTTGGATTTGGATACCGGTTTTTTTGACAAATTGCTTCTTGCTCCGATTTCCAGAATTTCAATTTTACTCGGCAGAATCTCGGCCGAAGCAATAAGAATTTTTGCCCAGACAATTTTTATGGCCATAATTATTACCGTATTTATCGGCGTAGATAATAAATCGGGGGTGCCGGGAATTGTTTTGATGGGAATTTTAAACTCGCTTTTCGGAGTTGCTTACGGCGGAATCTTCTACTTTGTAGCCTTAAAAACTAAAAACGCACAAGCTGCACAGGCTATGTTTCCGATAACTTTCCCGCTATTGTTTTTCTCAACGGCCCTGATGCCAAAAGCTCTGCTTCCGGACTGGGTAAAAACAATCGTTTCGGCAAATCCCGTCAGCTATATCATCGAAGCCTACCGCTCATTGTTTACCAAAGGGTTTGAATCGGGTCCGATTATTGACGCGGTTACGTTTTCGATTATTATGGGAATAGTTACTCTATCTCTAACCTGGCACGCCTTCAAGAAACTTGTCAAATAATTTAACTGTTTGCAAGCCAGGGATATTTTTCCCGATTTCTTCTTTCAATTATTCTTTTGTTATATTCTTTGGCGTATTTATTAAAATCAAAAAGCAATTTCCTGGAGTAAAAATTCCAGAGTCCGCCGGTTATTTGCTTAGATTCTTTTAATTGACCGTTTATGGAAGTCGTTACCATCGGATCGTACGGGTTAGGCCCATAAAAGGTCAAATTACTATTTAGAACATCGGTTTTAGGGTTGCGAACATCGGACTCCTTGATTATTAATTGGCGCATTAAGTCTTTGTTTTCCAACCTTCCCCTTATAAGGGTATATTCAACCGATGAAGAACTTAAGGCAGAGCCTTCGTCGAGCCTGAATTCCACCTTTTCTTCCCTTTCAACGTAATTATTGGGATCTCTAGGAAGCGAAACTACAAGCTTTGCTTTTCTAAATTCCGAAAATACCTTATCAAAGAAATTAAAGTAATCTTCTTTCTTCCAATCACTCGACGGTTCAAGCGGAAAGTTTATGCCGTTAAGAAAAATAAAACCGTCGTCTTTTTTAGTTTCTTTTTGGTAAAGCAAAGTACCGCCAACTCCGCCCAATATTCCAACGCCTGCCGCAAAAAAAGTGGCTTTAAATCTTTTTAAAAAATCGCGACGGTTTTCTTCCTGACTGGTCAAATTATTTAAATTATCAAATGGTGATTTACTCTCGTTTTCGGTGCTCATAGAGATAGAAGTATAAACAAACTACCTGGGATTTTCAAACTTAACACTGCCAATCTAATTTTCGTCCTTAAAAACGCTGCAACCGAGGCGTTCAAGAGAAATGATCAGGTCTTCTGTTGGGTCGGCTTTAAAAGGAAGAGGAATTTTGCGCACGATTCCGTCCGTAGACTGAACGACCAAAGAAGTTGCCAAATTACCGGGATATTGTTTTAAAATCTGATAAATTTCGGCAATTAATACGCGATCGGCGGTTTGCGGTAATTTTACCTCAAAATTAAAATTCGATTCCGGACTTTCAAAACGCTTTACTTGATTTGGTTCAAACCTTGTGATGGTCTGGGCCAGTAAAAATGTTGAATCGTCTCGAAGATCTAACTTGCCGGTTATGATTACAACGTTATCCATCTCTATTTCTTCCTTGATTGTTTCAAAAAGTCTTGGGAAAACTACAATTTCAATCCCGCTTGTATCGTCTTCGACCCTGATAAAAGCCATTTGGGAATTGGAAGTTTTGGTAAAAGTTCTTCTAACCTGGGTTATAATTCCCCCTATTGTAATATCTCCTTTATAACTAAAATCTTCTTTTAAATCACTTATTTTGTGAGAAACTTTTGAGGACAACAGAGGCAAAATCTGGCTAAGCGGGTGTTCGGTCAGATAAAACCCCAAGAGTTCCCGTTCCCAGCTTAACATTTCCTCTTTTGAAACCTCTTCCATATCGTTTACCTTTGAAGACGCTGAAGTTTCTTCAACTTTAAAGTCATCGTCACCAAATAGGCCGGTTTGGCCTTCACTGACCTTTTTAGCAACCGATATTCCTTCTCTTTTAATATCATCCAAAGCTTTAAGCATCGAGTTGCGGTTTCCGAAAAGATCCATCGCTCCGGCTTTGATCAAACTTTCCAGGGTTTTTCGGTTGACCGTTCGAAGATTCGCTCTCTGACAAAATTCTTTCAGGGATTTAAACCCGCCGTGTTTTTCTCTTTCTTCAATAATTACTTTAATCGCGGCTTCGCCAACGTTTTTTATTGCCGAAATTCCAAAACGTATAACATCATTTGCGTCTTTTTTCTCAATCGTAAAACCTTCAAATGATTTATTAATGTCGGGAGGTAAAACCGGGATCTTCAACTTTTGACACTCGGAAATTGCTGCTGAAATTTTCTCCGCATCTCCGGATTCCGCAGACATAACGGCTGTCATAAATTCAACAGGATAATTTGCTTTCATATAAGCCGTTTGATATGCAACCATCGCATATGATGCGGCGTGGGCTTTATTGAAACCGTAACCCTGAAACGGTTCAAAAAGCGACCAAAGTTTTTCAGCTTTGGCTTTTGTAAATTTGGAATATTTGATGCAGCCGCTTATAAAAATGTCTTTTTGCTTGGCCATTTCTTTGGGAATCTTTTTACCGACCGCTTTTCTGAACTGGTCAACTGTTTCCCAGTTATAACCGGCAATGTCAATTGCAATCATTAACATATCGTCCTGATAGGTAATTACACCATAAGAATTTTTTAAAATTGATTCCATCTTGGGGTCCAAATATGTAATTTCCTCTTCGCCGTGTTTTCTTTTAATATAAGAAGGAATCGAATTCATCGGACCCGGACGAAAGAGAGCAATCATTGCCATGATATCAAATACGCTGGTTGGCCGAAGTTCTTTGAGGTACCTGGTCATGCCGGCCCCTCCAAGCTGAAACAGTCCAATGGTTTCTCCTTTTGCTAACATCTCAAACGCTCTTTTGTCATCAAGAGGAATTTTATCCAGATTAATATTTATCTTTTTAGTTTTTTTGACAATCTCAACGGCATTTCCCAAAATTGATAAGTTTCTGATTCCCAAAAAATCCATCTTAACCAAGCCTGCGTCCTCGACAGAGTGCATGTCAAATTGGGTAATGATGTTTTCACCGCCGGTTTCTTTTTGAAGAGGAATATAATTGGTCAATTCCAAAGGGGCAATCACGACACCAGCAGCGTGAACGGAAACGTGACGGGCATTGCCCTCAATCTTTTCGGCTAAATCCAAAAGCTCTTTAACTTTTTGATCACTTTTATACATTTGGCCTAAATCCGGGTTTGAGGTTTTAGATTGAGAAATTGTCATCGGGAAACCTTGAGAGCCAAAAGGGATCATTTTGGCAATCCTATCAGCCTGGGCATACGGCCACCCCAAAACACGGGCGACGTCTCTTGCTGCGGCTCTTGCCATCATTCTGCCGAAGGTTCCTATTTGGGCAACCTTTTCGCGCCCGTATTTTTTCTTTACGTATTCAATTACTTCATCGCGTCTATTATCCGCAATATCAATATCAATATCAGGCAGAGAGGGCCTATACGGATTTAAAAATCTTTCAAAGGGTAATTTGAAATCAAGAGGGTTGACTGTTGTAATTCCGAGAGAATACGAAACCAAACTTCCGGATGCTGAACCCCGGGTTGTTGAAATGATCCCTTTAAACCTTGCCCAATTAACAAAATCCGCGACAATCAAAAAATAACTGGCGTATCCTTTTTTAATAATTACCGAAAGCTCATATTCCAAACGCTCGTTAATTTCTTTTGATGATTTGGGTATTCTTTTTTTTAAACCAACTCTAGCATTTTTTTCCAAGACACTCTCATAAGTTTCATTTTTGGGAATTTCAAAATTCGGGAATACGAATTTCCCGATCGGAAGTTCCAGGTTAATTTTAGAGGCAACAATATTGGAATTTTTAATTACCTCCGGCCAATCTTCAAAAAGTTTTTCCATTTCCTTTGCACTTTTTAAAAAGTATGTCGGTGAGTCAATTAGTCTTAAGCGGTTTGTGTCGACCAAATTTTTTCCTGTGGAAATACAAATTAATGCATCCTGTGCAAGTGCATCTTCCTGGTAGATATAATGAATATCATTAGTAGCAACAGGCAAAACTCCCAGTTCTTTGGAAAGTTTTTTGACTCCGGCAAGTATCACTTTTTCTTCTTTTGCCATTCGGGATAATTCCTGATAAATCGGACTTTGTACTTCGTGAGACGCCAAAAATTTATCAAATTCGTGACTTTGAACTTCCAAAAAGAAATTTTCCTTGCCTAAAATATCTATGTAATCCATAGCGGCTTTTTTAGCACCCGAATAATTTCCTTTGGTTAAGAATGACGACACCTCTCCTGAGTTACACCCTGATAGTGCTAAGATGCCTTTTGAATAAGTTCTTAAAAGTTTTTTATCAATTCTGGGGCGATAATAAAATCCTTCCAGATTGGCAATTGTTGATAACCTGCAAAGATTCAAATAACCTTCAAAATCCTTGGCTATTAAAATCAAGTGATTCGTCGGATTGGAATCATCATTCTTCTTTTGTTTGTGGTCGTTTGTTATATAAGTTTCAATTCCGATGATCGGCTTAATTTCAGCTTCCCTGCAGGCTTTGTAAAATTCTATTGCACCGTACATCCCGCCGTGGTCGGTTAAGGCAATAGAGTCCATTCCTAAATCTTTAGCACGCTTAACCAAAGCCGGTATTTTTGACAGACCGTCAAGCAAAGAATATTCAGAATGAACGTGCAGATGGGTAAATTTGGAAGGCATCTTTGTTAGGTTGCTAACACCTAAATTTTAGTCCATTCAAACATTGAAAGCAACGAGAATTTCGTAGGAAATTGATTAAGACTTTAGCTTTTCTTCAACAAGTTTCCGGACTAAATTCACATCGGCCTGTCCCCGGGTTAATCTCTGAACCTGGCCGACTAAAAATTGAAGACTGGCAGTTTTACCGGCTTTGAAATCATCAACAGCTTTTGGGTTATCTTTGATTGCCTGCGTGACCGCACCTTCAACTTGTGAGTCATCCATCTTAATTATTCCCAAATCCGCAATCGTTTTTTTGACTGCTTTTCCGGTCGAGAGGACGCTTGGTAAAATTTGTTTTGCCACGGCCTGGGTAATCTCACCCTTATCAATCAGGTAAAGTACTTCGGCAAGATGAGCGGGTTGGGCTTTTAAGTCAGAGATCCATAAATTTTTATCGTTTAGAAACCTTAACACTTCACCAATGACCCAATTTGCAACAAGTTTGGCTTCACTCTTACCTACTTTGTCTACGGTTCCTTTTTTATCGGTCTGGGCAAAGGCTTTTGTGGCGCCTTCATACCAATCGGCAACTTCCAAATCACCGGTCAAAATGGCGGCATCATAAATTGACAATCCATAAACATTCTCAAACCTTTTTAATTTTTTATCAGGTAATTCCGGTAAGTTATCCTTGATGCTCTTTAAATAATCATTATCAAAATTAATTGCCGGAAGATCCGGTTCAGGAAAATAACGATAGTCGCTTGCTGATTCTTTAGTTCTTTGCGAAACCGTTTTGTTTTTATTCTCATCCCAACCTCTCGTTTCAGTTACCGGAGTTTCTCCTTTGTCTAAAATTTCCGCCTGTCTTTTAATTTCAAACTCAACTGCTTTTTCGACAAATTTAAAAGAGTTGATGTTTTTTAACTCAACCTTGTATCCGGGTAATTTCCCATCCCTGCTCAACGAGACATTAGGTTCAACCCTCATACTGCCTTTTTCCATATCAGCGTCCGATACTCCCAGGTAACGTACGATTCGACGCAATTTTTGGGCGTAGGTTTTTGCTTCCTGAGCAGAATGCATCACAGGTTCTGTCACAATTTCCATCAAAGGAACACCCGAACGGTTAAAATCGATTAACGTCAGGTCTCCAACGTGAGTAAGTTTTCCCGTATCCTCTTCAAGATGCGCACGAGTCAGTTCTATTTTTTTACTTATCATTTGCTCGCCCCGCTTCGCCCGCTGAAAGCGAGGTTCGCCTTCGGAGACTTGCGAAGCGTGTCTCTCATCACTTTTCACTTCTATTGTGACCCAGCCGTCTTCCGAAAATGGTAAATCATATTGAGAAATCTGAAAACCTTTTGCCAAATCAGGATAAAAGTAATTTTTACGGTCAAATTTAGAAACTTCTCTCATATTACCGTTTAGTGCCAAACCGATCATCAGGGCTTTTTTAATCGCCTCAATATTGGCTTTAGGCATTGCTCCCGGTAATCCCAAACAAACCGGACAAACGTGAGTATTAGGGTCTTTTTGCCAAAAGTCGGTTGAACAACGGCAAAACATTTTAGTAGCAGTTTTTATTTGTACGTGAGTTTCGATACCAATAATTGTTAAATACCTTGATTTCATATTAATAAAATTAACAATTACATCAGACGAGAATTCGATGCGGGTACTGATATAATTGTTAAATACTTTGATTTCATGCTTATGTCTTAAAGAAATTAATAATTGATGAGTTGATTTGACCAAATAAGAGCTCCAAAGACGCTTCAGGAATTAAAATTGACCAAAATAAAATATTAAAAAACAAAAGCAGAAAAAAGTAACTTCTATCCGGAGGGTCTTGGGTAAACGTATACATTAACCAGCCTAAAAAGAAAATCACTCCCGTCCCTGTCGCAATCCCAAAAACCCACGATAATGCGGGAATAGGTAAATCTTTCGCAGTCGGACGAAAGTCGTCTGCGTTACCTACAAACACAACCTCCCGGTATAAATCCTGATGCCGCGTTTCTGCTGTGGCTATTAAATTATTTACCGGGCTAAAGTAATAGTCCCGTAAAAGTTGGGCGATGATAAAAATTAAAGTAAAATTAACCAGAGCAATGATCAAATAGGTTAAAGGCCTCATAGTTATTAGATTCTAGAAATCAGGTTTAAAACTTAAATTTAGTTCTTTTTCTACGGCATTTGCAATCTGTAAAATCGTTTTTTCATCAAAATCCTTCCCCAAAATTTGAAGCCCAACAGGTAAACCGTTTGACTCTCCAACCGGTATTGAAATAGCCGGAGAACCGATCAAATTCGCCGTTACCGTATATACATCACTCAAATACATCTTTAATGGATCGTCAACCTTCTCACCGATTTTCCAAGCCGTTGTTGGTGCCGTCGGTCCGATTATGGCATCTACTTTCTGCAAGGCCTCGTCAACTTCGTCTTTGATAATTTTTCTGACTTGTCTGGCCTTATTATAATACTGATCAAAATAACCGGAAGACAATGCAAATGTTCCCAAAATTATCCTTCTTTTTACTTCATCCCCAAAATGATCCCTTGTTTTTCCGTACCGAATACCGTCAAATCTGGCTAAATTTGACGAAGCCTCCGAAGGCATAATGACATAATATGCCGCCAATGAATAACCGACGTGAGGAAGGCTTATTTCTACAACTTCGATCCCTAATTTTTTAAAAACTTCAATGGTTTTTTTGATTCGATCGCCTACAACCGTATCCAAACCTTCGTCAAAATACTCCTTTGGTAAACCGACTTTTAATCCTTTTGGCAAATCAAAAAGTTGCAAACTATAATCTAATACATTTTCTTTTGAGCTGGTCGC
Source organism: Patescibacteria group bacterium (assembly GCA_036507455.1). Lineage (GTDB taxonomy): Bacteria > Patescibacteriota > Microgenomatia > Curtissbacterales > DATCJB01 > DATCJB01. The sequence continues at coordinate 109 of DATCJB010000050.1, read as the reverse complement.
ATCCATAGGATCATAACCGGCGATGGAATTTAAGACGATTGCGGCATCTTCAACATTTTTTGTAATAGGACCTACCGTATCTAAAGAAGAAGCCATAGCAATCAGTCCG
>DATCJB010000049.1:0-12984 GCA_036507455.1 Patescibacteria group bacterium | reverse complement strand
AGGGAAATTCCGATTGTAACCTGGATTGACAAAGCCGCCTTAAAACTTTCTTCCTGGATACCGTTAGAAGATTAGATTTCTAACTTTTCAAGGTGTTATTTCCACCTTCTGAACAAAATAATTAACCACTCCTATTAGTACTACCAAATGGACCGCCGCCTCCAAAAATATGTCCATCAGTTCTGTGCGACTCTTCTTGAGGGATATATGAGCCGGTTACAGTGAATTTAAACGCTGATAAACTATCAGCAACAAACCTTTGTAATTTAGCGTTGTCTTTGTCTGACCAATAATAGGTGGGAATATTCCTATTGCATGTGATTCCAAATTGATTCATTACGAAGCTAACGTGAGAGGTTTCTCTTAAAATTCTCATACCGTCGGAACGAGAGTTTGTGAAGGTAGCTAGGTATTGCATTATGTAGTGTTTATCTTTGGGTGGATATTCATCAAGTGAAGTATCATAAATCCATCCGACATCAAAATAGTAGCCCAGTCCAGCTTGGATTAGTTGCGCACCTGCATCGACCATCTTAATAAACTGCGTTTCCTCTAGCCTGCTCGCTATGATTTTATATTCGCTTTCCAATTTTTGCCTATTTGCTCTTTGTCTTGCCTCGATTACTAACATTTTTTGCTGAGCCTGTCTCTGTGCTGACTCATCTAGTGGTCTGTGAATTTGCGGAAACTTTACCTCAAGGTGTCGTCTTAAAAAGCTGAAATTGTCGTTTTCGTGCCTGTTCATATCCGGATTATAGTGCTAGCTTTAAATAATTGCAAGAATTAGAGCCAAGAATTAGAACACTGAAATGTTTTCAAGGTGTTCGATGATAAATTTTATCAGCCCAATGATACTTCTCTGACATATATGTCAATTTGCGGCCAGGATTAGGCTGATATATAATTCTCCTATCTAATGCGCCCGTAGCTCAGTTGGAGATCAGCAATCGCTTCGCGATTCTGATATTTTTGGACTATGTCCAAAAAAAGAGCGCTCGTAGTTCAATTGGATAGAACACCAGATTGCGGATCTGGCGGTTGCGAGTTCGAGTCTCGCCGAGCGCACACTTCACATTTGTTCAGTGTAAACAAAGGAGGCGTCGCATAGTGGACTAGTGCGGTCGTTTCGAAAACGACTATCGGGGAAACCCGATCGTAGGTTCGAATCCTACCGCCTCCGCAGTTTTCTTTCACAGTTGACCCATTTGTTCCTACTAGTATAAAGTTCTATTAAACTTATGGCGCTTTTTAGCGAAATCGTTTACAAAGATTTAAATACCGACCTGATCAAAAGAATTATCTCCCAATACGACATCGGGGATTTGGCAAAGTGGTGGGGAATGCCGGCCGGCTGGCAAAATTTCAATCTGCACATAGTTACAACCGGCGGCGACTTCGTGCTTCGAATTTACCGTCATCAGGCAAGAAGTCTTGATGATATCAAATTTGAACTTGCAGTTTTGGACCATTTAGCTGCCAAAGGCCTGCCGGTTGCTAATGCCATTGCTACAAGATTTGGTGAGAAAGTGATTGAGGAAAAAGTTGGCGAGATTTCTCCGTTTTTTGCCCTATTTGCCCACATCAGGGGTGAACACGTAAGCCCCCAAACCAAAGAGTTGATTGTTCAAATGGCAAATTGCCTTGCCGATCTTCACAAAGGACTGGAAGATCTTAAAATCTCGGGCAACCGAAGAAAGTTTCAAATCAAATATGAACTTTTAAAAACCAGAAAGAAAATTTTAACCAGAAGTAAAGCACGGCCGTGGGGATATTCAAGGATAATTAAATTCAATAAATTTCTGCAGCTTGTTGAGGAAGATTTAAAAAATCTTCTTAAAATCTCAAAAGACTACAAACAAGCTTTGGAAAAACAATCAATTATCCACGGTGATTTTCATTCGGGAAATTTGAGATTTGAAAACGGGGAAATTTCCGGAATTTTTGATTTTGACAATATGATGTTTGCTCCGCGTGTTTATGATCTGGCTATTTTGATAGGGAATTTATATCTGCAAAACAAGGTCGGGTTGGAGCTTGATAACATGATTTTGGTAGTCGAGGAAAGTTACGGGAAGTATTTCAAATTAGAAAATATTGAAAAAAAATTACTTTTAAAACTAATTCATTTTTGGTTTTATAAACAAATGGCCTGGACTTTAAAAGAGATTACAAATCCGATTTTAGATCAACTTTACAGCGTAAACTTTAAAAGACTTATAATAGGTATTGGTGAGGTTCACAATCTGGAAGATAAACCGTGACAACAATTTTACTTATCAGACACGCCCTTACAACCGTTCCCGAAGAGGAGCAAACCCCGGATTCTATTTTGTCCGAGGAAGGAATCCTGCAGGCTGAACATTTAGCCCAAAGACTTTCTCAAAAAGGACCTTTTCATATTGTTTATACAAGTTTTTATAAGCGTGCCCGCGAAACTTCGCAAATTATCGCCAAATTTCAGCAGGCCGAAATTCGGGAAGTTGAAGTCTTAAATGAAATCGGAGTTTGGACATCTCCGACGCAATTGCACGCTCCGTCCAAAGAGCCTGAAAAGTATCAGGAAGAGTTGAGGATTATCAAAGAAGCCCAGGTAAAGGCTTTAGACTTTCTGGAAAAAATTGCCAAACGCCACAAGAACGAAACAATTGCCGTAGTTGCCCACGGAAATATGATTCGGGGAATTATTGCCCAGGCCTTAAATGCCGGTGTGGAAACGGTTGTTAGGCTTAGGGTTTCAAATTCCTCGATTTCAGTTTTAGAATACGATGATGACGGAGATTACTTCCGGTTAATTCTCTTCAACGACACGTCACACCTTTAATAAAGTAAATCGTTAATGGTAAATAGCAAATGGTTAAGAAGCAAATGTCCAGTGGTAAAAGAACAACTCCAAAATTGAAAAAAGTTTTGAGCTCTGGTGGGATTGTGGTAAGACCGAAGGATAAGTCGTGGGAAGTACTTTTAACCCAGCATTCCGGTCATCACGGCTGGTCATTTCCCAAAGGTCACGTCGAAATTGGTGAAACTCCGGCTGCGGCTGCTCACAGAGAAGTAGCTGAGGAAGCGGGGGTAAACGGTGAAATACTTCAAAAAGCCGGAATTACGACCTATTTTTATTTCGAGCCGAAAGGACAGCCGTCGCGAGAAACACGTTTTTATTTCGAGCCGAAAGCTCAGCCGTCACTAGGTGGTAAGCCCCGCTTCGCTAAAGCTTCGCGGGGTAAACAAAAAGTTTTAAAAAATGTAATTTATTTTTTAATGAGGTATACTGGCGAAACTGCAGCCACGACTGATTGGGAAGTTGAGAACAAAGAATGGCTGGCGCTTGATCAGGTGGAAAACCGGTTGACATTTGAGACTGATAAGAAGATGTGGGTAGATGTTAAGAAGCAGATTAAGAAGTTATAAGTTTTAAGTTACAAGTTATAAGTTGCATCGGCTGACTGCTAACAAGCTAATCGCTAACAGCTTTTGGTTGGAGGAGTCGCATAGCGGCCTAGTGCGCAGACCTGGAAAGTCTGTATGCCCGCAAGGGCATCGTGGGTTCAAATCCCACCTCCTCCGCTAACTAAACGCTAATTACTAATAACTAACCGCTAATACCATGGATCAGGTTGACGAAATTAAAAGCCGCGTTGATATTGTTGAAGTAATCGGCGAGTACCTTCCCTTAAAACGTGCCGGCAGGAATTTTTCCGGGCTTTGTCCATTCCACTCCGAAAAAACACCTTCGTTTATGGTCAATCCCGAAAGACAAATTTTCCGCTGTTTCGGCTGCAACGAGGGAGGAGACGTCATATCTTTTATCGAACAAATCGAAGGTCTGGAGTTTTTTGAAGCTTTGGAAAAGCTGGGTAGACGTGTTGGAATTGAGGTTGTCAAGAAAGGTTTTTCGAAAGACAAGCAAAAAGATAAACTGCTTGCAATCCACGACTTAACCGCAAGACTTTACCATTATTTGCTAACAGAGCACAAAGTCGGCGCAAGGGCTCGGGAATATCTGGCAAATAGGCAAATATCAAAAAAATCAATTGAGGAATTTAAACTCGGCTTTGCCCCGAATTCTTTTGAGACAATTTTAAATTTTTTAACTAAAAAGGATTTTGGTTTAGCGGATATTTCTTTAGCCGGACTTGTCGTTTCCAAAGGTTCAAGTACCCAAAAATCCAATTTTTATGACCGTTTTCGTGACCGCATAATGTTCCCGATTTACAACCTTGGAGGGTCAATAGTCGGTTTTTCGGGCAGAACCCTGGACCCTAAAATGAAGGAGGCAAAGTACATAAATTCTCCGGAAACTCCGCTTTTTTCCAAAAGAAATTTACTTTTTGGTTTGAATTTGGCCAAAAGTGCGATCAGGGAAAATGACGAGGCAATTTTAGTCGAAGGGGAACTTGATATGATCTCTTCCTATCAGGCTGGAGTTAAAAACGTAGTAGCTTCCAAAGGCACCGCATTAACCGGTGAACAAATAAGCTTAATTCGAAGGTTTAGCGAAAATTTGACGCTTTGTTTTGATATGGATATTGCCGGCGATGCTGCCTCAAGAAGGGCATTGGAAATTGCCGATTCGGCCGGAATGAATATTAAAATTGTCAGGCTTGCAGATAAAGATCCGGATGAGCTGATTAAACACTCGGTTGAAGATTGGAAAAAAGCGATTAAAGCTGCTATTCCGGTTTTTGACTTTGTAATTGAATCATCAAAGCGCAGATTTGACCGTACAACCGCCATCGGCAAGAAAAAGATTGCCGCCGAAGTTTTGCCGATCTTGGCAAAAGTCACAGACGACGTCGTCAAAGCCCACTATTTGACCAAATTGGCCGGCGAGCTTGACGTACCCGAAAGCGCACTTTACGACGCTATCTCAAAGCGGACACCTGTCGGCGGTATTGAGGCCGGACAAACCAATATTCCCGCCAGTTCAAGTACCCAAGTCGAGAAGCTGGAAGGTTACATTCTTGCCTTGATCTTGCAGGGAAGTGAATTTTGGAGTAAAATTCCACGATTGCCGGAAATTGGCCGGTTTAGTTTGACGTACAAAAGGATATATAATTTACTAAGCGGCGAGCTAAACGGAGTTGTTTCGGGTAAAGGGGAAACCAAAGAGGACTTGTCGGAACTGTTTAACAAAATAGCGGGCAGTTTAAATCCTGACGAATTGGATACATACGATAAATTATTGCTCTTTGATTTAAGCCGCGTCGTCGATGACGCAGACGTTTTTATCAGGGAATACACAAAGGCCTTAAATTTATTGGAATCCAAGGCCATAAGAGGCGAACTTTTAGATTTATCATCTAAAATCAAGGAAGCGGAAGATAAGAACAAGGATAATGAGTTAGTCAAATACAGGAAAAGGTTTCAGGACTTGTCGCAAAAATTGTCAGTTTTAACGAAAGGAAATTAAGAACCGTGCGCAGAAAAGTCACCAGAAAAATACCAGCCAGAAGAAACAGTAAACCGGTTATCGTAGTAGAGCTTACCGAAGATCAAAAAAAGAACGCAATCAAAAAGCTGATCAAAAGGGGTAAGGAAGTCGGTTTTGTCACCCAGGAAGAAATTCTTTCAATTTTTCCAAAAGCAGAAAACGAGCTTCTTGCGCTTGATGATTTGTATTCCAAACTATTAAACGAAGGCGTTGACGTTTTTGATTCGACCGCCCAGGCTGAAGAAGAAAAAACAGGCGCCGATTTGGAAAGAGAAATTGAGGTTTTATCGACCGTCGACGACGGTGCGGTGTCCGATCCGGTCAGGATGTATTTAAGGGACATCGGCCGGGTTGCCCTTTTAACTTACGATCAGGAAGTATCTCTGGCAAAGCAGGTTGAGAAAGGTTCAAAAGCAGCTAAGCGAAAATTAACCGAAGCCAATTTAAGACTCGTTGTTTCTATCGCCAAAAAATACGTCGGCCGGGGACTTTCGCTTTTGGATTTAATTCAGGAAGGCAATATAGGTTTGACCCGCGCTGTCGAAAAATATGACTGGCGAAGAGGTTTTAAGTTTTCAACGTATGCGACCTGGTGGATCAGACAAGCCATAACCCGCGCAATCGCCGATCAGGCCAGAACTATCCGAATTCCGGTCCATATGGTCGAGACAATCAACAAATTTATCAGAATTTCGCGAAAATTAATGCAGGAATTGGGACGCGAGCCCGCGGCCGAGGAAATCGCCGCTGAAATGGGAATCGAAGTTGAAAAGGTCAGGGAGATAATTAAAGTTTCCCAGGAACCGGCCTCTTTGGAAACACCGGTCGGAGAGGAAGAAGATTCCCACCTTGGAGACTTTATCCCTACAAACGAACCGGCGCCGGAAGATAAAGCCAGCGAAGCGCTTTTAAAGGAACAAATCGGCGAAACTCTTTCTACCTTAACTCCAAGGGAAGCCAAAGTAATCGAGATGAGATTCGGTTTAGCCGACGGCAAGCAAAGAACTTTGGAAGAAGTCGGTAAGGAATTCGGCGTAACCAGAGAGCGAATCAGGCAAATTGAAGCCAAGGCTATCAGAAAGTTAAGACACCCGACCCGCGCCCGCAAATTGCGCGATTACCTCGACTCCGCTTAAAATATATATAAAGTGAACTTCGACACTTTAAATCACCCGATTGAGTGGAAAAATTGGCACTATAAAAATAGCGCTTATTTACTTGCAAGCTTACTTCTTTTGGCGATTTTGGCCGATTCTCCGTTTGTCGATTTGATTATCAAAAGGATCGGCGACTTAGGTTACATCGGCGCTTTTTTGACCGGCGTTTTGTTTGTTTCGATATTTACCGTTGCACCGGCTATGGTAATCCTTTACCACTTAGCCGATGTTTTAAATCCTTTGGAGGTGGCGGTTTTGGCCGGTCTCGGCGCAGTCATAGGGGATTATTTGATCTTTAGGTTCTTAAAAGACAAGATCTTTGCCGAACTTGCACCCTTGTTTACAAAAGTCGGCGTCTTTGGTCCTGCCAAATTGTTTCAAACGCCGTATTTTCACTGGTTAATTCCTTTCGTCGGCGCTTTCATCGTCGCTTCACCGTTTCCTGATGAGGTCGGCATTAGTTTGATGGGATTGTCCAAGATTAAAAACTGGCAATTTCTTTTAGTTTCGTTTCTTCTAAACGCCGTCGGAATTTTCTTAGTCGTTACAGTCGCCGGGTCTTTTTAATTTAAACTACCCGGTAATTTGATATTTTGGTTGTAAAAAATTGCTTTTTCAATTTCTGCTTGCGAGGCTTCAACATTGCCCTGGATGCGGTAAATTTCGGCCCTTATTAAATAAAGTTCGGAAAATGCCCGGTTGTAGTTGTTTAAAACTTTGTCAATGATTGCAAAAACCCTTGGATAGTTGCCTAACTTTTGGTAAGCCAAAATCGGTTCGATTTGATACCAAAGCGTCCGGAACGGCAATTTATTTTCCACTTTTTCAAATGATTTAACCGATTTTTCATAATCGCCAAGGTAAAAGTAGGCAACCGACAAATTAAATTCGGCAAAGATGTTGTTTGGGTTCCTAGAAAGCACCGATTGGGCATTTTTTACGGCTTTTTGCCAGGCAACTTGTTCGTTTAAATTTTCCCCGAGTATTTGTTCGGCCAGCTTTTGCTTTTCCGGTTGAACCAGAACTAAATATTCAAAATTAAAGCCTTCCCAAAGAGTGTTAAAATCCAGGAAGGAATAGGTTAAATTCTTTCCCTGAAGGGAATCATCCTGCAAAATCGTGCCCGCATTTTGATCGTAGCCTTTAACGACTCTGTAGTGGCCGATGTCCTCGCCGCTTCGAAGCCACGTTCGTGTTATAACCGGAATATCGCCGGCTACAAATTGTCTGACAATTTCCATATCTCCCGCCGGCCGGTGATAGGCAATTAAGCCTAATTCCTCACCTTTTTTGGCCAACTCCTCAAGCGTTACCGACTTGTCGTCGTTGTCGCCCTGGGGATTTTGGTAAGGTCTAAGTTCCCGGCCTAGTTCCTGCTGGGTTTTGGTAATGCCAAAATAGGAAAGCGCCATCGACAAAGCCGCCGGTCCGCAATTGTTAAAAGTCTGAAATGAGTGGGTTCCGCCGGCAATTGTATGTACGGCGGGTATGGTTGGAAGTTTAATGGGAGTGGGGGTTGGGGTAGGAGTCGTTGTTGACACAATCGGTGAACGCACAATTTCTTCCTGTGCACTAAATATTGAGCGCACCTGCCAAACACCCGCGCCGATTATTGCCGCCAAAAATAGAATCAAAAGTATCCGGTTCATTGGAAAGTATATTTTACCAGATTTGAGGCAAAGATACTTGTTATTGGAAGTATAAAAAATCCTTCTTGGCTCCCTAACCCTGAGATTCTTAGAGCTACGATTGATAAACTACTGGGAACCTTTGAAAATGCAATTCAAACTGAATTATTAAAAACTCGCTGGCAGGAAATTAAGAGACTGCAAGCTATAATAGCGTAGATCACACTATTTAAGAGAATTTTTACCTCCAATTAATCTAAAATTACTTCTTTTTCCCCTTTTATATATTGACGAATTAATAAACTAATCAGGGTCTGATAGGCTATACCATTCCTCTTGGCTTTAGCTTTAACTTTTATCAGGTCTTCTTTCTTAACCCGTAAGGTGATGCTCTTTGTTTCTTGTAATTCCCGGAAGTTTCTGGCTGCTTCTTGAAACAGTTGCTTGGTACTGCCTAAATCAAAAGTACTGGTAAACTCACCTTTAGATAAGGCGTCTTCAATCTGTTGTTCATATTTATCAAGCGTAACCTTCATTATTTCATCCCTCCTTTCATATATTTTTCTGTCAAAACCCTACTAGGGTAAACTGTTTTTAGAAAAACTGTTTTCTTTTTTGGATCTAGTACATAAGGTACGGCATAGACATACTTTTCTCTCTCTATCACTAATATTCTTTGATGAGGATATTTCTGGCCACTGTGCCTCAAATCATCCAGAATTTTCTTTTCTTCAATTGCCTCTAAAACATCTTCAAAGCATAATCTTCTCGTTTCTTGTAGTAATAAATTTTTTTCTTCGGAAAACTCAATTCTGTAACCCTTATAACCTTGAAAAGGTTTCAAGCTTTGCTTTAGATCGTTAGATCGCAAGCTTTGCTTTAGATCGTTAGATCGCAAGCTTTGCTTATACTTCACAAATGTATTATATAAATCTGTACATACTTTGTCAATACATATAAGGGGATTAACCAATTTCTTCGATTTCAAAAGCCTTCGAGGATTTAGTTCAAGTTGAACTATTGAGAGTAAGGTGGGGAGGGAAAATTAAGAGGTTGCAACCAAATTTAATGCTTAGGCTTGGTTAATTGCTGGATTTTTCAAGAACCTCTTGTTTAATTCGAAGCTCATATAGCCAATTCCCATAATAACTAATCCTGCAACAATTAAAGAAATCGGCCAGCCAATACTTTTGCTGAAATATTCAGAAGTTAATTTCAAAATCTCTCCGAATGTAAATATTGTAGCCATAATTAAAAAGACTTTGCTTTGAAGCTTAATACTAGCAGTAAATACCGCAACCAATAAAAATGGATAAATTAATTCCCAAAATATATCAACTTTAGGAGAATACCCTTGTAATGCCAAGCTAGATCCCAAAAACATTATTATTCCAAAAAAATACATTAAGTTTGTCATAAATTTTCTGTTTATCTCGAAAAAATAATATCCGAGGAGAATATACGTAATCCCCAATATGAGAATTCTGTACTCATAAAAATGAGGAATGACTGTAACATCTTTAAACATAAATTGTGTAAAACTAAAAAATAGGGATGAGGCTGCCATAATTGAAAAAGGCAAAAAGATCTTTGCTTTTAAGGCATAATAAGAAACAAAAAAGATCATAAAGAGTACCGCAGAATTAACAGAAACACCACCACTCTTTGTTGCTGATATACCAACTGTATCTAAAGCGGTTCCTACGCCAAGAGGAAATAGGGCAGCTGAAATTACAAGAAAGGCATGGCCAAAATCTTTGTTTTGACTTTTGCTGAAAAAGTAATAACCTAAAGCGTACGCAGAAACTGCAGAACCTAGAGTGAGTACCGTCTTAGACACTTGGCTCATTGTGCCCCATTTTTGGTAAATGAAGAATATAATTCCCAAAAAGACAATAAAACCGCCTATGTAATATAGAATTTTTTGGAGATCTATTTTTTGTTGGAGTGAATTGGATTGCTGAGACTCTGGTTTGACTTCACCAAGAACATTTAAAACCTGATCACGAGTTATATGACCAGTTTTAACAAGACTTGAGAGTTCAGACAAAACTTGATTGACTCTTTCCTGATCATTCATTTACGATCCATCCGATAAATTTAAAATTATAATAATTCTGATCAGTAATCTTTCTGTTTAATCCCTTGCCCATCAAATAAGTTCCTCTATTGTAACTACCACCAAAGAAAAACGGGAAATAAGAATAACTGTCTGAGTCTTGTCTGCCGACCGTAAAACCATCAGGAGACTTATTTGAGGAATCTAAAATGTGCCCTTGAGCTTGAGGCAGCGATAATTGTTTACTCTTGTCACTAGTAACGTCATATAAGAATAGTGTAGGCTGTTTCGGCGCATAGGTTCTGTTTGCATAGTCTGTATATCTAGGTTGAATATTTACTCTTCCATCAATTACACTAATATCAAAGTCGTAATAAGAATCAGAGGCGTAAACAAAATTATATTTGGGTTTTACGAAAAGAGAAGGGAGATAAGCTGTAACTGCTACATATAGGATCAAAAGTAGAGGGAGAACAATACCAACAATAAGCGGTAATTTTTCTTTCAATTTCATCTATCTCAATTATCAAATATACTTCTCAAAAACTCAAGTTTCTCAGGCAAGTCCCTCAAGCTACCCCTAATCTTATTTTGTATAGAGTCGTAAATTATCCCCTCAATTCTTCGTGACTGTGAATCGTTCATATTAAAATCTATTTCATTACAGTTTTAGACCTAAGGTCTAAGCAATTATACCCCGCTATTGGATTCGAACCAGGAAAATTAAGTTCAAAACCCCTAAAAACCACCCAAGATTCAATTCTCACTGAAAATATTAGCAAGAAATTGAATTCAAATAGCTTTGAAGGTCACCAGGTTCTAAAATTGACAACTCAGCTCGAGGATCGTAACGTTAATATAACCAGTCAGTTTGTGCGTATATTCAAAGTATTTGAGGATTTTAGATTCATTAGTCAGCTACGGGAAGAGATGGATAGGGTACGGCCAGCAATAACTATAACAGCCTAAATTTACATTTCAAGAAAAAATACAGTCAGGAATGGTACGAGTGCTGCTAGAATTTGAATTGCTACTATTTGAAGTAATTGCATTTGATGCTTCGGAAACCATTTGATAGCGAAATATCCAACAATTGGCACTTGTCCTACCAATAACAATTGGAATATTCGTGCAATAGTACTCTCATCACCCGTGGATTTCTGAACCCCAAATAAAACCACATAGCCAACTACAAGCAATAATGCCATAGCGGACATGGCTATCGGAACCCACGCACTTGGTTTCCTTAGCATTTTCATCATGAATAGATTATATCAAAATATTGTTTGGAGGTTATATTTAGAGTTATGAGGGTTATTATATTTCCAGGCTAATATGGCTTTGCTCGAGGATCGTAACGTTAATATAACCAGCCAATTTGTGCGCATATTCAAAGTATTTGAAGATTTTAGGTTCATTAGTCAACTACGGGAAGAGATGAATAAAGTATGGCCAGCTGTGGTAATTTAGAGTTAATAACCATCCAATGCTATGAAATTGACATATATCCGTTACGGATATATACTATTCTCATGAACTACAAGCAAGAACCTCTTACCCCAGCCGTTTTCTATATTTTACTAGCCCTAAGTATCAAAGAACGGCACGGCTACGACATCATGAAGCAGGTGGAGGCGGATTCGCACGGGAATGTAAAAATGGGGCCAGGAACGCTTTATGGCTCCATTAAACGCATGTTGGAAGCGGGACTAATAATCGAAGTTAATGATTTGCAAGATAAAAGAAGAAAATTTTACCGCCTCACAAAAAAAGGCCAAAAACATTTGTCATCAGAGGTACAACGCTACTCCGAGGTAGTAAATCTAGCAAAAAACAGAAAACTATTAGGTGTTGGCAATTTAGATTTTGGCGTATGAAAACCACTATTTCTTTGTCAGAAAAAATCTACAAAACGATGTTAGAACTTTACCCATCCAGGTATAGAGATGAATTTGGCCAAGAAATGATCCAGCTATTTCAGGATATGTATCACGATGCAAAAAGCTCGGATGATAACACGCAAATGTTTAGCTTGTGGATGCGTATAATTCCCGACTACTTTATTAGTTTTTCCAAAGAGCATTTATCAAACTTGAGAGGGGGTGATTATTATATGCACAAAAAATTTGACATGTTAGGTTTATTTTTCTGGATAGTAGCAGGAATTGCCGTATTTCCTGTTGTGTTGTTTATTAGCGTGAATCTGGTTGGTATTTTAGGATTAGGAAGCACCGAGGATGAAAGTGTATTGTTGTGGTTGATTTTTATTCCCTTGTTACTAATATCGCTAATTGGCTCTCAATGGCTGGTTTTACGTAAATACACAGATAGAGCAAAAGATTGGCTGATAAATACGGCTTCCGCTTGGGTTGTAATGATTGCCTCAACTTTCGTGGTTATTGGGTTACTATTCAGAAATCTTACTATCGCAGAACCACAGTCACTAATGTTTGTTCAAGCTATCCAAGCAATAGTGTATGGGGGAATATTAGGATGGTTTCAAAAAAAGGCACTGCATGGTTATGCAAACGCATGGCTTTTGATTCCTGCAAACATAATCAGTGTAGTGTTAATTTTTGCAAGTATTGGAGAATCAATTAGTAGCACAATCGACATGATGCTGGTTGGATCTTACCCTGCGTTGTTTACAGGCATAGCATTACTATTCGTCCTTAGTAAAAAACCAGTACACAACAGTAAGCAGAGTGC
>DATCJB010000048.1:0-18666 GCA_036507455.1 Patescibacteria group bacterium | reverse complement strand
CACGTCCTTGAAGAATTGAAACTCTACTCAAAGTTGGTGAGTCCTGGGCAATATTTGATCGTAGAAGATACAATAATTAACGGACATCCCGTATATAAAGACTTTGGTCCAGGACCGTACGAGGCAATTAAGGAATTTTTGAAAATAAATATAAATTTTGAGATAGATAAATGCAGAGAAAAGTTTTTGATTTCGAATAATTTAAACGGGTTTCTTAAAAAAGTTAAACAATAAATCCAATAACAATTAATCAAAGCTAATTATAAAAATATAAGTATGCCTTCAAATCTACTGAAAGGGAGTGGAGTTTAAAATCAATAAATTAAGTTTATAAGACTACGAAACCGTAAGCATTCGTCACGCCTACTTACAACGAGCGTCTCCAATATGCCCCTGACCAATCAATCTTAATAATCTTGTCAGTAATTCTGTGCTTTCGTCTGTAATCCTGAACTGCTTGACGACAAACATCAATTGCTCCATAATCGTCAACTATTAAATAACCACCAATTGCCAGTTTGGGATATAAATATTCTAAAGCTTGAGCCGTTGATTCATACATATCTCCATCCAAACGAATCAGGGCAAGTTTTTTTAAAGGCGCCTTTGGTAAAGTCTCTCGAAACCAACCTTTTAAAAAATTAACTTGCTGATCAAGAAGTCCATAGCGTTTAAAATTAGTCTTCACCTCTTCCAAAGAAACTTTTAAATACTCAATGCTATGAAATGGTATTTCTTTATCTAAAGGATACTTATCAACATCCGGTTTGGGTAAACCTTCGAACGAATCCGCCAACCAAACTCTTCTATCTTTCACATTATAAGCTTTGAGAATTGCTCTCATGAAAATACAAGCACCGCCACGCCAAACTCCTGTCTCGATAAAATCTCCCGATATCCCCTCCTTGATAAGCTTCTCGGCACAGTATTGAATATTATCAAGTCTTTTGAGTCCTATCATTGTATGAGCTTCCATTGGCCAATCTTGACCACTTTCTCTCATCCTTTGATCAAACGGCTTAACAAAAAATATTCCTAAATTAAAAACAGTTAAAATTTTATTAAGCAGTTTTACTGGTAATCTTCTTGAGATAACCTGATTCCAAGTCTTGGATTCTTGATAAATAGAATTTATCAAGCATCGCTTCGTTAATTCCAAATATAATTCTTTGCTATCCTTATCAAATTGACTCATATAATTTATTCTGCTTATCAATAGCGAGCTAAATTATAATCAAAACAAAAAAAATTTTTCAAGACATAAAATTTTTGCCAATAAAAATGTCCTTGTCTGCGAGATAGATTGGTATTACTGGGTAGGTAGTTTTGATAACATTAAATTCATCTTGAAACCCAGAAAATGAAGTGATAAGATCAGTTTAACAAAATCAAATAGTGAAAAAAATATTTATCATTTCAACTCTTCTGTTAGGATTTTTCTTTTTATTCTCATCACAAACCGCTTTTGCTCAACAATGGAGTCCACCAACTAACGTTTCCCAGGATTCAATCCGCTCCATATTCGGATCAATTGCAATCACTTCTAATAACCAAGCACATGTTCTTTACTGGAGTCCTGACAGACCAGAAGGACAAACCATTTTTTACTCAAATGACTCTAGTAATTGGTCAAGTTCAGAAATCCTCAGTTCCGGAGGTAATGAACCTGCAATGGCTGTTGGTCCAAATGATACATTACACGCAGTTTGGGGATGGGCAGGTTCATCTAATCCATGTACATCTCCCGATAAAATTTCTTATTCTTTCAAGGTTGAAAACACGTGGAGCAGCCCAGAATGTTTACCAGGACATTCCATATCTCCTGCCATTGCAGTAGGAGAAGATGGAATTGTACACATAGTTTATTCTGCTCCTGGACCATTATCTGGACCTGATGTTTGGCATACCTCAAGAATCAACAATCAATGGGAAAATCCTACCAATTTATCCAATATTACAGTAGGAAATGGAGCAGCCGGACTTCCAAAAGTAACAGTAACAAACGATGGAACGGTTCATGCTGCTTGGTGGGGACGACCTGATGGTTGTTGCACTGCAAATGTTTATCATTCTTATAAATTTGCCCAATGTGATACTTGGTCCAACCCAACCAACGTTTCTCTTAATGGTCCTTTTGTAGGTCAAAATACTGGTTATCTTGCAATTGCAGCATCTTCTGACAATAGTGTTCACTTAGTTTGGGAGGATGTTTCCGGCAGTCCAGGAGAAATATTTTATTCAAGTACAGTTTCGCCAACTCCACCCGAGACTTGTTCTTCTACCCCAGATCCTAGTGTTTGGGATACACCAACCAATATTTCTAACAACACTTCGTCTTCAAGAATTCCGTGGATTGCGTCCGGTAATGATGGAATTGTATATGTAGTTTGGGGTGATAACACTGGCGGTACTAATAAAATTCTTTATACATCAAAAGTAAATGGACAATGGAGTACACCTACGGAGATTTCCAATTTGCCGTTCGGAGTCGGGGTACCAAGAATCGCAGTCAGTCCAAATGGCATAGTTCACGTTGTTTTTCATACAGAGGCAAGCCCTGAAGAAATTTACCACGTCCAATCTCCTCCCCCGGACACAACTCCTCCAACAATAACTATCAACAACCCGCAATCGTTCGCCGTTTTACCAGTAGGAGCAGTGGTTGACTTTACCGCCACGGATGCAAGTGGCATTGCTTCCCTAACTACTACGTTAAGTGATGGCACGACTTCTCAAAACATAACGAGTGGGTATGTCGTAAATCAGGCGGGAGTGTATGATTTGACGATTCAGGCTACCGACAATTTCAACAACTCATCAAGCCAAACGATAATGTTTGTAGTTTACGATCCTGGCGGTGGATTTGTAACCGGTGCCGGCTGGATCGATTCTCCGGCAGGAGCTTATGTCCAGGACCCACTACTAACCGGCAAAGCGGTATTCGGTTTCAATGCAAAATATCAAAATGGAGAAACAGTTCCTGAAGGGACTACTCACTTTAGAATTAACTCAATTGGATTCAATTTCCAAAGTACAAGCTACGAATGGCTTGTAGTAAACGGAGCTCGGGCACAATTTAGAGGCCTTGGAACTGTTAACGGTTCCGGCAACTATCAATTCACTCTTACCGCACTGGACGGACAACAACTAGGCGGAGATGGAGTTGATAAATTCAGAATAAAAATTGTTGACCTTTCTACTAACCAAGTCGTATATGACAATCAGCCGGGTGATCCGGATAGTGCAAACCCCGAAATGCAAATTGGCGCCGGCAGCATTGCAATTCAGCAAAATTAGATCTTCTCCCCCTATCAATCTTCCTTGATGACAATTTGCCATTCAGACAATATAATCAATCAGGCTTCAAGATCTTGATAACTGCCTCAAAAGTTTCAAATGAACATCGGCATAATTGCTCACGTATTATCTGAAAAATCAGGAGCAAGGGCTCCGATTGAACTTGCCAAATCCATCCAAAAAAGAGGACACAACGTAACCTTCTACGCGATTTCACGGGGCAAAAGCCCGGACGCCCAAAATGATCTTAAAAGAAATAAAATAAATCTGGGACTTATTACAAACAACGGATTATCCGAAATGTTCCAACTTTATATGATGTTAAGAAAATCAGATCACGATTTATTAATCACCCAAACACCCCTGCCTCTCTATCTTGCTGCAAGACTTACAGGAATTCCTATCATCCATTATTATCACGGTACACAATTTAATATTTTTTATGAAAGAGCATTTCCTAATTACAACTCATTTTGGAAATTTCTTGACATAATATTTAATTCAATCATATGGCTAAAAACAAGCATCCCGATTCACTCGTCAAATAAAACCATTGCATTATCAAAATATTGTTCCCAAGAAGCCAAAAAATTATATTTTAAAAAAGTTCCAACTATTTATTTAGGAGCAATTTCAGATCACTTAAGAACCGGCAGTATAAAAAATAAGAAAAATACTATTATAAACTTACTCACCGTTTCCCGCTTAACACCATACAAAGGTTTTCATAAATTGATTGAAGTCGTAAACAAGCTTAATAAATCGGGAATAAACGCGAAGTTAATAATCGCAGGCTCTAATCCTTCAAAAAACTATCTTGAATATTTAAAAAAACAGAAAGGAAATTTTGAAATACTGGTAAACCCAAACGATGCTCAACTTAAAAAACTCTATAAAAATTCTCAAATTTACATAAGTGCAGATAAATATTTATTTTTCGGAATGCCTGTTTTGGAAGCCGCCAGTTATCAAATTCCGACAGTTTCCCTAAATTTTTCTGCCTGCTCGGAAGTCATTAAAAACAATCAAACCGGTTTTATTGTAAACTCAATCGATGAAATGACCCAAAAAGTAACATTACTTTCTGAAAATAAAACTCTTCGAGAGAAAATGGGAAAAGAAGCAAATAAATTTTCAAGATATTTCAACTGGGAAAAAACAGCCCTCAATTTTCAAAAAATAATGAATAGTAACTTTAAATGAAAAGAAAGTTAAAAATAGGAATTTTAATTGATCAGTTGGTTGCAGGTGGCGTGCAAAAAACTGCGATCGAGAATGTTAGAACTTTTAATCAATTAGGACACGAAGCGAAACTTTTAGTATTAATGAGAAGAGGTTATAAAAAAGAGTTTGCTCCGCTTGTCAAAAGCGTACCAATAGAATTTTTATCTGATTTTTATCCAAAAATATTTCAACCTTCGATTAAATTTCCCATCTTTGCGTTCTTTTCGTCACTTCACATTCTAAGCCCGTTTCTTGCACCAATGGCAATCAAAAAAGGAGAGTTTGATGTAATCATTTCCCACGGTTCAACTACTTGCTTTACGGCTAAAGCAATTAAAACCAGACGAAAAATTCCATACGTTGCAATCCTCCACGACCCTATGAATTACATTTTAGAAAAGGTTTATTCAAATTCCCCTCTTAAACCTTTTTTTCCGATTCTAAAACCGGTTTTGTTCGCACTGGAAAAGAGTCTGATCTTAGACTCCGTCGTTACTTTAACAGGTTCTCAAGTTCACATAGAATTTATGAAAAAAAATTATAAAGTTACCCCGCAAATTCTAGGTTATGGAACAAAAATAGTAAAAAAACCAAACCTTAATAAGAGCAATTATTTACTTGCCTTTACCAGATGGGAGCAAGGCAAAAATCCGCAATTGCTACTTGAACTTGCAAAAAAATTTAAAACCTTAAAATTCAAAATAGCCGGATCCTGGACCGATGAAAAAGTATTGGATCAGTTTAAAAGAAAAATCAGAGCTGAAAAACTTTCTAATAGAATCGACGTTCTCCCTTTTGTTACCGAAAAGGCCCTTGCCAAACTTTATTCCAAAGCTTTGGCTTTCATACATCCGAACTTCGAAGCATTTGGTCTTGGAGGTTTGGAAGCTGCAGCATCCGGCTGCCCGGTTATTATCCCTAAGGGGTCAGGAGTTACGGAAATTTTAAGGGATAAAATCGACGGTTATTTTCCAAAAGATACGACAATGGTTGAATTTGCAAAACCGATTCAAAAACTAATCAGCGACCCAAAACTGTCCGCAAAATTAGGCTTAAACGCCTGGAATTTGGTCAAAAGCGGTAAATACAACTGGACAAATCACACCAGAAGACTTCTTTCACTGCTCATTGATCACATTCCCCAGCAAAAACAAACAATTGCAGCCCTTGAAACGGGTCACGCTTCTGAAACTTATCTTTCCGGCGGAGATAAATTGCTGGAAAAAATGGCTCCGGCCATTCCCTCAAATTATGAGCTTCACGTAATTGTTCCTAAAATTGGCGTAGGTCACTGGCTTGGCTCCAGACTGAAAAATATAAGCCTGGAAATTCTTCCAAGAAACCAATTTGACAATAGTTCCAATTCTATAAGAGTTTTTTTGGCATATATAATCAGAATTTGGCAATCAACAATCAAGCTTTTTAAGATTTCACCCAGGATAATTTATTCCTCAACTAATGTGATGCCGGACATTATCCCGGCATTTTTAATAAAGCTTATTCGCCCAAAAACAATCTGGATTGCCAGAATTCACCACTTAATTCCACCTCCAAGCAAACGGCCAGGTCCGTTTATTGTTAACTTTGTTTCATACATAATGCAGGCAATTTCGCTCGAAGCCACCAAAATTAACGCAGATCTTGTAATTGCACTTAACAAAAGTCTTTATAAAAGTCTAACTTCTCAAGGATTTAGTTTGGATAAATTAAAAATACTTGGTGCCGGGATTGATCACGAAAAAATTAACAACAGTTTTACAGCAGATAAAAAATTTGACGCCGTGTTTTTAGGAAGACTTCATCCAAGCAAAGGCGTTTTTGACTTACTTGACATTTGGGATCAAGTCTTGGCGATTTCGCCAATTTCAAAACTAGCGATTATCGGAGGTGGTCCAGCAGATATCAAATCACAACTAATCCAAGAGATCCAAAAGAGAAATTTAGCAAGAAATATCAAAGTAATGGGTTATTTACCCGAAAAAAAACTTTGGCAAACGCTATCGTCTTCGAAAATTTTTCTTTTTACTGATTATGAAGCCGGTTGGGGTATTGCAATCGCAGAAGCAATGGCGGCCGGATTGCCGGTTGTAGGATACAAATTGGATATATTCGGAGACGTATTTCGAAAGGGATATTTAACCGCCAACCTTGGCAATAAGGAAGAATTCGCCGATAAGGTAATAAGTCTTTTAAAAAACGAGGGTGCTAGAAAAATTCTTGCTCAAAAAGCCATTCTACAATCAAACGAGTTTAGCTGGCCGCAAACAAGTCAAAAATTTGTAAATATTCTCAACAACCTAAATGGTTAAGAAAAGACATATTGCAATTGCTGATCTTAGGATTAGTAAAAAAGCGAAAAATTATGTGAGGAAAGCACTTGACGATAATAGGCTTTCATACGGAAAATTTACCGAAAAATTCGAAACTGAATTTGCCAAAATTCACAACAGAAAATTTGCTATTTTATCAAACAGTGGAACAAGCGGACTCCAAGTAGCAGTTCATGCGCTTAAAGAAACTAACAATTGGGACGACGGGGACGAAATATTAGTCCCTGCAATCACTTTCATCGCCACCTCTAATGTTGTTTTACACAACAACTTAAAGCCAGTCTTTGTAGATGTTGAACAAGACTATTATTGTATTAATCCTTTAAAAATTGAAGAAAAGATAACTCCAAAAACAAGAGCTATTATGCCGGTTCACTTATTTGGTCAAAGTTCCGATATGAAACCGATACTTAAAATTGCTAAAAAATATAATCTTAAAGTAATCGAAGATTCTTGTGAAGCAATGTTTGTCAAATACCGCAATAAGCCTGTAGGTTCATACGGGGATATCTCAGTTTTTTCAACATATGTGGCCCATATTATTGTAACCGGAGTTGGTGGAATCGTTACAACAGATGATGAATCTTTAGCATCAATGATTAAAAGCTTAATGTTTCATGGTCGAGATAATATTTATCTAAAAATTGAAGATGATGATACTAATAATAAGATTAAACTAAATTCGTTGATCGAAAGACGTTTTCAATTTAATTACGTTGGGTATTCATATAGAATTACAGAATTGGAAAGTGCGTTAGGCCTTGCAGAGTTGGAAAAAAGATTACAAATCATTAAAAAAAGAAAGCATGTTGGTAATTTGTTAACCAAATCTCTTTCAAAATTCAATCAATTGTTACAACTCCCAAAAATCAGAACAGGCTCAGAACACATTTATATGCTTTATCCAATCATACTGTTAGATGACAGAATCGATAAGGAAGATTTATTGTTATTTTTAGAAGAGAATGGAGTAGAAACTAGATTATTTATGCCTCTTTTGTCACAACCTATCTATAAGAAGATCTTTGGCGACATTGAAGATCAATTTCCAACAGCCAAAAAACTTGTCTCACGAGGTTTTATAATCGGAAGTCACCCATACTTGAGCGATTTAGATATAAAATATATACAACAGTTATTTAACATTTTCTTTAGGAAACAAGGATTTTTAATATGAGTCAACTCCTCAAAAATAAAAATTTCTGGCAAAATAAGAAGGTTTTAGTTTGTGGAGGTTCCGGATTTATAGGTTCATTTGTTTGCGAGTTATTATTAAGACAAGGTGCAAATGTAACTATTACCACACTGTCAAATAATTTAACCAATATTATTCATATTAAAAACAAAATAAGAGTAATCAAGGCAGATCTTCGGGATATCACCCAAACTAAAAAAGTTACCAAAAAACAAGAAATAGTTTTAAATCTTGCTTCTAAAGTTGCGGGTATTCAATATAATATCGGTCACCCGGTAGAAATGTTTGAAGATAATATTGAAATTGCAAAAAATGTTTTAAAATCGTCTTTGGAAAACAGTGTAGAAAGATTCTTGGTTGTTAGCTCGGCTTGTGTATATCCAAGATTTGCCAAGATTCCAACTAAAGAGGATCAAGGCTTTTTAGATGATCCTGAACCCACAAATCTAGGTTATGGTTGGGCCAAAAGAGTGACTGAACTTTTGGGAAGATTTTACTTTGAAGAATACGGTTTTAAGGTAGCAATCGCCAGACCATATAACACTTACGGCCCAAGAGATAATTTTGATCCTAATTTGTCACACGTCATCCCTGGAATTATAAAACGGGCATTTGATAATGAAAACCCATTAATCGTTTGGGGTAGCGGAAAACAAACCAGATCGTTTATTTATGTTGAAGATTTAGCTCACGGTTTATTGGAAACCGTTGAAAAATACCCTGTTGCTGATCCTGTAAATATCGGGTCAGAAGAGGAAATTAATATTTTAAATTTAACTAAAATAATCGTTCGCCTCTCCGGTAAAAAAATTAAAATCAAATTTGATCGAACTAAACCAGATGGTCAGCCAAGACGAGCTTGTGATGTTAGCAGGGCAAAAAGAAAAATCGGTTTTGTGTCAAAAATTAGTCTGGAGGAAGGTTTGGTAAAAACAATAGAATGGTACAAACATCGCTGATAATTTTAACCAGAAACGAAATAAATGGTCTAAAAAGTTTAATTAGAAAAATTCCTTTTGAAGAGATTGATGAGTTTTTTGCAATCGATTATAACTCATCTGATGGTACTGTTGAATTTTTTAATAAACACCAAATAGAAGTGATCAATCAAAAAGAGCCGGGGAGGGGAAAAGCATTCCAATTAGGATTTAAAAGGGCCAAAGGAAAATTCTTAGTCTTTTTTAGTCCTGATGGTAACGAAAATCCGGCTGATATTCCAAGGTTAATTAGTAAATTAAAAAACGGAAACGACCTTGTTATTGCGTCAAGGTTTATGAAAGGATCCAGAAATGAAGAAGACCACAAATTGATCAAATTTAGAGCATGGGCTAACAGGCTGTTTACTCTATTTGTCAGAATACTTTGGGGAGGTAATGTAACGGACGCGATAAATGGATATAGAGCTATAAAAAAAACAAGTTTGTCTAAATTAAAATTAGACGCAACAGGTTTTGCCATCGAATATCAAATGACAATTAGAGCGCTAAAAATTGGTTTGAAAATCACAGAAATCCCAACTATTGAAGGAAATAGAATGGGTGGCAAAAGCACATCCTACGCAATTCCAACTGGATTAAAATTTATCTACTTATTAATTCGAGAAATAACGATTCAAAAAGGTTTTATCAAAAAAGAGTATGGCAACAATTGATTTTAAAATTAAAATTTTCTCTTCCAAACTGTTTTATCTTCACTAACCTCGTTACAAAAATAATTATTACAAAGTTCTTCAAATATTTTTTCTTCATCACCAAACAAATCATCCTTATAGTAATCAGGCAGATAAATAATAAAACCGTCGTATCGATCTACACTCCCCAACCTTTGTCTAAGTTCAAACAGGTCTCTTGTTACTTCGATATTTTGATTAAATTTATCTAAAATTACAAAAAAGAATTCTGATCGTCCCAGAACCACGAGGTGTTTTGGATTTTGATTTATTGTATTGGATAAAATTGAAAAAGATTTAACATAATTTAAATCTGAAATTGGAAATTTTAAATAAAAGAAAATATTCCAAATAATTAAACCGACAAAAACTAAAAGGCCAATAATAAACCTTTTTCTGAATTTATAAATTAAAAATGAAGAAAAGATTGCTAAAAATGGAACTAAAAACAATGAAAATCTTGATGATTCAACTAAAACCCCGTCAGCTATTAAAAAATAATACGGCAAACCAAAAATTAATAACATTAACAAAAAATGCAGCTGAACTTTTTCAAGCTTTAACTTACGATACACTAATAAGGGAGTTAAAATAATTAAAGGAGAAAGATATTTTATTATTTTCAAAACTAATTCCAAAAATATTTCTACCCAATAATTTATCGGATGGCTTATGTAAATTTTAATATTTTTTGAAAGAATAAAACTTGTAGCACTTTCAGACGATACCAAACTTTTTTGAAAAAAAAGTAAAATAGTTAAAATCAATCCAATGATTAAAAAAGTAAGCCAAATTTTTATCGTTTTGAGCCTTCCTGTCCAAAATTGATGAACAGCAATTAATAGAAATACTCCAAGTCCAAACCATTCAGAAAACAATGATAAAATCGCGACTGATATAGATAAAAATAAATATTTAAAATTCTTAAACTTTAAATATTTAAGATAAAAGTAAAATGAAAAGATACCAAATAACAAAGCCGTAGAAAGTTCGCTAACAATAGCGAAGTTAATTTGATAAGTGGGAATTAAAAGGGTAATAATTGACGAAATAACACCGACTTTGCGATTAAAAAGTTCCCTGCCAATCAAATAAATTCCAAATATTATCCCAATTGATACTATTATTGCAAACATCCTCGAGACAATCTCATCCGTTCCGAAGATTTCAAAAACTATTGCCAGCAGGATTGGAGGTAATGGCGGGTGGTGAGTTTCAAAAACGGGATTATTACTTATATTTACCCCATTAAAATAAAAAGGGTTGAAATTATTCCGAAAACCAAATAAAGTAAAACTTTCTGCTAAAACTCTTAATCGAAACCCCTCGTAAATCTCAAAGTAGTTAAACGGAGATTGATAAAGCTTAAATGTTGAAAACAAAAAAATAATTAAAACAAAAAACGGTAATACTTTCTTTTTAAGAAGTTTATCTAACAAATTTATCACTATTGTTCTTCTTCTTTTTCCCACCAATTACTGAAAGGCTTGGTAATTGGACTTGTAACTTTTACTAAAAATTTCCTTCCTAAACCGTTTAGAATGATTAAATCCATCAAGAACAAAAACATTCCAAATGAGAATATGTATTTAATTTTTGTTAAATTATCTCCTTTAAACGTGAAGGTTGCCTTATAATTCTCTCTATATTTTTCCGGAACAAAAGCGTACATCATCCCCGGACCAGCTTGATAAACTTTTAAATTTGCCGTTCCCATTCTGGATTCCAACCTTGCCTTCCAGGCAGGATGATACGATTCCTTAAATACTAACCCTTTTTGATTGGTCCCAAAAATAATTGCTTTTTCAGGTTTTGGCCGATCAAATCTTGATTCAAAATCATAATTTTTCGTAAAATCATTTAAGTAAAAAATCAAATTTTCAAAAAACTTAAGCTGGTTTTCACCTTTATCATTTAAAACATAATAAGGTAAGTTAAATCCGCTGTATAAAATCTTACCTGACCCGATTGAATACTCAACAACAATCGGTTTACCGTTGAGCCAAACTAATGGTATAGAGTCGAGCCTAAGTTCGTTACTGACAGGAAATGAGTAGTTCCAAACACTATCGCTTTTAGGCGGTAGAAATTGAGTGAAATCTATTCCCTGGGTCGCAGAATGCGATGCAATATTCAAATTCCAGTCCTCACCAACCGATTCCCTGTCAGTCGAATTTACTGGAAAAACCTCCGGTAAGGGTTCCGAATCTGACTCGGCAACCTCCGAACCGATATCCACAAAAACTTTTCCGCCTTCAGAAACATATTTTAATAAGTTTTTCCATACTTTGGAAGAATTTTTGTATTTATATTGATACAAAATTATCAAATCAAAATTCCTTAAATCATCCGGAGAATATTCATCCATAAACTGATTTCCCTGAACAATAATGGCTCTTTTGGAATTTAAGTTATAACCTGCCAAAAGCCTTGTTATTACATCCTGGCCACCCGGGTTTGAAATTACCAAAATTGAAGGTGCATCGGAAGCCATGTAAATCGGCGAGGTCAATTGATCCTGAAGCTCGTAAAAGAACAAGCCTTCCTGACCTTTATTTTGGGCCTCATGAATCAAACCTTTCTCAATTAAAACCTCTTCTTTTCCGCGTAAAATCGGAAAACCGACCTCTTCTTTTCTTTTTAGACTTGCTTCATCCGAAATATAGCTTGAGGGAAAAGCTCCATAATTTCTGTAAACCGCAGTAGCCAAACCAACCGAACCTTCCAAGTATTTGACGCCGTTCCAATCAAGAAAAAATAAAGCAACATTTCTGGCTCTTTCTGTTGTGTACTCAAACCTATCGACCAATTCATCTTTCCAAATTGCGATATTGGCAAAGTATTGCCAGCCCGGATAATTAGGATTATTTGCGGAGCTTGGAGCATCCAGGTATCCTCTGGATTGCGGCATGTCAAAAAGACTCGCCCACCAAATATTTACCGTAGCGTCAAGATCTGCCAAACGATAAGCTTGGTTATTTGGATCTAACCACGAAGGTGTCATTTGAGGCAGTTGTGCAGGCCACTGATCTTTATCTATTTGCTCGGCCAAAATTGAAGGATACGCACTTGAAGGCTCAAATCCCAAATGGAGGGCTTTTTTAAGGGTTTGATCAGAACTGTTAATGAAATTTGTCCCTAAAAAGAAGTAAGAAATTCCAGCAAGAAAAAGTGTAAAAAATAACGCGAAGAAATACTTCAAATACACCAGTTTTTGCTGTCTCGACAAAGCCCAGTTCCAAATTGATTCAATAAAATTATTAATTACTGAAAATGATCCGGACGCAATCAAGCCCAAAATAATCGGTGCAGTCCAAAAAGCACGAGGCCAACCTCCCGTTAAAGGATTAATTCCCAGCCAAAATCCGTAAACAAATAAGAAAAAGTAAACCATAATTACGGCTATTGTTAATAACCGAAATATGCTACCGGCCAGAATTTTTCTGTTTGTTAAAAGCTGGAGGAATATAAAAAAGATTGCCAAAACAAAAAGGATGATTGCCAGATCCAGAAGTATTGGATTTGATCTTTCCCAGGTTTCTCTAAATTTATTAAAAAAGGTTGCCTGTTCTCCCTTCAAACCAGTTTCTGTTAAAGCTTGTGTTCTGGCAATTGTTTCTCCACCTTTTTGAAAAATCTGAAGAAATTGAACAAAGGTACTAAACGTAGTACCACCCAATCTGGTAACTTCCGGTAATGCGACCAGATAAGAAATACCAACAAAAAAAGCTGCTAACTTAATTTTTTTTAACGAAAAGAGCCTTAAATCTTTACCGCTATAAAGTGCAATTACGATTAAACTGTAAGGTATCGTATAAGAAAAAACAGTCTGCGGGTGAATATAAATCATAAATCCCAATATCAGGCCGGCAAGCCAGATAAATTTAAATCTATTCTGATTAAGTCCTTTAAAAACTAAAAATAGAGTTAGAGGCAGTGAAAATTGAGTGATTGTATATGGTTGAGCCCCGGTCCAGATCCATCCAAGGTAAATATTAAATGAAAAAATCACACCGATGGCAAGCATAGCCGCAAGTACTTTATTCTTGGAAATCTCATAATATAAAAAATAAGAAAACACTCCCAAAAGTCCTAAAGATACTAAAGAAATTACCTGTGCTGAACGGACAACCCCCACAAAAGGAATTAACGGCAATGACAAGTAAAATGACAACGAAGGGTAAAAATCACTTAAAGGACCGCCTCCATACCATGAAGAAAACCAGGTAGCAAACGGCCAATTGAGATGATTGTAAATATAAGAAATAAAACTGACTGAAAGATAAAGATCGATTCCAATTGTCGGTCGAATCCCGTAAAGATATTTTGCAATACCATAAAAAAGATAGCAAAGGAGCCCGATGACTAATCCGTGGCCAAGATAATGAATAATTGTTTCAAAAATATTTCTTTTCATTTATTTAAATTTTCGTTTTGACCAACTTCACCCATGTTTGTTTCGGTTGATATTAAATTATTTTGCTTAATTTTTATTTTAAACAAAAATTTGTAAATCAAAAAACCAATGGTAAAAATTGTTACTAAAATTCCGAAGATAACCGAATAAGGTATCGATCTTTTTAAATTGATAATTACCAAACCGTCATTTTTAAATAGTTTTGACGTATCCAAAATCACAAACCCCAAAGGATCTTTACCTACATTTATCCCTTCGTTACCTGCTTTTGCCTTCCAGGACCGATCTGCTGTCATCTGAACCAATACTCCTTCGCCTTCCTTTAAATTTGCCTTTATCTGGTAATGGTTGTTATTAATTTTGCTAAACTCTGCCGGCTTTTCGCTTTTTTCGTTAATCCATTCAAGATAAGGAAAAATTGCTTTTTTATCAATTGCATTAAACGGTTTTTTGAGTTCTTTCATTTGAGAAATATCTACAATTTGCGCAAGAGACGGATTTTTTAAATTTGTTTTGTAATATATATCGCCGTTTACTTCTTCAATTTTTGACGAAAAAGATTCAAACTTTTCCTGGCCAATTTTAAAATCTTTAAACGGCTCGCTTGATCCGTCGGTTGTATAAACCATATATTCCAAATTAGCAATTTCCATCCAGGCTGAAGATACAACCCCGTCTTTGTCGTTTGCTAATTGGTAATATATGTGATCCGCCCAGGGATGACGCGAAGACTGATAATGACCTCCGTTAAGCTGGGGAATATTAGTAAAGTAATTTAAATAAAAACTGTAATTTCCGGTTACCATAACTCTACCTGGTTCCAAGCTTTCCAATTTTTTTGCTGTTTTGTATTCCGTAAAATCCTCTAACTTCTTACCGGTCGATTCAAGGGGTTTTGTAAATTGAGGCATTTGTTTATTTAAATTAGTTGACCAATATATAAAAGGAAGAATCGTGACAACTGCAATTACAACCGCAAATACTTTTGTATAATTGCTTTTCCAAAGAAAGCGAAAAATTATTGCTAAAACAGAAGCAATAATTAGTGAAAGTGCCATATCCGAGTAAGTCATCAAACGTAATACTTGGGGAATAAGCTCTATTTTATCTTCTCCTCCAATTCCTGAAGTGTAATAGATATAAATAAAAGGAAACGTTAATAAAAAGAATGTCAAAGAAACGGCAATCCCTTCGAATTTAGACGTAAATTTTCTTAACAGGTAAAAATACAGTCCAAGAATTAACCCAAGTCCGATAAATCCCCACGGAAAAATCGAAAGCCAATGATTTAGTGCACCGCCGCTTTCTTTGCCGAAATTTCCCAAAAATGACTGATTATACCAAAAAGCCGAAAGTCCAACCGTTAAAAGAGCAGTTTGGACGCTAATTTTAAAAACAGATTCAATTTTATCATCACCTTTTATAATTTTTGAAAAAAATATGGATACTAGAAGAAGCACACAACCAAACAAAGCAACTTGATTGGAAAGAGCCGTTAAAGTTATGAAAATTGATGAAAGTAACTGGTTGTAAAATCGCTTCGTATCCAGAGCCCTGGCAAAAAAAGCTGCAGCCAAGGGAACAAAGATCAAACCAAAAATGTTCGGACCTTCTCCCCATCTGATCCAGATCGTATATCTTCTTGGTTCCAAAATTTCTGTTAATTTATCATCCCTAACTTCTTTAATGATAAAATCAAAAAGACTTGGCATCGTTGCGTAAGCGACTGCTGCAATTATTCCGCCGAATTTGGTCCTGGTAATTTGCCAACCCAGAAAAAACAAGGACACTGGAGCCAAAACATAACCGATTCCAGTCAGGACCCGGTATGCGTGACCAAAACTCCAGCCAAAAAACAAGTTACCCAATACCTCTAAAAACGGCAAAAGCGGGGCATAAAAGGTCTGAAAAGGAAAACCTAAATACCAATTAGGGTTCCAGAGAAGATTCGGCCAGCCATCTTTAATGAACTCGGCCATAGTGATAAAAGACACTTCAATCGAACCGACGTGCTGTGTAAAATTACCGCTAAATTGCGGGGTAATTTGAAGGTATGAAACAAGTCCAATTGCAACTACTATTGGTATTACAAAAAATAAATCAAAAGCCCTAAGAATTTTTTCCATTAGATTAATTTTAGCTTCAATCGAGGGAATTAACAATTGAAAAATTACAAGTCGTCATCTTCGCCAAATCCCAAACTTAAATTCGGCATTCTTAATTCTAGCAACTTTTTAAACTTTTGGTAAAAAATAAGTACCAAAAGTCCGGTTAAGGTAATTAAAATCCCAAACCACCTGCGAATTCCCGGGTCATAATACAATAAGAAGTTCAAATCCCCTTTTGCTCCTCCGCTCACAAACATTAAACCAAGTGGGTCTTTTTTGATCTCGAGCGGTCTTATTTTGTGAACACTTTTGTCAATCACTCTCGCATGCCAAGCCGAATTGAACGTCATACCAATTGAAACTCCCTCGTTAATACCTAAATTTTTTCCCATTACTTCCAATCCTTCGTCAACTCTTTTAATGCTAACTGTTTTCTCGCTTACAAATTCCGAGATATAACCCTGCAAATTTAACTCGTTTCTGGGCCTTAGAATTGTTTTGCCTGAAATGGCCGCTTGAGGCAAATAATCAACCTGATAAATCAAATTACCTTTATTGTCATCAAATACTTTATCCAAATTTTGGAATTTTTTTAAATTTTTAAAATCGTGGAAATATTCATTCGAATTTTCGTTATGGACGACTAAATATTTGACCCTCAACGCTTTAAGCCAGTTTAAATAAAGGTCGCTGTCACCTTCTCTGATTTCAAACGAAGTTTGTTGCCAAAAGGGGTTTGAAGCAACGTGATCAGCTCCTCCCCGTACCTGCAATAGTTGAGGGGAAAAATAGTTTAGCCAAAATGCTCCCGATCCTGATAGATAAATCCTGTCAAATTCTGCGGCGTTATTTCCCAACCACTCTGCAACTGTTTTTTCTGTGTTCAAATCAGATCTGGGTAAATTCAAAAAACCGTAAATCCGCCAGCCAACCAATGACAAAATGCAAATCGTAAATATCAAAATTACAACCAAAAACTTTAAAGATTTTAAATTTAAGTTATAGATTTGAGTTTTAAGCTTTGAGTTTTGAAACAACAAAGCCACCAATATAGCTACTCCAATATCAATTTCCAAAAAATATCTTGAGTATTCAGTTAAATAATCGACGTCCAGTCCAAAACTAATTAAAGTGATAAAAACAAATGTCAAAAGCCAAAATAGGCAAAAAGTCATAATAAAATTCTTTTTTCGGGAGAGTTTAAAACTCAAAATTGCCAAAATAAAAGGAATTAAATATATGGCAAACTGAAATAGTTTTCCAATTAAACCAAAAAGGCTTGAACCGCCAACTGCATTTGATGAAAATATCTTCAGCCAAAAAGCGGGTGGAAAAAAGAAGCCTACTATTAATATTGAAACCCCGAAAATAAATAAGAATTGCTTGATTGGATTAAAATTTCCGGCTGTGTAAACGTAAACAGCGGCTAAAACCAGCGAGCCTAATATCGCTGAATTCAGACTTACGAAGTCAACAAGAATCAAAATTGAAAATAAGATAACAGAGGCAATGAAGTCTTTGTGGTGATTGGAGTCGAAGTATCTTTTTTGAAATATTAAAAAAAATGGCAAAATAGCCAAAGAAAGTAACCTGCCGGTGCCTCCAAAGGATAAGGTAAAACTAATCAGTGCCGGCAAAAAATGATAATTTTTAGCTATTTCAAAAGCCTGGGGAAATACAAATCCCACCGAAGGAACAAACACTATTAAAAAAGAGGTCAAAATTGCCGTAACTTTGTTTTTTGTCAGTTCAAAAACAAATAGTCCCCATCCAAATGCCAGAGAAAAAACCGAGAAAGCCAAAATCAACAAATCCAGCGAAGGATAAGCCAAACCGGTTAAATTGTGCCCAAAAGCCAAAAGAAAAGGAAAAATTGATCCGAAGCTGTTAGTTTCAAAACCTAAATACCAATTGGGATAAATACCAATTTGCGGCCAATTAGATCTGATAAATTCTGCCAGTGCCCAAACCGTCGGCTCAACCGAACCCTGTCCAAAATACTCCATCATTGGAAAATTAATTCTAAATTAGTTTCTAACAGTTGAAACATAATTATAAACCATCCTGGAAATATCCTGCATAATTTTCATTCATATCTTATTCGCATAAAGGCTAGCCTCAATTTCTCGGATAACCTTCGTAGCATCTTTCTTCACCGTTCGCCTTTTGAAGCTTGCCCAAATCTTTGGTCCGAACAATAATAGCGGTAAAAGGATGATTGAACGTTCAGGAATGACCGTAAAGGTAACGGAAAGTACGTCTGTGTAGAGAGTTTCGGCGGCACCTCCCTGCCAGACTCTCCAATACGTGTAGTAATCACTTCCGACCAGTTCGTAGTATTCGGTCTGGCTGGCGGTAATTGAACCCGAAATGGTACAGTCCGTCGTACAATCGGTTCCGGAAGATTCGGTCGTTACCGTTTCCCA
>DATCJB010000047.1:0-4386 GCA_036507455.1 Patescibacteria group bacterium | reverse complement strand
CGTCAGTAAAAACTTATTGGCAATAATTGAATTGGAAATTAGAGGAACCGTCATTCTCAAAACCCCGTAAAACTAAAAAAATTGCAAACAGCGCAAGTTACAAATTTAGACAAAAGTCAAACCTAATTCTTGCGTAATTATTACAATTATAAAACCGGGTGTTTTTGAAGTAAAGCAATTCAGTCTTTGGGGTAAATTAACTTGCCAATACGAAGGAAAAGATCAAAGGTACTACAATTGTCGCATCGCTTTCGATTATGTAGCTTGGAGTATCAACCGCCAATTTTCCCCAGGTAATCTTCTCGTTAGGTACTGCTCCCGAATATGAGCCGTAACTCGTCGTTGAATCGGATATCTGACAAAAATAGCTCCAAAGTTTGACTTTTCTGTTTAAATCAAATAAAAGAAGCGGTACGACGCAAATCGGAAAATCACCGGCTATGCCTCCGCCAATTTGGAAAAACCCGATTTTATTTTTAGGTCTGGTTTTTTCATACCAACTGACCAATTCAATCATATATTCCTGACCGCCCTTTACTGTATGTACATTTTTAATTTCGCCTTTGATAACACTCGCCGCGAACATATTGCCCAAACTTGAATCTTCCCAACCGGGAACAAAAATCGGCAGATTTTTTTCCATGGCCGCAATCATCCAGCTGTTTTTAGGACTGACCTGATAAAACTTCTTGAGTTTGCCGCTTTTTAACACGTTGTATAAATATTGGTGAGGAAAATAACTTTTGCCTTTTGCTTCAGCCTTTTGCCATTCTTCTAAAATTAAGGGGCCGATTTTGCGGAAAGCATCCTCTTCGGCAATCGCCACGTCCGTTACGCGGTTTAGTTCGCTATTTAAAATTTCCAATTCTTCTTTTGGGGTTAAGTGCCGGTAATCGGGAACCATTTTGTAGTTCTTTTGGGAAATCAAATTAAAAACGTCCTCTTCTA
Organism: Patescibacteria group bacterium; assembly: GCA_036507455.1. Taxonomy (GTDB): domain Bacteria; phylum Patescibacteriota; class Microgenomatia; order Curtissbacterales; family DATCJB01; genus DATCJB01. The sequence continues at coordinate 3,438 of DATCJB010000047.1, read as the reverse complement.
AATTAGCTCCGGTACAGGTTATGGCGTGAATCTTATTTTTGCGAATCATTTCGGCGAGACTTATGCCAATTTCGGCAGTACTCATGGCTCCGGCCATTGCCAAAAACATTTTTCCTTTTTGTTTGATTAATTTAACATACCCTTCAGAAGCGGCTTTTAAACTGTACGAATTAAAGTGCTTGTAATTTTGGTCAATGAATTTTTTGATATATTTATATTCGTTCATGATAATTTAAAATTCTATTTTAAAACCGCAGTATTTTTGTGAAAATTAATTAAAAATTTAACAACAAATTTTCAATAATGCAACCACTAAATTAAATTTTAGGTCTATAATTTAAAAGTTATGGAAATTATTATTTCAACAAAAAAAACACGTATTAACTTGAAACTTTTTAAAAAAAGCTTATACTAATAAGCTATGTCAAGCCCCGAAAAAAGAAACTCGGGTAACCTTTTGATCACCAACGGTGCAAGCCTAATATTAGGAGCTGCCGCAACCTTAGGCATTGTAAAATTCACTGAAATAACAAACGACCAGTTAGATTATGATGCTTCCCCTGTAGCAATTTCAAAAATCCAGAACAACAATTTAGAACATCTGCAAAAAATTGAGGATGTTAACGAAGAAAATATAAATCCGGAAGTTTTAAAATTAGTTGAACAAAGTTTGGTTAAAATTGAATTAAAAGTAAAGCCGGAATATGAACAATACGATTTTCCCTCCGGAATTTGTAACGGATTTATTATCCGGGACGCCTTTGGAACACCGTTTGTCGTAACCGCAAGGCATTGTGTACCCGGTGACGTAATATCCCAAAATGGTAAAAAAATTTATTCAACGACGGATCCTAAAGGTGATTACGTTTATAATATTTTAGTTACAGACATCAATAAACAGGTTTTCGAAATGGCTGTTAATAACTTTTATATTTCTCAAAATTATTTAGAAAACGACGTAGCCTTGCTTCAATTTCCAAATCCTTCAAAAGTCTTATTTCGGGGCCTTCCTTTAAACTTAGACCCTCTAAAGAGATGGGATTCATTTTATAGAATTAGCTCTTATCACAATGGTTTTCAAACAAATGCAAATTACCACTTTTACGAAGAAGTGGGTACCCAATATAAATTCTATAGTTTTGTAGATACCGACTTATCCTGCGCTCCCGGTACCAGCGGCTCGGCTATCGTCAATAAAGACGGGGAAGTAGTTGCGGTCGTGGCTAATGGTTACGACGAAGAAATCTCGAAAGATTTTGCAATCAGATTCGGCTTTGACCTAACTGCAGTCGGTAAAAAAATCGCAACCTGCGGGGGTACAACGTCAAAAGCGATTAAGGGTTTAATCAGAAATCAGTAAATTTTGTCGGGGAGAGAGGACTTTTACCCTGTTCACCCTGAAATTTTTTGAAGGGAATAAATTGAAGGGATCTTCGAACAATTTGGGGACAAAATAACGTTAGCAGTAAAGATCTAGATTTTCTTACAGAAAAGATAAAATCTGTTTTGTTTCTGGATGATTCTTCAAAAAACCTACATAATCACTTTTGGAACTAACTAAATGTTCCATTTCCATCATCGAAAGGCTGTTTACTACCCTAACGACGCCCCCGTAAATTGTTTGCCAGTTATTCGCAAATGAGGACAAATCACCTTTTTTTAAAAAGTGCAAACGCAGAAATTCGTTCATGCAGTGTAAAAGAAAGTCTTGAGCATAAACTTGATCTTCAACTGGACTGCCAGTTCTAAGTCCAGATAAAATTCGAAAATCAGTTGCATCTTCAGGCATAAGATCAACTTTATTATATGCAACAGGAACATTAGGTCCAAGTTTCCTTGCAAGAACTTCAATCACGTGTGAATGCGATCCACCAAATAATACAGTTAATGATCCTCCTTCTTTCTCTTTCATTAACTTTCTTGTTAATTGCTTTAAGTAGTCAACTTGCTCAGGATCTCGAACAATAATAGCTTGACTGGTAGTTTGATAATGCCTTTTCCATGCTTCGACGCCTTCTCTAAACTGCCCAGAACTCCATGCTGCTAACGCTTCTGACCTTGATGAATGTAGTTCATTTCTTAGCCTTCTAACTCTTTGTACTACCTCTTTAGAATGGGATTCCTGTTCAATTTCAAGATCAAATTTTTGTCTGAGGACCTCAAGTTCTTTATGAAAGAAATAGGCGTGGAGTTTATCTTCATGAAGAAGACGAGTTCTAATTACAGTTTCAATATCGGACGAATCTACCCTTCGAATTATCCTTTCCACCTCAGGTAATGTCGTTCCTGGAGGAGTTATTCCATTAACAAAGGGTATAAGTGCTCCGTATTTTTTAATTTGCCCCTTTGCCATTTCAGCGGTTGATCGGCTCATATCCGAATTTTCAAGTAAAACAATTCTTCTGCCTGACGTTTCTTGAAAATGTGTGTCGAGAGCCTCACGGACATATTTTGTTACTTCTAAATTAAGTGGTTCATGAAGATACCCGAAGAAAGCTACATTAACCTTTGGACGAGGTTCTTGCTCTCTTGCAACTGAAATTTCAGAATCCGGTCTTGTCATAAGCGGCAATTATAACATACATCTAGTTGTAGAGGTCTTGTGTGTCGACACTATTGGACGTTTATCCTGAGTGAATTGAAGGGATCTTCGAACGATTATCGTGGCTTGTAATTCAATTCCTTGAGAGTTACCTTAAGCATTTGGTATAGGTTTTTCCTGCCACCACCACTCTTTAAATATACTTCTCGAGATTTAGCTTCAACTGGAGACAAAAAAGATTCATAAACTTCCGAGGGCCAAAAGCCCTCGGTCTTGCCTGCCGGTAGGCAAGTATTAATTCTTTTAGTTTACATGAGTGAGCGGAACATCCCCGCACTCGGAAGTATGTATTCTCTCGCATTCATCCGTCGAATTAGACTCGACGGTGTTCTGCGAGCGAATATAAAACAACAATTCTAAAGGGCGTCGATTCTTTGTAGAAATAACTTCACCAGCCAGGTGTCTTTTAAGTCGTTTTTTTATGTCAGAAGTACTTCCAATATACAGTTTTTTATCTTTATAACTGAACAATACGTATGTATAAAACATTGGTGCACGTCAAACGTGCATTTAAAAAAATAAATAAAATGTCGCGTCTGACGCGACTTCCTCGTCAAACTCTTAGAAATAAACTGAACCGAGTTTGACTCGGGTCGACTGTAATATACGATCTTCGATCAATTTTCGCACAAAAAGCTCTTGATGTTAACAAGCTAGATTTCTTGTACCTAAAGGCTACTGAATACGATGCTAGTATACCCATATATAACTAAGTTATGAATGTGCAAACACGTATAGCAAAAATTGAAAAACATATAAATCAAAGGCAAAGCAGCGAAAATCTAAGTGTCCCAATTGTAGATTTAACACCAGAGCAAAAATTAAATTGGCCGAAA
>DATCJB010000046.1:0-2662 GCA_036507455.1 Patescibacteria group bacterium | reverse complement strand
TGGGAAACGGTAACGACCGAATCTTCCGGAACCGATTGTACGACGGACTGTACCATTTCGGGTTCAATTACCGCCAGCCAGACCGAATACTACGAACTGGTCGGAAGTGATTACTACACGTATTGGAGAGTCTGGCAGGGATCAGCCGCCGAAACCCTCTACACCGACGTACTTTCCGTTACCTTTACCGTCATTCCTGAAAGATCGATCATCCTTTTACCGTTATTATTATTCGGACCTAAAATTTGGGCGAGCTTTAAGAGGAAGACGCTTAGAGAGGACGCGGTGAAGATGGTCAAACATATTCTTAATGTTGGAGTAAGATTTAAGAGGTTAAAAATACTAATTTGAACGAATTGAGAACGAATAAGAACGAATGGAGAGGTTATGGCTAAGTTAATTTATCCTCAGTTATCTTATAAGTTGATGGCTGTTCTGTTTAAGGTTCAAAACAAACTTGGTTCGTCTTATCAGGAGAAGTATTACCAGAGGGCTATTGCCAAAGAGCTGGAGAACCAGAAAATTCCTTTTGAGAAGGAGAAACAAATTAAGTTAGCTTATGAGGGAGAAAAAATTGGGGACTATTATTTAGATTTTGTAATCGATGGAAAGATTGTTCTGGAGATTAAAGCAGTGCCCTTCATCAAGAAAGAATGGACTAATCAAGTTGTCGCTTATCTTGTTTCTACCAATTTACCTTTAGCTATTATTGCTAACTTTAGAACTTCGAAATTGACTTATAAGAGATATGTTAACCCAAATATTGGCAATAGTGAGTTATTTGGAGAAGATTAGTTCAAATTTGTTTATGATTTGTTAAAATTTGTCAAAGATGCAAAGGACCAACTTAGTTACTAACAGGGATACTTTCTCCAACCTTTTCTTAATGCTGGTTACGGCTTTGATGGTAATGCCCTTCTTTTCGACCTTTAACGAATTGTTAACAAGAATTATTGAAAACACTTTCTTGTATAAACCGATCGAGTTATTTATCGTGCCTTATGAGATCAACCTGGTAAGGACGATCATCTCGTTTTTTGGAATCGAATCAATCGGCGGTCAGAAAATCTTCCAAATCATAAAAGACGGCATTCCGCAGGGGATTTACATATCGTGGAACTGCATCGGCTGGCAGTCATTTTTGATTTTAGTTGTCAGTCTAAAGACCGGACTGACAGACAACTTTATCAAAACTAGCAAAATAGAAATCGTTATCTTGGGGATACTGGGTACGTTTTTAATTAATATATTGCGTATTTCTTTGGTTGTTTTGGTTTTTTATTTCTTCGGAAGGCTTCCGGCAATTATTCTTCACGACTACGGTTCCATATTAATTACGATCCTCTGGCTCTTTTTCTTCTGGTGGTTCATATACCGCTTTTCTACTGAATCTGCTTAATATTTCCAGGTTTTTAGGTGTATTAAAACCAACATTTATATATTTTGATAGCTTTATGATATTTATATTAATTTAAGGCTTTGATTATGTTGCTATGGCTTGTCTTCAGGTTGATTCAATGTATTGAAAGTACCCCGCTTAATCCAAACAGACGGGAGAATCTTTAATTAAAATATCTTTAGGAAATTTAAAATATTCTACCTTTTCAGTAAATTTTAGCTTCGTTATTCAATCCGGGTAACACAATTTAAGCGTAATAATTGTATTCAATATTACCAGGTTAGATTATTTTGGGTTTGTTTTTGTTCTTGACAAAACGGTAATTAATGATGGTAACATTAAATTATCCTAGTAGTTGTTCTCTTGTAAGGGTGTAAAGGGGAAGTGTCTTAGCTAAAGCTTATTGTTGCTTCTTAAATTACTAATGATTTCCGATTATACTGCCGGCGATAAAGTTAAAATAGTCGAGCACGTGCTCAAGGAAGGAGAACGGGTTGCAAGCGTTTGCCTTCGCTATAACATCTCAAGAAAGACCCTCTATGAATGGATCAAAAGATATCAAAGTGCACAAAACGGATTTGAGGAGCACGCATTTGCTTCGCGAATTCCAAAAGGCCAGAGTCATTGGAAAAGTCTTCCGCTTGATGTTGAACGTAAGATAATTGAAATCGTTCGTCATTTTCCCGGTCATTCTTCAAAAAATTTAACCAATTTAATAAATTCACAATTTGAAAAGCCGGTTGTGAGTTCTTTTTATATCCAAAAGCTACTAGAAAGATATGGTTTGAATACGTTACCAAACCGGCTTGAATATCAAAACCAAGGTAAAAAAATAAGCCGTCCGGATACGATTGATCGTCAAAATTTGGTTAACCAAGCTTTGTCGGGAAGGTCAGTTAAGGAAATTAGCCAAAACCACAACGTTTCCAGAAAGCTCATATATAAATGGAAGAACAGATACGAGTCAAATGAATTTAACCCTTCAGCCCTCAAAGATGCCATACCTAAAGGAGATTCGCACTATAAAGCTACTTCTCCCGAAGTGAAACAAAAAATTTTGGACATTGTTTTTTCCCATCCCGATTGGTCGTTGCGTCAACTGGCTCAAAATGTTCCGCAAGTTGACGGCCGTCCGATCATCGGCTACTTCGGCCTTCAAAGATTGTTGGAGAGGGAAGGTTTGAATCGTCAAAAATCAAGGCTAGCTTGGGTTGGCAGTCAGCAGGCTGATGTGCCAATTATGGTTCCCCAGCAGGAAACAAG
>DATCJB010000045.1:0-5492 GCA_036507455.1 Patescibacteria group bacterium | reverse complement strand
TTCTTAGATCATATCACCCAAGGTTTTTTTATTTTGATAAAAAAAAGGAACTTGATTGGGTGACAGGAGCGTTTTTCTTATTGAGACGGGAAGTTGTTGAAAAAGTGGGAGATTTTGATCCGAATTTCTTTTTGTATGTTGAAGAAGTTGAATATTGCTATCGGGCTAAAAAGGCCGGATTTAGGGTAATTTTTAATCCTCAAACTGAAATTATCCATAAAGGCCAGGCAAGTTCAAAGGGTTCAAAAAAGGCTTCGACATTAGGAGAATACAGGGGGATTATTTATTTTTACCAAAAACACAATAAGAAACTCTTACCGCTTGTAAAATTGCTCCTAAAAATAGGTGCGGTTTTAAGGATGTTAATATTTGGAATATTGGGCAGGAAACAATCATTTGCAAATTACAGGGAGGCATATGCGGTTGTTTAATCCACTATTGATTTTAACCGGGGTTCTAATGGTTATCATTCCGCTTTTCCCTAAATTTCCTTTAATGAGCGTGCCCAGTACGTATGTGGCGATAAGAATAGAAGATTTGCTTCTTTTGACCACGAGTATTTTTTTAATTCCGTTGATCATAAAAAGAAGAAAGGAACTTTTAAAAGATTCTTTATTTTTAGCTATTTTACTTTTTATTTTTGCGGGATTTGTTTCAACTCTTTCCGGAATTTTTGTAACAAAAAGTGTCTTGCCCCATCTTGCAATTTTGCACTATTTTCGAAGAATAGAGTATGTGATTCCGTTTTTTGTTTCATATTTTGCAATTTCAAATATTAAACAGGTAAAAGTTTTGATGGGTATGGGACTGGTTGTCGGAGTTCTTGTCGTTCTTTACGGAGCCGGCCAAATTTATTTTAATTTTCCGGTAATTTCAACTTCAAATGAGGAATTTTCTAAAGGATTAATTTTAACTTTAACCGAAAACGCCAGACCTAATTCGACTTTTGCCGGCCATTTTGACTTAGCAGCATATCTTGCATTTTTGATTCCTATTGTTGCGGTTTGGTCGCTTTTTGTCAGAAGCTACTTAAAACCCGTATTTGCAACTTTATTTATCTCGTATTATTGGATGCTTTTAAAAACCCAGTCTCAAGTCTCATTTATAGCTTATCTGGTTAGTGTTAGTTTGGTATTTTTACTGCTTAAGAAATTTAAATTACTTTTTGTCATTTTAGTTATCAGTTTTACCGGGATCATTTTATTCGGAGGACTATCTGATCGGGTACTCGCAACCTTGAAAGTTGGTCCTGAACTGATTAAAAAAATTGTTGATTTACCCGTCGTTTATGCACAAAATGCAACTTCTTCTGCAACTGCTTCTGCTGTGTTGGAACCGACTGAACCCCACGAACTTGGAGTTTATAGATCTTTGGGTATTCGTTTTGACCAGGAATGGCCAAGGGCGATTAGGGCATTTATAAAAAACCCGCTTGTCGGTACCGGGTATTCATCGATTACTCTGGCAACTGACAATGATTATTTAAGATCGCTTGGGGAAATGGGTCTTTTAGGATTTTTATCTCTTTCGTTAATATTTTTTGTAATGATAAAAAGGATCATCAAAACATTAAAATCAACAAAGCAAATTCACATTAAAGTATTTATGATCGCAAGTTTAGGGATAATTGCATCTTTTCTGGTTAACGCAACTTTTATCGACGTTTTTGAGGCGTCAAAAGTCGCAATCCTATTTTGGCTTTTGATGGGAATAACTTTGAGTATTGTTAAAATGGACGGGAAAGATGCTTAAAACTTTAAAAAAAAGTTCAGGTCTGATAGTTTTAGGTATCATTTTAGCGGCGGCATTTTATGTTCGCCAATACAAGATTGACCGGCCGATTGCCGATTGGCATTCCTGGAGACAAGCAGACACAGCAGCAGTTGCCAGAAATTTTGTTAAAGAGGGATTTAATCCGTTCGTGCCAAAATTTGACGATATGTCAACTACGGCTTCCGGAAGAGATAATCCCAATCGGTACCGTTACGTTGAGTTTCCTATTTATGCCTCCGTTGTTTATCTATTTTACTCAATCTTTCAAAGTACTGACGAAACAATTGCCAGACAAGTAAACGTAGGATTTGCCTTAATTTCGATTGTTTTTATTTACTTATTGGTAAAAAGATTTGCCGGACGTTTGACCGCTTTGTTTAGCGCATTTTTTTACGCTTTTATTCCATACAATATTTTCTTCACCACAACTACGCTACCCGATGTTTCAATGGTGACATTTTCCTTGGCCGCGCTTTACTTATTCCCGTTGTGGTTTGATAAATTAGACCAAACAAAATCAAGGATACTTTACGGTACTTTTGCAGCCGTAGCTTTGACGGCAGCAATTTTGAGCAAACCGATTGCTGTTTTTATTTTAATCCCGATTACTTTTGTTGCTTATTTAAAATTTGGTTTAAGCCTGAAACGGGCAAAAATATTTATTTTATTTATCACGCTTTCTCTTTTGCCTTTTTTAATTTGGCGTTATCTAATCTCGCCAATGCACCCGGAAGGGATTCCCGCATCAGGATGGCTTTTAAACGGGGACGGTATTCGTTTTCGTCCGTCTTTTTTTAGATGGATGATTGCCGAAAGATTGGGAAAGGAGATTTTATCGGTTGTCGGTTTCGGGCTTTTCTTAATAGGCGTTTTTATCAAACCCGAAAAGATTCAACACTATTTTTTCCATTTTTACCTGGTTGGAATTGCGCTTTATGTAATCGTTTTTGCAACCGGAAATGTTCGTCACGATTACTATCAAATTCCACTTGTTCCGGTTTTATCGATATTTATGGCAATTGGCGTTGCTTACATATTAAAGTTGTATAAAAATACCTTGGGTCAAGTTATATCAAGCATGACAGTTGTCTTTTTAATAGCCTTAACGTTTTTTTTCGGCTGGTATGAAGTGCGTTACTTTTTCAGCATTAATAACGGAGCAATTATAGAAGCCGGAGATTGGGTAGATAGAAATTTACCAAAAGATGCAAAAGTAATTGCGCCGTATAACGGGGATACTGCATTTTTATATAAAACCAACCGTTATGGATGGCCGGTCGTAGATAGGGGAATTAGTGATTTAATTCAAGCCGGCGCAACCCACTTTGTTTCAGTTAATTTCGGGGATCCTGATTTGATTAAAATCAGAGATCAATATCAGGTTGTTCATAAAACAGATATTTGGATAGTATTGGACCTTACAAAACCATTAAAATAAATAATTAAATTTGAATTTAGCCTGTAACTTATGAAAATTTTAATGATCACACCCTATTTGCCGTATCCGCTTTTATCAGGCGGGCAAATCCGATCATATAATCTAATTAAACACCTAGCCCGCGATCATGAGATTACTTTAGTTAGTTTTATTAGAAAGCCTCAAGAAAAAGAATATGTTAACTCTCTTTTAAAATATTGCAAGGACGTAAAATTAATTTTAAGAAAAAAAGCATTTTCACCGATAAATATACTTTTAGCCGGACTTACTCATATGCCTTTTTTAGTTGCGATATATTATTCACCTAAGGCAAAAAAAGTTATTTATGATTTATTGTCGAAGGAACACTTTGATTTAATTCACGCCGAAACGTTTTATATTATGCCGAACATCCCAAAAACTGACGCTCCGACTTTGCTTGTTGAACAAACTATTGAATATTTGGTTTATGACCACTTTGTTTCGGAATTTAAGCTATTTTTGGCAAAACCCCTGCTTTATTATGATGTTTTAAAGATCAAGTTCTTCGAGAATTTATATTGGCGAAAAGCAGATAAGGTTGTTGCTATGAGTGAATCAGACGCACAAATTATGAAAAAATTGGTACCAAATCTTGATGTTGGAATTGTTCCAAACGGAGTGGACAGTAAATTTTTTGAAGACGTTAAAAGAAAGAAAGACGACCAAAAAGTGATTTTATTTGTCGGAAATTTTAAATGGCTGCAAAATAGAGAAGCGGCAAGTTATTTGATCACAAAGATTTGGCCAAACATAATAAAACACTTCCCGAATTCCAAGCTTTGGATAGTCGGAAAAAATCCCTCACCGGAACTTAAAAATTTATCAAAACAAGTATCAGGAATCGTATTGGATGAAAAAGTTGAAGATATCAGGATTGCCTATCAGGGAAGCGATTTGTTAATTGCCCCGATTTTTGGTCCGGGAGGAACAAGATATAAAATTCTTGAAGCGATGGCGAGCGGTATTCCGGTTATTACAACTTCAACCGGAATTGAAGGAATTCCGGCCGAGAACGGCAAAGACGTAATCATAAGAGAAACTGCCGAGGAGTTAACAAGCGCCGCTATTGAATTGTTGGGTGATTCTAAAATCTATAAACAAATTGCCCAAAACGGAAAGAAGTTGGTAATAAAAGAGTTCGAATGGTCACAAATTTCCAAGAAGCTTGCAGGAATTTATAAGGAGGTTGCCGATTTCAAAACCTGAATTGTCAATTATTATCGTAAATTTTAATGCCGGCAGGTTTTTGGAACGAACCTTAACTTCCCTGTATCAGGCGTGTCGTAATCTAAATTGCGAATTGTTTGTTGTCGATAATGCTTCCTTTGACGGATCTATTGAAAAAGTGGAAAGTGGAACCTTGCCTGCCGGCAGGCAGGAGTGGAAAGTGGAAAGTTTAAAAATTATAAAAAATAATCAAAATTTGGGATTTGCAAAGGCTAATAATATCGCTATTCGACAAGCCAAGGGTAAATACATACTCCTTGTAAATCCTGATACTGAAATTGAAAAAAATGCGCTTGTTAAAATGATTGAGTTTATGAAAAATCATCCCGAAGCAGGAGCGGCAACTTGTAAAGTAGTCCTGGAAAGCGGTGCAATTGATTGGGCTTCTCACAGAGGGTTTCCAACCCCGATTAATGCGATGTTTTATTTTTCAAGAATTTCGAAACTGTTACCTTTTCCCCCTTTTAGCGGATATAACTTAAACCACAAACCGCTTGACAGGGTTCACGAAATAGATTCACCTTCCGGTTGTTTTTATCTGGTTAGAAAAGACGTCGTCGATAAAGTGGGCCTGCTTGATGAGGATTACTTTATGTATGCAGAAGATTTGGATTGGTCGTATCGTATAAAAAAAGCGGGTTTTAGAATTTATTATAATCCTGATGTTAAAATAATCCACCACAAAGGAATCTCTTCGGGAATTAAAACCCATAGCGAGAAAACGTCCCAAGCATTCAAGGAAACAAGGCTAAAAGCAGCGGCAAGTTTTTATGATACGATGAAAATTTTTTATGACAAACATTATAAAAGCAAATATCCGGATTTTATCAGAAGTTTAGTGTTTTTGAGTTTAGATTTATTGAAGCACAGACGATTGGCTAAATTGAGGAGTCGTAAGTGAGAATTGGCATTGATGCCAGGTTTTACGGACCGGAAGGAACAGGCCTTGGGAGATATACCCAAAAGCTTCTGGAAAATCTTGAAAAAATTGATAAAAAAAATGATTACGTCGTTTTTTTAAGGAAATCGAACT
>DATCJB010000044.1:0-3540 GCA_036507455.1 Patescibacteria group bacterium | reverse complement strand
GAATTTATTTAATCGAAAGGAGTTAATTTAATGTCGGCATTGAAAGAATTAGGAATTTTAAAACTTTTAAAATTTTTTGTTTTTACGATTTGGGAATGTTTTTTTTCTTTTTCGCTTTTCCCGCCTATCAGAACGCTATTGCTTGTTTTGTTTAGTACAAAAGTAGGTCAGGGAACCATAATTCACAAAATCAAATTTTTTAATTTACACCACGAAGGTTTGAAGGGATTTATCTTGGGTAAAAATTGTTTTTTGGGAGATGAAACTTTAATTGATTTATATAATAAGGTAGTTTTGGAGGATTGGGTAACGTTCGCACCCAGGGTTTTGGTAATAACTCATACAAACGTTGGTTATAAAGATCATCCGTTGCAAAAGTTTTTCCCGAAAATGTCAAAGCCGGTAACTTTTAAGCGTGGTTGTTTTATCGGGGCGGGTGCGATCATTTTACCCGGACTGACGATCGGGAAAGAGTCGTTTGTTGCTGCCGGGGCAGTTGTAACAACTGACGTTAAAGATAGAATGCTGGTTGGGGGAGTACCTGCGAAAGAAATTAGGAAGATCAAGTGAAAACCTTCTTAAAACTTTTCAAGAATCCTTTAGTTTTACTTGCATTAATTGTATTAATCGGCGGGATTTTGCGTTTTTGGAATTTAAGCGAGTATCTTTACTTTAACCTTGACGAAGAACGTGATTTGTTTGTCATAAGGAGAATTTTGGTTGATCACCGTCCGACTTTAATTGGCGGTGCCGTTCCGGGAGGAATTTATCTTGCTCCGGGCTATTTTTATATCACGGCGATTTTCGCCTGGCTGGTTGGGATGAATCCGGTCGGGTTGGGGATAGTTGCGGCAATTTTGGGAACCCTTTCGATTCCTTTAATATATTTAGCGGGTAAAAAATTATTCGACAAAAATGTTGGCTTAATTGCTTCGTTTTTATATGCAACTTCTTATTTGGTCGTTATATACAATAAAATTTACTGGCCGTTAATTTTTGCCCCGATTGTAACCATTTTGGTTTATTTTTGTTTATTTAAGATTGTCGTTAGTAAAAAACAAAAATGGTTTTTAGGACTTTTTGCAAGTCTGACTTTAGGAATTCAATCAGACCCGGCGACCTTTTCATTGATATTGCTTTCAATTATTATCCTCTTTTTGTACAAGGTGTCCTTAAAGACTAAATATTTTCTTTGGGGAATCGGCTTTTTAATTATTGCCCACCTGCCCTTGGTAGTATTTGATCTGCGTCACGATTTCTTAAACTTAAGAGCCATTTTGAAATTTTTTACCGGTACCCAAGGAGGATCGGGAGGTATTGATCCGGTCAGAGCGTTTAACGGGGCGCCGCTTTTGATTGAGAATTTCTCAAGACTTATTTTGACCGGAAAACCTCACGAAGTTGCCCAGCAAATTTCTCCCTGTCCTGTTTATTTTGATTTGCGCGAAGCAAATATTATTTATCCTGCTTTATTTTTATCTTTTGCGGCAATTGTTTATCTAATCCATAAATTCATAACAACCCACCACTTCGGGTTGAGAATTTTGACATTGCACTTAGTTATCGTTGTTTTGGGAGTTTTGTTTTACAATCTTTTCTTTCCCGGATATACATATGAATGGTTTTTTTATGTTTTCTTTCCTTCATTTATTTTAATCTTTTCGTTCTTTTTAGCCGATTTAAAAAAGTACTCGTCAATTATATTGGTAGGAATGATTGTTTCTGTGGTTGGTGTTTTGAATGTCCACGCGATAATGAACGGTACAAATCAATTCGGGTACAAAAATAAAAACGATGCCGTGCAGTGGTCGATAAACAAAGTTGGCGATTATGATTTTTCGGTTGATTCGATTGGTGCTTGCTTTGACTGGGGAGGATACCGGTATTTGTTTTGGTATAAAAATGCCGATCCCGTTACTTCTTATATAGATCACCTTTACGGAGGTTGGTTATACCCTAAGTCCTGGATAAGTGATAATCACGCAGATACGGTTGTTGTTTTTGTCGACCCCGACTTTTATCCGCCGGGAGGGGAGTTGAATGAAAAATACCAAGCTTACCTTTATAAATATAATAAATACAGGGAAAAATTGATTGATTCCAAAAAATTCGGCAGAACGGAGGTATTGATTGTCGATAACAGGGACAAATGGGTAGATTTTTAATTGCATTCATTTTTATAAGCGCACTTTTAACCCGCATTTATAAACTTCGGGAACTTTTTTATTTTACGTTTGATGAGGAAGTAATAGCTTTTATTGCCAAAAGGATTGCTGAATTTGAACACGTACCGTTAATCGGGGGAGTGACGCCGCTTGGAGTACACGTCGGGCCGTTTTTTTATTGGTTTAGCGGCTTGTTGTTTGTAATTTCCGGCAATAATCCTTTGATTTGGGGGATATTTGCGGCAATTTTAGGGGGAATTAGTGCAGTAACTTTATATTTAGTAAGTAAAAAGATTTTTGGTAATTTCGCAGGTTTAACCGCTTCTGTTATTTACTCATTTTCTTATTTGCAAATCGCAACCGATCGTCACTATTGGGGTCTTGTCTTTAATCCATTGATTGCTGTCGTATTTTTGTACTCAATTTATCAAATATATAAGAAAAAATACTGGTTTAGCTTATTACTTGCAGCAACTTTATCATTCGGATGGCACGCGGATCCTTCAACTTTGGTTTTTTGGATTGCGGCCATTATTTTGTGGTTTGTTTTAAAACTGCCAATTAGAAGGAAAGAAGTTGGTCTTTCGGTTTTAATTTTGATTGCATCTTTTGTGCCAACTATCTTTTTTGAACTGCGCCACAATTTCCACAATTTAGATAAATTATTACAATTTTTTAGTAATAGGAGTGTTGCAGCTTCCGGTCAAAATTCCGTCATCGAAAAAATCGGGGAGGACTTGTTAGTTCCCATTAAAAGTTTTGCCAGATTAATTTATCCGTTTGGTGATTTGGATCTATCGAAACAATACAGTTATTGTGCAAACTACATAAATGAAAAATTTTCAGCACTCCCCTGGTGGATGGTTGTTTTTTCTCTAATTATTTTTCTAACTCCGCTGTTAATTCTTCTTGTTAGAAAAAAAACAAACGAAGAAACGATAGGATTAAAAATAATCTATTCGGTTTCTTTTTCTTTTATTTTGGGAATCGGAATATACGGGGGGATTTTCGGTTCGGATGTTTTTGAACACTACTATACCTCTCTTTTCCCGTACTTTTTCATACTATTCGGATTTGTTTTATCGCAAATTAAATTTTTAGAAAAAGCGGTTTTATTTGCTCCGGTTTTAATTATTGTATTTTTAAATATCGCACAATTTACCCAAATAAAAAATGTTTATGGGTATCGGGATAAGGTTGATGCTGTCAAATGGGTGATCGAAAAGTCGAATGATAAGGATTTTTCAATTGATTCGTTGGGGACTTGCTGGAGATATAATGGTTACCGATATTTATTTTTAGTGGCTGGCAAAGAACCGGTTAAAAGTTTTGTCGATCCGCAACTTGCTTATCTTTATGACAAGCCGCCGGAGGA
>DATCJB010000043.1:0-2552 GCA_036507455.1 Patescibacteria group bacterium | reverse complement strand
CAAATCGGATTTAGCAAACGCGAAGGACTTTTTTAAATTTAACCGGTGGGTTGCTTTGGGATTTATTTTTGCCGCAATACAGGCAAATTTGGGTTCATTTATGCTGCTTCGACTAACTGATGCCGGTCAGGCCGGCATTTTTGCGGCTGCTTCAAAGCTTATGAGCTTTTTCCCTCAAATAGTCGGGGCAATATCAATAACTTTTGCTCCTAAATATTCGGACAATGTTGATTTGAGCTTGGCAAAATCATTTTTTAAAAAAACGGCAATCATTTCTTCGCTTGCGGCTGTTGGGATTTTGGCGATATTGCCTTTTGCGGATTTAATCATTAAAGTTTTTTTTGGAGAGGAATTTTTAGGGGCAGTATCGGTTCTTCAGATTTCAACGCTTCAAACAAGCTTTCTGTTCTTGTCGATTCCGGCAACGACGGCAATTTTGTATCTTTGGGGAAAATCAAACATTTACGCGATAATCGCAATTTTGCAAACTCTGGTTGTTTTTGGTTTAAACGCTCTTTTAATTCCCGATTTAGGGGCAATCGGGGCAAGCGTTTCTTTTTTGGTAGCAACGGTCTTAGTTTTTGTTTTGGCAACGGCATATGCGGTTGTCAAACTAAAGTGACTTGAAATTTTATTAAAGTTTTGTAATATATATAGGTAGTGGGTAAGAACAAAGGACGGGTAGGAGAAGTAAGCAATAGATCGCAGCTTTTTAACTTTTTAACGCGTTTATGGCAGGAACGCAACCTATCATCGGGCCGATTTATGAACGTAAAGACCTCCGGAGGCAAATTCAAAGGCGTCCGCCGCGAAAACCGCAAAGGAAGATAAACACTTTATTTAACCTTTGACTCTTCTTGGTAAATTCCCCTTAATGACTTTTATGCTTGAAAAGGTTTTTAGAATAGTATCATATTGAGTTCTTAGATATTCACAGGCCAGAGTTATTGAAAATAGAAATATAAGTAGAAATATACCCGAGAGTGAAAGATTGTGTTTCCAGCAAAACTCTATTATAAAAAAGATAATCGATCCTGAAGCAATGTTTGACCAAAAAGCAGAAAGAGTAGTGAAAACACGAGGGAGATTTCCAGCTTCAACCCCTTCTAAATAATCGTGGATAATGAAAAATGCTTTTTTTCTATCTGTAGTTTTGTCAATTTTAAATTTTTTTAAATAACTTAGCGCAAGTTCGTAAGATTCACTATCATTTTGTTCTACATGCCTCAATACTGAACTTAATAATAAAAATTTAATTATTTTATTAAACGCTTGAAGGACAAAACCAATAAAAAGACTTATTATAATTACTAATAAGATAATAATCTCCGACGCATCATTAAAATTGAAAGGTAGGGAATTCAGGTCCTTTGTAAGATTTCTAAGTTCCAGTACATAAATCGTTGTTAAGAACGCACCGCCTGGAATAATATTGTAGAAAAAAGAAGTCAGAGATTCCATGTGTTAGTTTGAGCAGGAGGATCGCAGTATAACCTATAAAGGTGATAAATATCAAATATATTTTTTCTTCTCTTATTTTTTTTGTTTCCTTTAGTACTAATAAAAACGATTCTTAAGATTAAAAAGATTTCCTTTCGTTGGTATTATTTATTGATTAGCTTCTTTATTTACTATTTTTATGAATCTTTGTTTATTTCGTACCGTGGGGAATTGGTAGAGGGTTTAGTCAATTAGGACAGTGCTTACGGAGTTGGGGTTGGGGCTGCTTCGGGTTCGACTATGCAGGGTTGGAGTGAAGTTCGTTCTTCTTCGGTTAATGTATTAGTAGTTCCATCGGTTAGAATTTTTTGCGGTTTTAGGGTATTAATTTCGTTAATAATTTTTGATATCACAAAATTCGCATATGCGCAAATTGTGAGAAGCGATTAATTGTTGACACGAATATCGTTGAGCTTTATTATCACCTTAGCCGTGTGTAGGGTGTTTGTAAGGACCATTATTTTGATTCTTCTGCTTTTTGTGGCTCCATTTGTGGTTAGCAGTAAAGTTAGTGCAGATGAGACTTTTTCTATTGTTTCTGATACCCAAACAGAATTTTTCGATGGGGTAAACTGGAATAACTCGTTTGAGACATTTGTTCATTCTGCTTGGCCGGGAATTGAAGGGGCTGAATGGATATGGAAAAGTGCGATTGTTGATCCTGATAAATCTCAAACTGGTGAAGGACCGATTACTTTTAGAAGGCAATTTAATTTAACCGGAAATGCAGTCGGGACTTTAAGAATTACCGCCGATAATGCTTATTCCGTTTCTCTGGATGGAACCATTTTAGGTTCCCAGGGACACCTCAATCCGGCTGGTTCGAATGACCAAAGTTGGTCATCAATTGAAGCTTACAATATTGAGAATGTTACCCCAGGAAATCACACACTAACTTTTCAAGTCACCAATTATCAAACCAATTTTCCGGATACGCCTTTCTCCAACCCGGCGGGATTAATATATCGATTGGATTTAGAATTAACGTCTCATCCAAACCCCATTATTATTGTGCCGGGGATTGTAGCTTCGTTTAATTGGAGGGTTTTAGG
>DATCJB010000042.1:0-3010 GCA_036507455.1 Patescibacteria group bacterium | reverse complement strand
CAAAGGATTCCGATGAGATTTTCGGCAACAAGATCCGATAACGGGGAAATAAAATACTTTATAATTTTAATTAATTTAATTAGTCTTAAGCAAAAAGAATCATTAAAATTAGATTTCGTTTCAATTGTTGCCCACGAACTTCGTGCTTACTTAACTTCAATAAGAGGATATTTGTCACTTTTAAGAGAAGAGGCAGATAAGAATGCCTTTCCGGAACAAGCTAAAACCTTTTTGGAGCGGGCGTCAACTTCAACCGATTCTTTGCAAACTTTGGTAGAGAACCTGTTGACGATTTCTATTTTTGAAAGAGGTTCGATTCAATTGAAAACACAATTTATTGACTGGCCTAATTTTGTCGAAAAAGTAGCTGATGAGTTTGCAATTAGAGCAGAAGAAAAAAATTTAAAATTAATTTTTAATCAACCAAAAGAAAAAATTCCCAAAGTTATGGTTGATCCGTTTAGAATTACGGAAGTATTGTCAAATTTACTGACTAACGCGATTGATTTTACCAAACCTGGCGGAAGGGTTGAGGTGAATATTAAAACGGGTAATGACGGGGTAGTAACGGAAGTTCAAGATACCGGTATTGGAATTCCCGGCGAGGCAATACCAAATTTATTCACCCGGTATTTTAAGGTCGGTTCAAGGCTAGCCGAAGGCTCAAAAGGAACCGGACTTGGACTTCACATTTCAAAAACGATCGTTGAGATGCACGGAGGAAAGATTTGGGTTGATTCCGAAGTTGATAAAGGTTCAACCTTTTCCTTCTCATTGCCAATATCAAAAAAGTGATATTATAGGTATGCAGACAAATGATTGAAAACCGGACAATCTTAATAATTGAGGACGATTTTTTTATCAGTGATATGTACCGCCTTTTATTTATGAAAAAAGGATACGACGTGATTGTTGCAGGTGACGGCGAAGAAGGATTATCAAAAGCAAGATCAACGAAGGTCGATATAATTTTATTGGATATTATGATGCCGAAAATGAACGGAATTGATGTGTTAAAAGCGCTTAGGAATGATAAGTCTTCAACAAAAGATACGCCGGTTTTTTTACTGACTAACTTAGGTCAGGAAAATATTATTAAAGAAGCATTTAAAATCGGCGCTCAGGGATACTTAATGAAAGCTAATTTATTGCCCCAGCAGGTAGTAACCCAGGTTGAAGATTATTTTGCAGAACAGGCTAAAAAGTAGTATCCTCAAAAAACACTCCGGTTTCTTTATTTTGAAATTATGATTAACCGTAATTTAGTAATGGAAAAATTAAAAAAATGCATTGATCCGGAACTTGGGATTAACGTTGTTGACCTTGGGCTAATTTATGACGTTAAGATAAATAATCAGGCAGGACACGTTGAAGTAGTTCAAACATTAACAACGCCGGGTTGTCCTTTGTCTCCTTACTTTGTTGAAGAAGTCACCAAACAATTAAAAGAAATAGATGAGGTAAAAGATGTTCAGGTTACCCTTACTTTTGATCCGCCCTGGTCACCGGAGAAAATTCAAAACCAAGAGTTGCGCTTAATGCTTGGAATATAAAAAATTACCGGTTGATTTTGGGCAAATCTTCTTTTAACTTAGTAAGTAGACATTGTCATTTTAGGCTTTGGCAAAGACTAAAACCTTTGCTAAAATTCACTCCTTGACAACGCAAAATGTAGGGTATACGATTGGGTAGTAACACAATATCTTGTATATATCGGGCAGCTGTGAAAAAAGAAGACTGACCCGAATTTTTTTGAAAAAAGGTTTTAGTTTTTCGTGATATGTCCATTTTGCACAAGCACCAAAGATAAAGTAGTTGATTCAAGAGAGTCTGATGACGGCAGGGTAATCAGACGCAGGCGTGAATGTTTGAAGTGCGCAAAAAGATATACCACGCACGAACGGGTTGAAACTTTAGATCTTTTAGTTATTAAAAAGGATGGTCAAAGAGAACCTTTTGACCGTGCCAAAGTCCGGGCAGGAATAATTAAAGCTTGCGAAAAGCGTCCGGTTTCGGCAGAAGCGATCGATAAAGTTGTTGATTCAATAGAATCCACCTTACGCAGACAAGCAACAACTGAAATTCAAAGTAAAAAGATTGGGCTTTTAGTAATGAATGCCTTAAAAAGGCTTGATAAAGTTGCTTATATTCGTTTTGCAAGCGTTTACAGACAATTTGCAGACGTTGAAGATTTTGCAAAAGAACTTAAAAAATTAGGAAGTTAATAAAAATAATATGATCAATGCAATATACGAAGCAAGAAAAATGGCAGAAAAATTAGAAGAGATGATGTTTGCTGGTTATTGTGCTTATTGTTCAATAAAATTAACATATCTTCCAAATAGATTTAATACAATTAATTGGGATCATTTAATTAGAGTTGCACAGGGAGGTTTGGATACTTCCTTAAATTTAACTCCAAGTTGTAAAAACTGTAATTCCAGATTGAATCACTTTGATAGTAAGTGGGCAACTGTTTTGGGAATGAAAGAGCCATACAATACAAACTGGAAAAATATAATCATTCAAGAAAAAAGAGATCATGTAAATCATAGGAAAGCAATAGAAAATTTTAATAATTTATTAGATATTAAAAATTATTATTAGCTAATATGGATACTCTTTATAATAGTAAATTTAAAGGAGATACTACACATATGCATGCGATAGATTTTAACCAGAATGATTTTGATGAAAAAATCTTAGAAATAATTAATCGTTCAAAGAACTTAATTGCTTCAATAACAGGGTCTGATAAAAGTGCTTTGTATGTTATATCTGAATCTTTTAGAAAAAATAGCAGTGTATCTAAATGGATAGGTGATTTTGCTTATAACAAATTAGATATCAGAACAAATTTTTCACAATCAGACATTGATTTAATTGGAGTCGAGAATCTGATACCCGAAATGATTTACCAACTCAAGGACGACTTAATAACTAGTTTTACATGTTCGAGTGGAACAATAGAAGCAATTGAAGTATTTTTTGAATTATTTGTGGGTGAAAT
>DATCJB010000041.1:0-3174 GCA_036507455.1 Patescibacteria group bacterium | reverse complement strand
ATGTCGGCATCAACAAAAACCAATATCTCCCCTTTTGCCTTTTGAGCACCCAAATTCCTGGCTTTACCGGGGCCAGCATGGTTTTGCTTCAACAATTGGAAATTGGAAATTGGAAATTGGAAATTACTGATAACTCTTAATGTGTTATCAGTTGATCCGTCATCAACCATCAAAATCTCCAGTGGTTTATATGTTTGTTCACTAAGTGTCTTCACCGCTTCACTAATTGTATTTTCTTCGTTATAAGTAGGAATTATTACAGAAGTTAATGGATTGATTTTCATCTTAACCGGTAGAAATTGTAAACGTTATTAACAGCTTCCTTATTATATATCCTTGAAAGTTGTTCATCTAAACTTTGATCAAACGGCCTTGAAGTATCAACAATTAAATACTTATAATTTTTCTCCAAACCTGCCCGTTTTTCGGAAAAGTAATCAAGTTTAAGGTCCACGTAATCGACCTGGCGGTCGGCATAAAAAGCGACAAACGGGCCGAAAAATTCGGTAAACTCCTGATTGGCAAATAAAACTCTATCGCCGGGACTGGTTAGTTTTGAAACGGTTGAGCCGACAATAAATCCCGGTTTATTAATTTCTCCGGTTATGAGAGCGTTTGTAAACTTTAATTTTTCAACTCCTACAAATATTGAAACTGCAATACCCATCATTAACAGCAACAAATTCTTATTCAATTTTATTTTTAAGCCGATTTTATTTGTGATTCCCTCCAAAATAAGAGCAGATGAAAATGCAAAAAACGGGATTAAAAGAAAAATTAAATAATCGTGACGAACAGACGCGTTACGGGCAGCAATTAAATGAAGGCTTCCGGCAATTCCAAACATTAAAATTAATCCGATTTGTTTGGATTTGATTTTGTTTTTGATTGAAATTATTAAATTGATCAAAAACGCTAAAGACAGGACAAGTATTATTTTCCCCAAAAAAGCATTTAAAAATTGCAACTCGGTTTTTAAAAACTCTAAGACCGAAAAGGACGAACCGACCCTTAAAATAAAAGCGTCAAATATACCGGTTAAATATGAACCGGTTAAAATCTTGACGTGAATTAATTGAAGCAAAACAAAAACTACCGGCAAAATTGCAATCGGTAAAATTTGTTTAAAATTTTTACGATTGTAAAGATAAGTATATAAACCT
This sequence comes from Patescibacteria group bacterium, assembly GCA_036507455.1. Classification (GTDB taxonomy): domain Bacteria; phylum Patescibacteriota; class Microgenomatia; order Curtissbacterales; family DATCJB01; genus DATCJB01. Next base: position 2,011 of record DATCJB010000041.1, on the reverse strand, counting down.
AATAAAATTGGGAAATAATAAAACGGCCACCCTGATAATAATCCTAATATTGTAAAAAAAATCATTAAATAATAATTGACTGATTTTTTACTTTTTACCCAATACAAATATTGCCAGATTGCAGCAAGTAGGAAAGTTAATATTAAGGGCTCGTGAACCGGCATTTTTGCATAGTATGCAAAAAGAGGAGTCCCCATCGGCAGCAATGACGCAATAAATCCAACGGTCTTTGAAAACAACTCTTTGCCGATTAAATAAATTAATATTATTGAAAAGCCACTGAAAATAACCGGTACAAGCCTTAAGGCGCTTTCACTAAATCCAAATAAGACACCGAAAACAGCCAGCATAAGAGGTAAAAGCGGCGGGTGGTGGGTGTGATATGCCCACTCATTTTTGGGAGTAATATCCGCGTTAACTACCTGCCCCAATTTGGTTTCAAAATTGTATCTGAAATAATTTTTGGCGATTTGGCCGAAGAATACTCCGTTAAAATCGTGGGCACCGACAAATGGTTTTTTAATATTAATGCTTAAAATCGAAAACGACAGAATAAAAAGAAATATGGGGATTAAAAACTTGGTCACAGCTTTTTTAAAGTTTGTTCGTATTGTCCGGCGATATTATCCCAACTGAATTTTTCCGCTTGAATTCTGGGTTTATTGCCCCAATTTGTCTGCAGTGATTGTTTAAGAGAACCGGCATAAGAATCTATGTCTTCGACGTTAACAACCAAACCGCCTTCACCAATAATTTCTTTCCTTGCCGGATCATCATTGACAACAACGGGTAAATTGCAAGCCATCGCTTCCAAAATCGTCAATCCAAACGCTTCCTTGGCTTTGCTTGCAAGAGTCAAGACCGAACCTGCATTATAAAAACCTGCCATTTTAGTGTGCGAAACATTGGTTAACCGGAATCTTTTGCCCAGCAATTTTTTACCCAGTTTTTCCAAATCCTTTTTTAAATACCCAACGCCGAGCACCAATAAACTAACATTTTTTAATTTCGAAACAGCTTTGATCACCAAATCAACTCTTTTATATGGAACTAGTGCAGCTACACATATTAAGATTGGCTTGGGCAAATCAATTGGCTCTGCCTTAACCTCCGGATTAAATTTTATCGTATCTACTCCTCCGGAGATGACGACTACCTTTTGACGGGGCGATTTTGAAAGAACCCAGTTTTTGGCTTCCTGGGTAAGAGCTATAAACAAGCTTGGTCTAAATAAAATGTTAAATAAGTCGTCCCGGCCAATACCGGCGTGACCTATCACAACCAGTTTTTTCCGCCGAACAAGCGAAATTAATCTGCAAATTAACAACTGCCAAAAGCCATTGGTAGGGAAAATTACATCGTAATCTTTAAACAAAATGTACGGCAAAGATTTTAAAGTAAAAAGCAAAACCAATAATTGGTAAATGTCTACAACAAAACGAACCAGAATTTTCCTTGAGCGGTTGGCTCCGATGTCAGGATTTAGGATAAATGGAATTTTTACCTGAATTTGTCTGTATGGCAATCTTTCTTTCGGCGGTCCACCCTGAATCACCGAGATTTCGTGATTTTTTGAAAGTTGGGAGGCCAAATTTGCAACGAAGGTTTCCGACCCCCTATCAACCAGACCATTGTAAATATTTAAAAAGATAATTTTCACCGATAGTTTTTTCTTATTATAAAAAGAAGGCTGGAAATAATTGTGAACATCGTGATAGCCAGTCCTATTGTAAAAAGTCTGGGGCGAAATTTAAAGACCACTTCCCTGTCCTTTGGTTTTAAATCAACAGCTAAAAATAAATTGTCAATCTTTTTTATCGGTCTTTGGTTTCCGTCAACTATAGCTACCCATCCGGGATAATAAATCTCCGGCATCACAAGCGTCCCATCAATGCTGCTTTTTAGGGTGACTTTAATATTATTAGGCTCAACAACATAATCAAACCCGTCAAAATTCAAATTCTGGTAAACATACAAATCATCAATTTTTGTAACTTCAAAAAAATTATGA
>DATCJB010000040.1:0-17193 GCA_036507455.1 Patescibacteria group bacterium | reverse complement strand
CCCTAACCATCGATATTTTTTATCAATTCTTGCATGAATTTCCTCGGCCTTTGCTTCATTCTCGACTCTTGCGTAATCAATTTTATAGGAAGGTAACCTGTCTAGAAGAAAAACTCCCTTATATCGTTTCTTGTGTGCAATCATGATTGTATCTCCTGATTGATAATCATATAAATACAAGCCGGCATCATTCACCCTGCCTGAACTAACAACGTGAGTTGTTGTCATATAGGCTATCGAATCTCCCATATTTCCCCTATCCCAAAATATTAGTTCATCTGAGGGTGTTTCAACTTCAATGCGATTTTTCATCTCAAGCACTTTTTCCTGAAAATCAGATTCTAGCGCTCTAATTTGTTCCGTAGTTATCCCTTTACTCCTTTCCTTGTCAATGTAAACCCGCGCTGCTTCAGGCATTGTTTTGTAACCTATTTCTGTTAGATATTCAAGAAGGGTGGTTTTGCCAGTGGATGGCCCCCCAGTTACAACCCACCAATTAGTCTGTTCCAATCCTTTAAATTCTTCCTGACGAGTTAACTCCCAAATCGTTCTTCCTTGATAAGTTTCAGCTGAATTCATGAAGGAATTATATCAGAAAAATTTTCAGTGTCTTTTGAAGAATTTGCGGCCAATTGTCCGGCCCCGGTTTTGAAGTTCTGCAATTTGCTTTGCCACCTCATCTTTTGCGTCAGCAACCGCTTCGGAAACCTGTTCAATCGGACCTTCAGAATCTGAATCAGCCGAGGTTGCCTGCTCTGGAGATTCGTCAATTGCTTCTGTAATTTGCTCTTCAACGTCTTTTTCTGCGGCAACTTCCAGTTCCTTTAATTTATCCAAAATATCTTTGGCCGTTTTTAAGCCTTCCTTTTTTACAACTTCAACTACCTGCTTGCCTTTTTCTGTTTGTGACAGGGCAATGATCGCCGCTCCAACTACCGCTCCTAACAAAAACGCTCCGAGACTTGATCCTTTATTATCATTTGCCATTATCTTTTTTTTCCCCTTTCTCGTTTCTCGATTTCAAAGAGTCCACGACTCCGACTATCGCCTTAAATCCTGAGGAAAATGACGAGAGAGAATTAACCGGTTCTTTAATCTTTTCGGTAATTGAGCCTGCATCTGTTAGAACTTTACTCAATTTATCTAAAGTTTTGCGCAGGTCCTGGAGAACAAAAAATACCTGAATGCCAATAACAACAAGAAAAACCGTTAAAACTACTATTACTAAAATAAGAAGAAATTGATTGATGTCCATAGGCAGAAACCTTACTTTGGTCAATTCATTTTAAAGACGGATAAGTTCGGTGTCAACCCTCTCCAAATGTATCACTCAGCAACTTTTACTACTTTAATTTCTTCACTTTTACCTTTACCGTATTTCGAAGTCGAACTAATGTTTATTTTATTTTCTCCGCTTGATAATTTAATTAAAATTTTAAAATTACCTTCCTGATCCAAAGGTACTCTTTCATCATTTATCTCCAAATTAGCATCGGGATCGGTTTTACCAACAACCTCAACTTCGTTTTGGGTTACTTTTTGATTATTTTGGGGAGAATCTATAACAAGCTGGGGAGCAGCAGCTAAAGAAACGTACTGGAAAATTAAGTAGATCAACAAAACTACAATCCCGACGGAGAAAATCGAGGCAATTGTTAAATTGGGAGTAAGACTTAAAGAGAGTTTAAGTCTTGGAGGTTGTCGTTTTTCAATATTGGCCTGCTTTGTAAATTCCCTGCGAAATACTGCCAATAAGGAACTTGTCGGAAGATTCAAAAATTCCCCGTAGTTTTTAATAAAGCCTTTTACAAAAGTTTCGGCCGGCAATTTGGAATAATCTCCTTCCTCCAAAGCTTCTAAAACTTTTCTTCTAATTTTGGTGTATTTTTCAATATCGTCTAAAGTTAATTTTCTCCTTAGCCTTTCCTCTTTTAGGATTTGCCCGACACGTTTCATGAATTGGATTATATATCAGCACGATTAATAAATCATCTAATATATCAGACCAAGCGCCATTCTGGAATGCAGAAGGCGACCTGCTGATATATACATTTGCAAACCTAATATTTTTCAGGTATAAGTTACTCACAAATGACTAACTTTAAAGAGGTGTTCCAAAACAAACACGTCGTCCTGCCGGTTGTTCACGTTGAAACCGGGATACAAACTTTAAAGAATGCTCATATTGCTTTCAAAGCGGGAGCCGACGGCGTCTTCTTGATAAGCATGAATGGAATGAATCATTATGATTTACTCCAGATTCAAAAACAAACAAGACAAGAATTTTCAACTTGGTGGATTGGCATAAATTATTTGGACCTCTCCACAATTTCAGCCTTTAAAAATGTTGATGCCGGAGTTTCCGGATTATGGACAGATAACGCCCGAATATATGAATGGTCCGACAAACAAATTGAAGCGGACCAAATAAATATTGCCCGGGAAAAAAGCGGATGGCCGGGATTATATTTTGGAGGGGTGGCATTCAAATATCAATATCTGGTAAAAGACCCCGCACTGGCTGCAAAAATTGCCACTAAATATGTAGACGTTGTAACAACCAGCGGAACAATGACCGGTATCGCACCTGACATTCAAAAAATTAAGTCGATGAAAAAAGCAATGGGCGATTTTCCTCTGGCAATAGCCAGCGGTGTTTCGCCTCAAAACGTAGAACAATTTTTGGATCACGCAGATTGCTTTCTGGTCGCAACCAGTCTATTAAAACCTAATGCAGAAGAATTTGATCCCGGTAAAGTTAAGGACCTGGTTGAAATTGTCCAAAAGAAGTAGTAAAAGTAAGTCAATTAAAAAATGACTCAAGAACAAGAACAAAAACCTTCCAAATTAGTCGGTCTTGCAGCAGCAGGATCAAAAGAAGAAATTGACGAAGCAGTTGGATTATTAAGTGGTGTTGGTTTTAATGTTTTACTTATTCCTGTTATCAGCGAGGACGGCCATTCTATTACCAGTCCGGAATTTCGTTATAATGGTAGAACTTATAGAGGTCTTGAAGAAATTAGGCATTTAACAAACGAGCTACCTATCACTAAACCTGCACAAGACTGACAGTTTAAGAAGTTTGTTGAGTTCCGCCACCGGCTCTGGCCTGCAAGTATTCTTCGGCGTTTCGAACTAGAACATCCCGCGGCTTTGAACCTTCCCCGGCGCCGACAATTCCGGCCGCTTCAAGTTCATCAAGAAGCCTTGCGGCTCTTGCATATCCAACTCTGAGCCTTCTCTGAAGTAGCGACGCACTTGCCCGATCGTATTGACAGATCGTTCTGACCGCCTCTTCAAATAGCTCATCCTCTGATCCGCTTCCCCCGCCTCTTGAACCGGCTCTTGCCACAATCATCTCGGTTACTTCCTCGGTGTATTGAGGTTCAACTCCGGAAGATTTCAGGAAATTGATCAAGTTTCTAATTTCCGAATCGGAAACAAAAACTCCCTGGAGTCTTTGAGGTTTTGATGCATCCGGAGGCATATATAGCATGTCTCCCCTCCCTAGTAATTTCTCGGCTCCCGGCTGATCCAAAATTACTCTTGAATCAATCATCGAAGAAACGTTAAAGGCGACTCTGGACGGAATATTAGCCTTGATCAGTCCAGTGATAACATCAACCGACGGCCGTTGGGTGGCAATCACAAGATGGATGCCAGTTGCCCTGGCCATTTGGGCTAAACGAATAACTGAATCCTCAACTTCGGAAGGTGCAAAAGCCATCAAGTCAGCCAACTCGTCCACTACGATAACTATATAAGGCAAAGCCTGGAAACCTGAAAGTTCATTATAACCTGTAATATTTCTAACCGATGCTTCGGCAAATGACTTATATCTTCTATCCATTTCGGTCAGCGCCCACTTTAGAGCCGAAACTATTTTTTCAGCATCAACAATAACCGGAGTTAATAGGTGAGGAATACCGTTATAATCGGTCATTTCTACTCTTTTAGGATCAACCAAAACCAACTTCAATTCATTAGGAGAATTTCTAAAAAGTAATGAGGAGATAAAAGCATTAATTGCAATTGATTTACCTGAACCTGTTGTTCCTGCCATTAAAATGTGCGGCATCCTGCCAATATCCCCGATTACTGCATCCCCGGAAACGTTAAGGCCTAAAGCCACTGCAAGCTTTGATTTCTCCTTTTGCATTAAATCCGAGGCAAGAATCGCTTTCAAGGAAACAATTTCCAAACTTCTATTTGGAACCTCTACGCCGACAAGTGACTTACCGGGAATAGGGGCTTCTATTCTGACGGTGCCGGTAGGCGCGGCAAGTGCCAAAGCCAAATCGTTTTGAAGCGCGGTAATTTTGGAAATTTTGGTACCCGTTGGAATTTCCAAAGCATATTGCGTAACGGCCGGTCCGAAGTTAACTTCGACAACTTTTGCGTGAATTCCAAACCCTTCCAAGGTCCGTTCAATTGTTTGAGCGTTGGCTTTAGGATCTCCCCGATCTGCTTTTGTGGCTACTTTGTCTGACAAAAGAGAAAGCGGGGGATATTGCCAAATCTTTCCTTCAGTTGGAAGGTTAGTTACCGGCGGAATTACTACCTCTTTAGAATCTACTGCAATCGCCTGTTTAGGTTCACCTTTAATTTCCTGTCGTGTCTTATTATTAACAATTGGTTCCCGTGAGAACGAAGGTTGGTGCTTCCTTTTAAATAAAGGGTCATAGAGATATTTTTTCAAAAAATTTAAAGCCGAGGTAAGGTAGGAAAATGCCTGGTCCAAAGAAGTATTAAACAAAATAATCATCCCGACCAAAATCGAAACGAATAATATTAAGGCTGCTCCCACAACGGTAAAAATCGAAGCGATTGTACCCCAAACAAGATTACCGATTGACCCTCCGCTTTCCTGGGAAAAAATATTAGTTAAAGCGGCCAGTGACCCAAAAACTATGATTGCTCCAAGAATTACATTAAACTGAACGTATTTCCACTTAGTTCCCAAAACGGTAAAGCCTGCCAGAAGTCCGATTACTCCAAAGAAAAGAGCGGTCCAGCCAAAAAGTGATGTGAAACCTGATCGATATAAATTTAAAACTTCGGTAGAAACCAAAAACGATAAAAAAAGCAAAAACGATGACAAAATTAAAACCAAGCCGGTAATGTTGGCCAAAGTTTGTTTTTTTAACTTTAACTTGAACGGCGATCTATAACGTTTATATCTTGCCATCGGCAGAAAATCCTTCTATAACTTAAACTTCAATAATAACCGGAAGAATCATTGGGTGACGTTTGGTTTCATTATACAAAAACCTTTCTAAGTTATCTTCGATTTTGCCTCTTAAAAATCTCCAATCGGTTACGTTGCCTTGGTGTTGAGTTAAGCAGTTTTTAACAACCTGCTTAGTATCGTGCATTAATTTTTTTGATTCATTAACATAAACGAAACCTCTTGAAACTACGTCCGGCTCACCCACTACCTGTCCTGTTTGATGATCTATTGGGACAATGACAACGACAATTCCATCAGCAGACAAAATTTTCCGGTCCCTTAAAACAACATTTCCGACATCTCCAACGCCAATACCGTCCACCATGATATTTTTCGATTCAACTCTTTCTCCTAAAGTTACACGGTCCCTGGAAACTTCAATCGTTTGTCCTTCTTCTAATAAAATAATCCTGTTTTCCGGATAACCCATACTTTTTGCCAGATTTGAATACGCTTTCATGTGCCTTGGCGTGCCGGAAATCGGCATTACATAATTCGGTTTTAATAGACCCATCATCATTAAGAGTTCGTTTGCGGCGGCGTGGCCGGAAACGTGCAAGTCATCCAAAATATCCGAATATAAAACTCTGGCTCCAAGTTGAGTTAAGCTGTCGATGACGTTGTGAACCGCATCAAAATTTCCCGGTATCGGATCGGCCGAAAAAATAACAGTATCATCTTTTTCAACACTGACTTGGTGTTCCACGTTGGCAATTTGCGACAACGAGGAACCAACTTGACCTTGGCTGCCTGCAACTAAAAACAATAATTGATTTGGAGGAATCCCCCGGGTTTTATCTACCGGAATTATTTTTAAATCTTTAAAATATCCAATTTTTATACCCGCGTTAACCGCTTTTTCCATACTTCTTCCGACCAGAACCGGTTTTCGGTTAAATTTAGCGCCAATTTCTATTGCTTGCTTAACTCTTGAAAGGTTTGATGAAGTAGTAGTTACAAAAATTTTCTTTGGTGACTTTTGAAATTCTCTTTCAAACATATCATCCAAAGTTTTTTCGGTTAACGTATATCCCGGTTTTTCAGCTCTTAAACAATCCGACATTAAAAGATCAACGCCTTCTTCGCCGATTTGGGCAATTCGGGCAATATCGGGAGGTGAACCGTCAACCGGAGTAAAATCGAATTTAAAATCTGAGGCGTGATAAACCGTAGCTGCAGGGGTTCTGATTGCAAAGTTTGCAGATTGCGGAACAGAGTGAGTTATTCTTACAAATTCAACCGAAAAAGAACCCCTTTGGATTGTCTTTCCGGTTTCAACACGATTAATCTCAAATTTATTTTGTTTCTGAGTTTGATCAAGTCTTGCTTCAATTAAAGCACAGGTAATTGGGGTTGCAAAAACAGGCAATTTTAATTCCGGCAAAATATACGGCAACGCCCCTAAATGATCATCGTGACCGTGGGTTATAAAAATTCCGTGCAGTTTAAGATTTGGATTACTTCGCAAATAGGAAATATCAGGAATAACAAAATCGACTCCCAACATCTCAACCTCCGGAAACCCAACCCCGCACTCGACAATAATCGCTTCATTGCCGTATTGATAAACATACATGTTTTTCGTAACGGTACCAATTCCTCCAAGCGGAAGAATTTTCAGGTTTTTTGAATTTTGTTTAAAGATACTCATTTAAAAGTTTTTAGAAAAAATTTAACTGCTGACTTCCATTATTTGAATTCTTCTCATCTTCGCCATTATCTTCGTCAATTTTATTATTTGATAGATCCATTATTTTCGTAATTAATTTAAAATCCTGTTCAAAAAGGTCCATAATATTGCCGTTTCTTAAAGCTGCGGCCGGGTGATACATCGGCAAAATTAACTGGTCCTCAATATTTTGAACTTTTCCGTGAATTTGGGAAATTGATCTATTAGGAATAAATTTTCCTAAAGAATATCTTCCTAAAGTCACTATTAATTTTGGTTTTAAAATTTCAATCTGTTTATCAAGCCAAACATTACAAGCGTCAATTTCTCCAGGCGTGGGATCTCTATTTTCAGGCGGCCTGTGCTTTACAACGTTTGTTATAAAAACTTCTTCTCTTTTTAAACCGATTGACTCAATTGAGCGGGTAAGTAATTTACCTGCCCTTCCCACAAATGGTCTGCCTTCCTGATCCTCATAATATCCCGGTCCCTCACCGATAAAAAGTATTTGAGCATTCGGATTACCTTCACCAGGAACACCATTAGTAGCGTTCTTATATAAAGGACATCTTTGACAATTCTTAACTTGTTGGGCAATTTCCGATAACTTTTTTGCATTTGGCATCTTTTACCACGTAGGCAGAAAATCTTTTACGTTTTGAGCATTTACAAGAAATTGTTTATTGCCTTCTTCAACGATTTTTCTTGCCACAAGTCGGCACATTCCTTGAATGGTCCTTTCCAGAGATCTCATGCCGGCGTCAAACCCAAGCGGTCTTACAATTTTGGGCCAAACATCAGGATCAATTTTTAACAACTCGCCAGTTAAGCCCGATTCTTTGAGAGCTTTTGGCAGTAAATAATCTTTACCAATTGTAATTTTTTCTTCATCTGTATAAGACGGCATCGAAATTGGTTCAAGTCTGTCCAAAACAGCCGTTGAAATATTGGTCGTATTGTTTGCAGTTGCAATAAACAAAACTTCCGATAAATCAAAAGGGTAATCGATATAATGATCAGTAAAACGACTATTTTGCTCGGGATCTAAAAGTTCAATCAAAACTCCCATGATATCTGATCTCGTACTTTCTGCAACACGATCAATTTCGTCAAGTAAAATAACCGGGTTTTTACTTCCTCCCCTTCTTAGGGCTTTAATTATTTGACCCGGCTCGGCATCTCCAAAAGCTCTGGATTGACCGCGCAATTGCAAAGCGTCTCCCATTCCCCCAAACGGAATTCTGGCAAAACTTCTTCCCATCGATTCGGCAATTGAATAGGCTAACGTCGTTTTACCCGTTCCGACAAGACCTACCAAACAAAGAATCGGCGCTCTGGAAACTTCGCCTTCTTTTTCTCTTAACGAAAGGACGGCCAAGTATTCTAAAATACGATCCTTTAGCTGGGTAAGACCGTAATGATTTTTATCCAGGATGCTTTTGGCATTTTTCAAATCAAGAATGTCTTTACTTCTTTTTTTCCAAGGCAAATTAACGATCCAGTCGACATAACGGCTTGTACCTTCATATTCACTTGAGTAACTCCCTGAACTTGCCATCCGGGAAAGTATTTCAATCAGTGATTTAAGTTTGTTTTTTAAATCCTCCGGAAGGCTGGCATCAAGAACTTTCTTTTCAAGTTTTACAACTTCCTCTGTTAAAGATTTGGGCATTGCTTAAATTCTACCTCAAAACAAGTGTGAGAAAAATAGTCTTTTTGGAAGAAACTAATTCTTTAAGGGCAGAACTTGTCATTATTAACGTCGGGGTCCCTTTCGATCACGTCTATCTCTGGACCAGTTACCTCTTGGATTTCTATCATATTGGCGGCCGCCGCCTTGCCTTTGGCCCCGATCTTGTGCCTGGCCGACTTGTTCCTGATCATTGCCGAAATTCATAGACAAATTTACTCTGTGCTGATCGTCGATTTCAACAACCCGCACTTTTACTTCCTGACCGATTTTGACAACGTCTTCAACTCTTTCTACTCTGTGCGGGGCAAGTTTAGAAATATGAACCAGCCCTTCTTTGCCCGGTAAAATTTCTATCATTGCTCCAAACGGCAAAATTCTCTTAACTGTACCTTCATAAATTTCACCAACTTGAGCTTCTTTAACAATTCCTTCTACCCACTCTGCGGCTTTTTGGGCCGCTGCTACGTCTGTTCCTGTGATCGTAACCGTTCCGGAGTCATCAATATCAACCGCACACCCTGTTGTTGCAATAATGTTATTAATTACTCTGCCTCCGGAACCAATTACTTCTCCAATTTTTGAAGGAGCAATTTTTACCTGAAGAACCGTCGGCGCGTGCTTTGAAACGCCGCCCCGGTGTTGGGGAAGAACCTCAAGCATTTTATCCAAAATAAATAGCCTGGATTTTCTTGCCTTTTCAAAAGCCTCTTTTAAGACATTAACTCCCACCCCATCAAGTTTGATATCCATTTGAATCGCCGTTATTCCGTTTTTAGTTCCGGTTACCTTGAAATCCATGTCTCCCTGGGAATCTTCCTGATAAGCAATGTCACAAATCGTCACATAATTCTTTTTGTCTTTCTTGTCAGTTATTAACCCAATTGAAATTCCGGCTACGGGTTCAATTAAAGGAACTCCGGCATCCATTAAGGCAAGTGTTGATCCGCAGGTTGAGGCCATTGATGTTGAACCTGCTGAAGATAAAACCTCCGAAACAACCCGAATCGTGTATGGAAATTGTTCCGTTGGAGGAACAACAGCTCTTAAGGCTTTTTCAGCCAATGCCCCGTGACCAATCTCTCTTCTTCCGGGGGAACCTGCTCTTCTAACTTCACCTGAAGAGAAAGGGGGGAAATTATAATGATGCATATAACGCTTAGTTTGTTCCCCTTCCATTCCTTCAATTAATTGCCCAAGTGACGGCGAACCAAGAGTTACGATTGAAAGAACTTGGGTTTCACCTCTTTGAAAAATTGCAGATCCGTGTGTTCTTGGCAAAACACCAACAGAAATGTTAAGCGGTCTAATTTCGTCCGGCGATCTTCCATCAGGTCTTTTTTTGTTAACTAAGATTTCGGTTCTTAAACGATTTGCCACTTCTTCTTCTAAAATAGTAGACAACATCTTTTTAGTTGGTTTAACTTTTGATTCATCGTCTTCTTTGATAAACTCTTCAGCCAACTGTTCGAGAGCTTTATCAAACCAGCCTTCATCCTGAGAATCTTTGTCAAAATTTTTCATCAAATTATTTTGAATAAAACTAATAACTAGTTTTTCCAGTTTTGGATCAGCATTTGTAGACTTGTATTCTTGCTTAGGCTTCCCAACCTCTTTGACAAAATCGTTAATAAACCCGACAATTTTCGCAGCTTCTTTAAGACCAAATTTCAAAGCTTCAACAACTTTTTCTTCCGGGACTTGTTTTGCTCCGGCCTCAATCATTACTACTTCGTCCTTGGTAGTTGCTAAAACCAGGTCCAAATCTGAAAATTGCCTGATATCTTCTTGAGGATTTAATATAAAACCTCCGTTTTGCGAAGCTACTCTAACTCCGGCTAATGGGCCATTCCAAGGAATATCTGAAATAGCCAAAGCAGCTGAAGCGCCTATTAAGGAAATAATATCCGGATCGTTTTCCTGATCAATTGAAAGTACGGTCACTATTATCTGAACTGAAGCCTGATAGTCTTTCGGGAAAAGAGGACGAATAGCACGATCAATTAAACGGGAAGTGAGAATTGATTCTTCGCTTGGCCTGCCTTCTCTTTTTATAAACCTGGAAGTCGAAATTCTGCCGCCTGCATATAATCGTTCTTCGTAATCGACAGTCAAAGGAAAAAAATCGGTTCCTTCAGGAGCTTTTTGAGAAACAGCTGTTGCCAAAACGACGGTTTCTCCATATCTGACCAATACCGAACCGCTCGCATGACCTGCAAGCTCGCCAGTTTCAAAAACTAATTTTTGACCAGAAATATCTAATTCTTTTGTAACTTTCATTAAAAACGAAAAGGAAGCTTAGGAGTTAGAAATCGGGAATTGAAAACAAAAAAATTTGTTTCCCAGTTCTCGAATCTCCAACTCCGTTTTCCTAATTAAATTTATTTTAACCTAATCTTGCCTAAAAAGCAAAATTTCATTTTGAAAGACCTAATTTTTCAATCACTGATCTATATCGATCAGATTCTTTTTTCATTAAGTAATTCAAAAGGCGACGCCTTTTGTTTACCATCGATAAAAGACCTCGTCTGGAATGTGCATCCTGCGAGTGGGCTTTTAAATGATTAACGACGTTATTAATTCTTTGGGATAAAAGAGCAATTTGAACTTCCGGTGATCCAGTATCACCTTCGTGAGTTTTAAATTGATCAATTATTTGCTGCTTTCCACTACTCACCGGAGCCTGAACCTGGTCTTGTTTTTGGGTTTCTTTTACCGCTTTTTTAACATCAGCTTTTTTCAGCAAAGCAGCAGATTTGCTTATTTTTGCAACCGGTGCTTTTTTGACTGTTTTAGTTGTTTTTTTAATAGTTTTTTTTGGCATCAGTTTTATTTAATTTAACTTATTATATCAAGAAATGCTAATTTCCTGTCTTATTTTTGACTGCTCCCTCCGGAGCTTTTGAAAATCTTTGGTTCAAACCAATCAGGTTCAGGTTGAATTTCTTCATCATTATTTTGGGTTTCATTTATAGATTGCGAGACACCCGGCTGCTTCTGACCGGCACTTTGATCAGCGTTTACCGGTCTTTGCGGAGATTGTCTTGGAACTTCCCTTTGACGCACCTGACCGGAAACTCTTGGTTTAAACTTAACGCAAAGAGCAGCCGCTTCAAAAGTTTCAGTCGTTGTTCTCTCAATATTAAAATGACTAGTTGCAAATTCTAATCCTTGATAAAGATTTGCGGCAATGTCCTCATCAAACGGTAATCCTAACTCTTTCAAGAATAAGGCAGTTATTTCACTGTTGGAACCGGCATTAGGGTTTGCCAAGCTTACTGTTGCAAAATCCTGATCCTGGTTACCCGCTAATATCGAGATAATAGTCTTATTTGAGTACAAACTTTGTTCTTGAGTATATAATTTTTCCAGTTGATTCAAATTACTTACTCCAATAGTCAAAATTAAATCAAAGTCAGGTTCCGTTTGCGAAAATTGAACCTGATCTGCGGAAAATCCTTTAGAATTCGGTAACGGGTGAACCACAACATTTAATTTATCGTCCTCAAGATAATGCGTTACTTTGTCAACGCTTCCCAAAACATCAGAAAGAGTAATTATAAATTTTCTGGGTCCAAGCTCCTGAATGATTTGATCGACTCCGACAAGTGTTGAGTGTTCAACAACAGGCAATGTCGGACTGGCAACAGTAATTGATTTATTTTTTCCCAATGACAAATATAGAGCTAACGCTGAGGCCGTTAAATCAGTGTTTGGGTTTGATGGTAAAGCCACCAAAATATTCTTTGACTGATCGACGATTTGTTTAATTCGATTTTTGTCTTCGATAACCATTGTATCCTAGAGAATTAAATATATATCAATTTAACGCGACCAATTCTATCTTATCCCCAACTTGAAAGTCAAGATTGGGAGATAAGCCAATACCGCACTCCGTATTGATCGAAACAGAGCTAACATCGCTTGCTTTGCGTTTTAAACTTGAAACCTCTGCCCAGCCAATCTCCTGTTTGCCTCTTGTTAAACGAACTTTTGAACCTTTATTGATCTCGCCTTTTATTACTTTGCAACCCGCAATTCTTTGACCGTTGATGTCAAAGCTGGCTACAACTTTGGCTTCCGCCAAAATCATTGATTCAATTTTTTTATTGAATTGATTTTCTAAATCTTTATCTAATTGATCAAACAAATCGTATATTAAACGAAAAGAATGCAAAGCTACTTTTTCGTTATCAGCCAGTTTTAATACTTGAGGAGGAATCTTTACATTAAAGGCATAAATTTTAGAATCAGTAGTTTTTGCAAGCTGAACATCTTCAACTCCAACTTCACCAGTTTGAGACTTAATTATCATTACTTCATCTTTTGGCAAATTTACTTCAATAGCTTCCAGAGTTCCGGCAGTATCAGCTTTGATAATCAGTCTTAATTTATTTTTACCCAATTCTCTTTCCTGCAAAACTTCCAGCGCAGAAGTCGTTTTTGAAGTTGCCTGACCTGCAACTTGAGGACTTGTTGAAATAATAGCTCCGACTGCCGGTACTGTTTTAAATCCCAATATTTCGACAGGAACCGAGGGCTCTGCTGTTTGTAAATTTTTACCATTATCAGAAATTAAGGCTCTTATTTTTGATTTTTCGGCTCCAGAATATATTTCGTCACCAACTTTTAAAGTCCCGTTTTTAACAACCAGCGTTGCCACAGGTCCGCGGCTTTTATCAAGAGCTGACTCAATTACCACAGCTTCTAAATTCCCTTGAGGATCTGCTTTGATTTCACTCACATCGGAAAGCAGATTGATCATTTCCAATAGTTCATCTAAGTTCTTCCCTGTCTTTGCAGACACTTCAACAACAGGAACATCTCCCCCATAACCTTCTACCAAAACCTCCCCGGCAGCCAGTTGTTCTTTGACTTTAGCCGGATTTGCGCCTTCTAAATCAATTTTGTTAATTGCCACAATCATGGGAATGTTTGCGTTTTTAATGTGTTTTATGGCCTCGTTGGTCTGGGGTTTTAAGCCTTCTTCCGCTGCGATGACCAATATTGCAATGTCGGCAACGCTCGCCCCTCTTGAGCGCATTTTCTCAAAAGCAGCGTGGCCTGGAGTATCAATAAACGTAATTTTCTTGCCCTTAAACTCTATTTGATAAGCACCAATTTTCTGGGTAATTCCGCCGTGCTCACGCGCGGCAACATTCGTTTTGCGGATTGCGTCAAGTAAAGAGGTTTTCCCGTGATCGACGTGGCCAAGCACGGTTACAATAGGTGGTCTTAAGATTTTTGCCATTGTTATTTAAATAGTTAGACAGCCCAAAGAAAGACATTTCTAAAAAATTTGCTTTTCTCATTGATCGTTAAGCTGCCGGTTCATTCTTGCTTTCATCTTCTTTAGATTTAGCTTTTTTGGTTTTGGACTTTGCAACTTTTTTAGCCGGCGCTTTCTTTGTGACCTTTTTTTCAATTGTTTTCTTTGAGAGCCCTGCAGTTTTTTTGGCTTCCCCGACACCTTTAGCTTCTTTTGCTACGACCTCGGCAGGGATTTCTGCTTCCTTCGTTTTAGCTTCAGTTTGACCTTTAATATCGATTTTTAAACCGGTCAATTTGGCAGCAAGGCGAACATTTTGGCCTTCTTTTCCAATCGCCAAAGACAATTGATCATCGGGAACAGTAACATATGCAATACCTTCTTTTTCCTCAACTTTGACTTGGACATCCTTAGCCGGGGACAAGGCAGCAGTAACAAATTTCTCCAAATCTTCATCAAACGGTACAATATCAATTTTTTCATCGCCAATTTCCGAGATAACTGCTTGAACCCGAACCCCCTTTTGGCCGACACAGGATCCAACCGGATCAACGTTGGGTTGGGTAGATAAAACTGCAACTTTAGTTCGTGAACCGGGTTCTCTAGCAATTGCCCTAATCACAACCGAGCCGGCGGCAATTTCCGGAACTTCGGACTTAAACAGTTGTTCAACAAGTCCCGGTTTTGATCTTGAGACAATAATTTCTTCTCCCCGGTTTCCTTGCTGAATTCCGACAACGAAAAATTTCATTCTTTGATTAATCCGGTAAAATTCATGCGGAACCTGCTCTTGCGGAGGCATAATCCCTTCGGCCTTTCCCAAATCAACGGTGATAATTGGTCCGGAAATTCTTTGAACCAAACCGGAAACTACGGTATTTATTTTATTTTGATATTCGGCAAAAATCGCATTTTTCTCTGCCTCTCTGACTCTTTGTAAAATTACCTGCTTGGCCGTTTGAGCTGCGATCCGGCCAAAACCCGGGGGAGTAACGTCATTTTTATCGTTTTTAATCGCTACCTCACCCGATTCGGAATCAATTTCAACTTCCAGGCCTTCCGATTCACCGTAATCTTTTCTGTACGCGGCAAGAACCGCGGTCTTGATCGTATCCAAGACCACTTCAGGTTCGATTCCGCGCTCGGCGCATATTTGATTCAGTGCTGCTGCAAATTCACTTCGTTGTGCTAGTGCCATTGATTTTTCCCTTCTTTAATAAAAAAGGCGGATCACTGACCCACCTAAATTCACTTACCTAAACTTTACTTGTGCGTATTCTAACAAAATCTTTTAAATTCGTCAAACTTATTGATTAGTCTATATTTACAGGGTTATTCTTCGAATTCGATCAGCAATCGGCCTTGTAACTTCTTTTAGAACTTGTAATCCGGCTTGTTTTTTTGATCGATATTTTGAAGAATAATTTAAAAAATTTTCAAACCCAACTCTCGATTCACTAAACTGTCTGGCCAAAAACGATTCTCTGGCATACATCAATGATGCTGCTGCAGCCCTGTCATCTCCGCCGGCTCCGTCGGAAAGTGTTAAAACCTGAAAATAACTTCTTTTAAAATTAAAAAAATCCATTTTTTCTCCGTTTTCCCTTTTGGCAATTTCTCTTTCCATAGTTGCCAAAGCGTTGGTTGAAGTTCCTTTTTCCGAAACCCCAATTGCGGCATCAAAAGCACTTATCACTTGGTCCAGATGCAAAGGATTAGAAGTCAGACGTGCCAAATATAGATAATATTTACCCTCATCCCTTAACATTTCGGCGGCCATTTGATATTCGTTTCCGGATGGATCGGTTTTAATCTCAAGAGCTTTTTCTTTGACTACTTCGTGGTGATACAACCGACCAATTACCTTTTCAGCTTCATATAATATTTGACTCGATTTTTCACCATCCAAAGTTTTTTGGGATTCGGATAGAAGTGTTACGACCCAAATCCTCCAGGCCCGCATTTTATTAGCCAAAATTTCATCCGGGATATTAGGAATTTGCAAAGGATCAACCTGGCCTTCTCGAATTACGCCTTCCAGCGCCTCTTTGGTCTTACCGGTTATTCGTAATCTTTCAATTGATTCAATCATTTAACAAGGAAATATAACTCAAGTCTGGAATTTAATCAAGCTGTTGCACAAATATCGCGGGATTTCTATAGTTGCCGATAACCGTCTTCTTTCACTTTCCAATCATATGCCTCTTCTGGATTTAAAATAAAAGAGCCTTCTTCTCCCTCATTTTGCCATTTAGAAATAAACCAACCATCTCCAAGATTGGTACTATAAATTACTGCCAAGGTTTTTTCATCCGGTGACAGAATTCTTTCCTTTATAGGCGCTTCCTGTAATTTTGTACCTAATTTCTCTTCTATCCAATTCGATAAAAATCGTACCTCGTTTTCAGTTAAATCAGGGTCATTCAGATCTAAAATTAAGCCATCAAATTCTTCATTTGGAGCAAGTTCGCCATTAATCGCTTTTTCAGCAAGCTCTACTCTTTTGATAATTTCGGAATTTATGTCTGATAATTGATATTCTGTTTCCGACATTGGAAATAGATTATATCATCCGATTGATATTGCGCAAATATTGCGGGATTGTAGTTATCTTACTGACTTGTAGATATTACTAATAGTTTTAAAAAATTATGAAATAGTTTAAATTACTCAAACGAATTTGGGGATTCTAATTCTAAAAGTTCTTCAATATCACCAAGCATTTCAAGCAAGGGTGTCTCATATTCACGAATTAGTGATGGTTTTATTTCAAATACCAATTCTTTCAAAATAGCCAGGCGAGTATCGTCGAAGTTTAAATTTTCAGACTTATCCATAACTGATATTGCCTTTTTCAACCAATCCTGCACTGCACTTTCGTGTAAACTAAAATCAATATTGTATTCTTCCTTGACTTCTTCCAGCGAATTTCTAATATCTTTTACTAAGAGGCCACAATTTTCAAGGTACGTCAACCAAAAGAGCGGGCGCGTGACATCAATATCTTTGGAAACTTGCAAACTCAGGTTTTCTAAAGGGACAGAAATTGTTGGATAAATTTTTCTCAAATAACCCAAGCCCGGAGAATTTTTATCTGGAGGCAAAATACGTTCAACAAGAGCTCCGTCTAAATCTATGGGTTGCTGCTCAATCATCGAATTTATTGTATCACTTGAGTCAATTAAAAACTTTCTTCAAACTCTTCTAACAAATCCCTCTGGTGACGATTTAATTTGGTCGGGACTTTTATGACTATCCGAACATAGTGATCGCCTCTACCAGAACCTCTAAGACGGGGAACACCCCGTCCGCCTAAACGGATTTGTGTATTCGGC
>DATCJB010000039.1:0-17194 GCA_036507455.1 Patescibacteria group bacterium | reverse complement strand
AATTGGTCCGCCAAAGAGAATTCCTCTTTTTACGGTTTCCTGCAGGAAAATACTTTTAGCCAAGAGCGAATCTTTACCTTCCCAATCTTTAAAAATAAAATGAGTTCGCGGTCCGTGACCTCCGATTTGAGCATTGATACCTAACTCGTCGGCAATTTTGTTGAAATTATTTTTCCAATATAGACCCATTTTCCAAAGATAAGGAATAACTTTTTTAGACTTTAATTCTTTAATGGTTGCAATTGCCGCAGCAAGGGCTAGCGTATCTCCGCCGTATGTTGTTGAGAAAAAGACTTCTTCAAATTCTTTCATTATTTCTTTTTTGCCAACTATTATTGAAAGGGGTAGACCATTGGCAACACCTTTTCCGTAACAAGCCAAATCCGGGGTTATTTTGTAATACTCGGCTGCTCCACCCATTGCGTAACGAAAACCGGTGACTATTTCGTCAAGAATAAACACCGCTTTGTTTTTATGTGCTAAATTAATTACCTCTTGGAGGAAATTTTCTTTTGGTTCCTGACCGGGAATTTCCATGATGACTGCCCCTATTTTGTTAGGATTTTTGGCAAAAACTTTTTTTAGACTTTCAATATCATTAAAAACAAATTCGTGGGCAAAATTTTTCAGAATTTTTGGAATGCCCTTATTTCTTTGCGTAGTTATTGCGAACCAATCCTGGTATCCGTGATACCCGCAATATGCAAAATGATCCCTGCCTGTGTAAGCCCGTGCAGCCCTGATTGCTGCACTGGTCGCGTCAGCTCCGTTTTTACCGTAACGAACCATTTGCGCGCAAGGAATTGTTTGAATTAAAAGTTCAGCCAGTTCAACTTCCTTCGGATGGGGGAGTGTGAAAGTTGTTCCTTCGTGCATTTGCTTGATTACTGCTCTGGTTACCGCCGGGTAATCATAACCTAAAACTATTGGCCCCAGCGCCATCGGATAATCGATGTATTTATTACCGTCAACATCCCAAACATATGCCCCCTTTCCTTTTTGTAAATAAATAGGTGTTACTCCTTTAACAAATTGGTTGGGGGCTTTGGAAAGAGTTTGGACACCGGCCGGAATTAATTTTTCAGCTTTTGCCCAAAGTTTAAATGATTTGGCTAATTTTCTCTTTTTCATTTCCAGAATTTTTCGTAGCCTTCTTTGCCAATATTTGCTTGATTAATGAGCAGGAGTTTGGGATATTTTTTAAGCAGGGCAATTATATCAAAAAGGTTGAAGTTCTTTTTTTTAGGATAAAGTTGATTGTAAATTTCTTTAATGAATTTTAAATCGGATGGGTGATCAACCGTAAAACGCAGTTTTGAATAATCTTCACTTGGCTTAATGGATAAGAGATTAAATTTTTTCGGTCTTTTCCAAATGTGTAAAGTTACGTGTTCTTTTTCATCGTTGGATTTTGCGTTAAAATATGCGGATTCTAGTATCTTATACGAAAAGACTTCACAATCTAAGCCGTCCGGGTATCGTTTAACATTTTTGTTTGCTACACCCGCACCGGTTGCAACGGAGACATAATCATACTTACCGGTCAGATATTTTTTAATTGTTTGGTCAATAATTGCCGGGTCAATTAATGGACAATCGGCGGTAATTCTTACAATAACACCAGCATTGAACTTTGTGGCTGTTTCGTAAAATCTGGACAAAACATTATTTTCCGAGCCTCTAAAATAATCGATTTTATTCTGCTTACAAAATTTAACGATTTTATCGTCTTTTGAACTGGTCGAGGTTGCAACGACAACTTTATCAATATGTTTGGTTTTTTTGACTCTTTGAACTATGTGCCAAAGCATTGGTTTGCCCAAAATTTTCTTCATCGATTTTCCGGGTAGGCGAGTAGAACCCATTCTGGCTTGGATAATTGCAACAACAGTTTTGTCTAACACGTTGATTAATTTTAATGTTACTTATAACATTATGAGTGTAACTCAGCAACACGATGTTTTGGTTAATACCTGCTTTATTAAGAATTTCAACCGAAAATGTTATTTCACCTGTTTTAATAAAAATTTTTTCAAAGCTTCCTTCCACATCTGTAAGGTTAACTTACCAATTCTTTTTTTGTTTTACCTTTTCATTATTAATTTTTCTATTTGCACCGGATAATTTACTAAATAAAAACGTATTAATTGTGATGCTTTTTGGATTTATGAATGCCTTTGCAGCTTATGCTCAATGGAAGGCATATAACTTAAATCTCAGCGGCTCTATGATTTTTAACCCTTTAAGTGGTCTTATTTCGCTTGGACTGGGATATGTCTTTTTAAAAGAGTTTGAATATCTTAATTTACCATTAATTACTGGAATAATATTTATATTTTTAGTTAGCTTTTTAAGCGTGATGCGGCAAATTACTGGTTATAGGAGCAACATCAATCTCGATCTTTTTAAATGGACTGTCTTTTATTCTTTAATTTGGGGTTTGGAAACTTTTGTTACCAGGATTTTTGCTATTGGCGGAATGCCAATTATTAATTTCGTAACCGCTTTTTATCTTGGCAGCCTCTCAGGGGGAATTTTACTTTCAAAAGGTTTTATTATAAATAAAGTTAACAATATTTTGGCTTATAGGGATATAAAAAATATATTTATATTGTCAATTTTTATTTGGTTGTCATTAGTTTTAAATTACTTCTCATTAAAACTTGCCCCAATTACTGTGATTGTGCCAATCTTTCAATTATCGGGATTGATTTTACCTTTTTTAATAGGGGCTTTATTTTTTAAAGAAGTCAAAAAAATTAATCGATTTGATTTTGTAGTGCTATTATTTGGAATTGTAGGGGGATTATTGATAATTTTAAGTTATCAGGTTTAATTTGCAACAGTTGGGAATTAGTGATAGACTTCGAAGCTGCTCGTTCACAAGGCCAGACTTGCAATAGCGCAAGTTTTTGGCTTAATAACAAATGGGATGCACAAATTTTATAAATAATGACACAAGAATTTGAAAATGGTTTATTTCCTATTGAAAAGAAAGAATCCAATTATAGTCGATTTAACCCGTTTAATCACGGAACGACCTCAGTCAACTTTCAAGAAGTGGAGCTGGAGAAATTTGGATATTTATCGATAATTTTGCGAAACGGTTGGGGAATTATCGAAATTGATTCAATTGCTCAAGTTTCGGAAGGAGCCGAGAAATCGAGTAATAATTTTCGAGTTGCTTTAGGGAATAAAAATTATTTGCTAAAGGAAAGTCATATAAATGATCCTCAAACTCAAAAACTTGTCAATGATTTTATAACCTTGCTGGCTGAAAATGGTATGCCCGTTGCAAGTATCATTCTAACCAATTCTGGGGAGAGTTTCTACTCACAAGCGAGAGCTTTTTGTCTTTATGATTTTATTGATGGAGAGAGATTTGATGGTTCACAAAAAGAACTTAAAGAAGTTGCCAAAAAATTAGCTTGGTTTCACAAATTCACTTTAGAAAATCCACTTATAGACCAAGTTAAATTAAAAGGTACTCTCATTGGTCATGATTGGCAATTATTGGAGAGTCTAATCCCGCTGGTTAAATTAAGAGCCGGAAATTCTGAATTTGAAAAGAAAGTAGCTGATTCCATTGACTTGGTCCTTGAGATTTCAAATACTGTCAGGATTGCAAATTTAGACCAATTACCATTTCAAGTGATTCATCGAGATGTTCATCCCCATAATCTATTATTTGATAAAAGTTTTCACGATTTACTTGCTTTTCTGGATTTTGATCCAATAGTTTATTCACAGAGATTAAGAGATTTGGTTTTTGCAATGCACCGTTTATCTAGAACCTTTGGTGAACAAACTGAACGGAAGAATGATCTTGGAATAGATATTCGAGTAAGAGCAAGAGAATTTTTGAAGAGTTATTTAGAAGTGAATCCCTTAACCGATTTGGAATTGAGTAAAATTGTTGCAATGATAAGAGACGAAGAGTTAAAGAGATTTATTGATACGATTAATGGATATTACCTAAAAAATGATCGCACTTGGGATTTTGATTTGGAAAAACATTTAACTTGCTTGCAAGAAGCTGAACTTTTTGATTTTTCGTAGGTGTTGATATATACTTCCCAGTTATGGAAAGTGAAGGAAAGTTAAGAGCAGGAATTGTTGGTCTGGGTTTTGCCGGGAATTTACACAAAGAGTCTTTAAAAAATAATGAAACAATAAGTAGCATTGCTGTAGTTGAAATAAACTCTGACAAAAGGTTAAAGGCTGCTGCTGAAAATCTTCAAACATTTGTTAATGTCCAAGATCTTCTTGAAACTCGTCCTGATATTTTGATTTTATCTGTTCCGCCTATTTTAAATAGAGAATTGGTTACGGCAATTACAAGTAGTGCTTATCGACCAAAGGCACTTTTGATTGAGAAACCATTGGCAACAACTCTTTCAGACGCTGAGGAGATCGAAAGGGCACTTAATGGTTCGGATATTCTTTCGATGGTAGGGTTTAACCGGTCATGGTTTCCATCCAGAGTTTAAGATGGCATACGATTTGATAAAAGAAGGCCAAATTGGTGAAATTAAAACAATTTTAGAAAATATTCATTGGGGAGATCCGGGTTTACCGACCCATTATTTAACCAAAGCTTATGGTGGCGTTGTCTTAGAGAATGGTGTTCATACCTTAGACCATTTTTGTTATTTAACCGGCAATGACGATTGGAAGGTTGAACATGCAAGAGTTGGTAATGATAATTGGAGGATGGAAACTCCTGATTGGGGAGAGGCAACTTTGTCGACGAATAAACACGTTGCCCACGCAAGCTGGCTTTGGCCAAAAAGTTTTACTGCAGGAATGGATGGTTATACTGTTACTTTAATTGGAACAGAAGGCAAGTTAACTATTTTTGGATTTGATGGTCTAAAGTTAGAATATAAAGATGGAATATATGAGCATCATTTTTATCGTCCAAGCAAAGTGAAGAAGAAAGACATTTACCTGGCTTTTTTGCTGAAATGCAAGCATTGCTTAGAGCAATAAAACAAGGAGAAAGTTCACCGGTTTCAGTGAGATATGCTCTTAAACTGCAAAAATTAATGGATGATATAGAAAAAGATTTTCGATAAATTAATAAAATCAACATAAGTGAATGGCTTTTGAAAATAGAATTGAACAGATAATTCCAGAGATCTTCGGAAATAATAGTGCTACTGAAATTCCAAATTTAGTTTCTTTTGAAAAAATTGATTTTGGTTGGGAAAATGAGGTATTTTCTCTAACTGTAACAAATGGTGAAACTAAAAAATTTATCTTAAAACTTTATGTAGGGGCAAATGGTCTTGAAAAATTTCAAAAAGAATTTGTGGTTTTTAATAAGCTTGCCCAAATAGATTTTACAGTTCCGCGTGTATTATATGCCGAAAGTGATAAAACAGAATTTGGTGCTCCTTTTATGATAATGGATAAAATTCCAGGGAAGACTATTTGGCAACATATGCTTGAAAGACCCAGGGATGAATGGCAGCGTTTTATAGATCAATTTTGTAATTCTCTAGCACTTCTTCACCAATTAGATTACCGTCAGTTTCTTACTCCCATTGATGATTTTTCCGAAGTTAACACGAATGAATTTGTAAAGAGGGAATTGAATAAATTCAGAAAATTGGTAATTAGTTTTGACAAGCAAGAATTTTGGCCTGCAATTTTGTGGTTGGATGAGAGGCAAGCAACCATTTCGTCTATACCACCTGTTTTAACACATGGTGATTATAACGGTAGTAATGTAATTGTCAGCGAGATTAATGGACAATGTTATCTCATTGATTGGGGGAATGCTGAAGTTGCTGATCCTAGAAGAGATTTAAGTTGGATGCTTCTCTTAATGAGTAATCAGACATTATTGCCAATAGAGCGAAACATTTTTTTAGAAAGTTATCAATTAGCACTTGGTGAGCAACTTAAAGATGTAGATTATTTTTATGTGATGGCTATGACTAAACGGTTATTAATTGCTTCAATAGCATTAACTGCGGGGGGTAGTTCTGTAGGATTAAGGGAAGATGTAGCAATTTCGATTAAAAAAAGTGCAAAACACCTTCTAAGAATTCATAACGAGTTGGTTGACCATACACAAATTTGTCTTCCAAATTTTGTTTCCTTGATTTCTTAATAGAAGGATTAGTTGTAGTATTCTTGGTGTACTTTCATAAAGCCTAACTTGTAAAGTTTCAACTTGAGAAGACTTAAATACTAACCTTCCAGTAAATCGTTCCAGGTGATTGGGGAACGAGCCTTGATGTTTCTCACAACCTTTTTGCCAAGGATTAATTCGAAGTGTTTTGGTTCGATTCCTCCCCATGGTCTTAGTGTAATAATCATTTCTTCGGTTAATTTGGCACCTTTTGGAATATTAATAGCTGCATAAATTGATCTTCTGGCCCATCGGTCATAAATTTCGTCGCCATCGTGATCTGGATACACTACTGGTTGTTTAATGCCGTTTGAAGAAATTGCTTTTTCAACAAGTCTTATTTCATCAACCATTCTTTTAAAATTATTAACTTCCAAAGAATTTAGATCATCATGACTGCCACCAGTTTGGGTATCTGTAAAGTGCTTTTCAATTGCACAAGCTCCTAATGTAACGGCAGCCAGCGGTGCGGCAATCCAGGGAGGTGCTGAGTGATCAGAGTAGCCAACCGGTATTTTTAGAGCTTCTTTTAAGGTTTGAATAGCTCTTAAGTTTAAATCTGCAAAACTTTTTGGAGGATAAATTGAAACACAATGTAAAACAACTATGTTATTATTTTCGGCTTTTTGTATTATCCTAACCGCACGTGAAACTTCTTCTAAATCTGCCATTCCTGTTGAAAGAATGATTGGCTTTTTCTTTTTGGCAATGTAAGTTAATAGAATATCATCAGTCATCTCATAAGAAGCGACTTTGAAAGCTGGAACATTCGCTTTGTCCAAAATATCAACAGCTTCCTTGTCAAAAGGAGTTGATAAGAAGATTATTTTGTGTTTTTTGGCGTGTTTAATTAGTTTATCTGTCCATTCATATGGAAGTTCTGATGGTTTATAAAACTCGGCCAAGGTTTTCCAGCCACTTTTGCCTTTCCAGGGTGTAGTAACCGGTGTATCGGCAGCAATCTTATCGTGGGTTAAGTGTTGGAATTTTACTGCATCTGCTCCTTCTTGTGCTGCAAGTTTAATGAATCTAAGAGCGTTTTCAATCTTGCCGCGATGATTTGCTCCAACCTCGGCAATAATAAATGTACGTTCTCCATCACCGACCCACTTATTACCAATTTTTACTCTTGTGACTGGTTTATAAGTGAAGTTTTTCTCGAGTTTTTTGAAAAATTGATTTCTTTCTTCACCCATTTCAGTTTTGGATTATATATTATTTAATTTGTGTTAGCAATAAAAGTTGAATCTATAATTTTATTTCCTTAATAGTCCTTATGATATGTTTAATTTGATTACTGGTTAAATTAGGAAAAAGGGGAAGTGAAAACTCTTCCAGATAGAATTTTTCAGCATTTGGAAAGTTACCCTCTTTATATCCAAACGTTTTTTTATAGTATGGCTGCAGATGAATTGGGATATAGTGTACCTGTACGCCGATTTTTTTTGAGTGGAATGAGCCGTAAACTTCTTTTTTTTGCTTCAAGTCTTTTACTTTAATTTTAAGAGGGTAAATGTGCCAGGCAGAATAAACATCGTTTGTTTCTTTGGGAATTTCGATATTCTCAAGTTTTGAAAACGCATCGTTATAAATTTTAACTATAGCTCTGCGTCTTTTTATAAACTTATTGATTTTTTTAAGTTGTGATAAACCAAGTGCGGCCTGAAAGTCGGTCAAACGGTAATTATACCCTAATTCCTGCATTTCGTAGTACCAGCCTCCGTCATTTTTGATTAATTTGGCTGGATCTTTGGTAATGCCGTGAGTTATAAAGATTTTAAGCCGTTCATAAAAGTTTTTGTCACTTGTAACAATCATTCCGCCTTCTCCGGTAGTAATTGACTTAACTGGGTGAAAAGAAAAGGTGGTTAAATCAGAGATAGAGCCGATTTTTTTGTTTTTGTAAAGACTTCCCAGAGAGTGCGCCGCATCATCTATTGTTGCTAAATTATAATCTTGAGCCAATTTTTTGATTTTATCCCAATTCGCGGGTTGTCCTGCAAAATCAACTCCGATAATGGCTTTGGTTTTTTTTGTAATTAACTTTTTTGCCTGGTCAACGTTAATATTGCCGCTTACATAATCTACATCACAAAGGATCGGGCGGGCACCCAAATAACAAACACAATTTGCCGAAGCAGCAAATGACATAGAGGGTACAATTACTTCATCACCGTTTTTTATTCCGGTTGCAAAACAAGCTGCGTGGAGAGCAGCAGTTCCGGATGATACTGCAACCGCATATTTTGATCCGACATATTTTGCCATTGCATTTTCAAATTTTTCAACAGTTGGTCCTTGAGTTACCCAATCGGATTTAAGGATTTTGATGACTTGATTAATATCGGCGTTGTTTATTGTTTGATGACCGTAGGGTATTTTTTTCATTCGAGGCAATTATTTTAACTTTGACAGGTTAAATTCTCAAGTAACAGAAAGATTTAATCGATTTTTTTTATCAC
The DNA here is from genome assembly GCA_036507455.1 of Patescibacteria group bacterium. Taxonomy (GTDB): domain Bacteria; phylum Patescibacteriota; class Microgenomatia; order Curtissbacterales; family DATCJB01; genus DATCJB01. Next base: position 8,590 of record DATCJB010000039.1, on the reverse strand, counting down.
AAAAACTTTGGATTTGACCATCAGGCTTCTTAAATTGATTGTTTCAATAATTTCATAATTTGCACCAGGAAGAGGTCTTAGCATATCGATTTGGGAATTAATTATGTATTGATATTTCTTGCCCTCGTCGATTTTTGGCAATTTTGCAAGTCTTTTATTAAAATTTACTTTCTCTAGTTCTTGTCCGATCTTCTGATCATAATTAAACCAAAGAGCCCATAAGTAGTTAGTGTTGGGGAGTATTTCACCAGGTAAAATACCTGATTGAATAAGTTCAAACCCTTTTTGCTGGGAGATTCCGTTTTGATCATATCTAACTTTTGTCATTTGAATCGAGTCAAAAAGCAAAAACATAACAACAATTAAAATATATTTATTAAATAGAATAAAATTTCGTGTTTTTATTCCGATTCCTATTAAAATAAACGGAAGTAACGGGATAATGTACTTATTCCAATACCACAAAGAGGTAATCGAAAGAATTCCAATTCCTAAAAAAGAAAATATTAAAAATAGGTTTTCAGACTGTACCTTTTTAACCTTTTTAAAGTTAAGGCTAATAATTTGCGGAAAAAGTATAATTCCTAATCCAACTAAAAATTTCCAAATATGATCCCAGGGTATGGGAAAGAGTAATTCGTACCGATAAAGAGTGTGAGGGTAAGCGAGGTTATATTGTCCGTTTATGAGGTAATCCAGTCCAATCGTTCCGAAAATTGCTAAGGAAATTAATAATGGTAGTCTATTTTTCAGAATGGTTTTTCTGATCCTGTTAAAATTTGAAGCAGTAATTAGAATCAATATCGGTGAAAAAATTCCAAATATTTGATTAAACAATCGAATAGACCGATGAAAGAACAATTTTAAAAGTTCAATTTTTTCATGAATGTTTGCTGAATTCGGGTAGGAAAGTAGAGTGTTAAATTTTTCTTTTATATCATTTTGGTAATTATAAAGTTCAATTGTCTGATTTTGAGGAATGGTAGACCACCAAGAAAATGCAATAAAGCTTAAAATTGGTAAGGCAACAGCCGAAGTGATATTTTTTAACCGCGAATCAAGTGAATTATTTTTGCCCGAAGTTATTAAAGCAATTGTGCAAGAAATCGGAATGACGATTCCCAACTGTCTTGTAAAAAAAGCTAAAGAAGCAAAAATTGACCCTAAAAATAACTTTTTGTTATCCCTTTCTCTGATACCCTTGAAATAAAAGAATAGCGAAAACAATTCCAAAGTTAAAAAAGGTATTTCACTCATAAACATCATTGAGTATTGAAAAATCCACGGAATTGAGATAAAAAAAAGTGTAAGAATGAAAGAATTTTTTATTGGAATATTTCCGGCTTCTTTTAAGAATTTGAATACAATTATTGCCAAAAAGGGTAGGAAAAATATAATCGCTAAATTAAGTGATTTAAAAGAGTATCCAAATATAATAGAAAATATAATTCCCCAAAAAGTTGGAAAAAGTAAAGGTACGCTAAATTGTGAAATAACAAGTTTATGATTATTTAAAAATTGTTCTATTGAATAAGCAAAAACAAAATCATCTTCATAAACTTCATTTCTCAAAGGAAACATCAGAATTATTACTAAAAATGTAACAAGTAAAATTGTTATTAAAATTCTTTTATCAGTCATAATTATTTTTTAATTAATTTAATGGATATGTACAATTTAATTTGTTTTTTAATATAATCACAAGGATATCTTCTTGGGGTTGCAACATCAATACCGGTTTTATGGTAACAAATTTATTAAAAAATCACATTTTGTCAATTATTGTTGCGGTTTTGATTTCAATAAGTATTTCAATCCCAAACATTGTTTTGTTGAACAAATCCGGTTCTGAATTTTTGCCTTTTACTTCAAACAGCCAGTTATCGTACTTTGAAGAGGAAACCTACATCTACTCGGCACAAATTCATCAAATGTTAAACGGGTTTTTTTGGGGAGACCCGTATGTTTGGGAAGAGAGAAATTCACCATCACTTTATTTGGGAGAAGCGGGAAGTTTGATTCCTATTTTTGTACTTGCCAAATTGACTGATTCCGTTAATTTCGCCTTTATTTTGGCTGATTTTATCTTCCCAACTCTTTTATTTTTATTAATTTATTTTTCGTTGATAAAATTAAAATTTGGTCGGAAGATAAGCATGATTTGTGCTCTTTTTGTAATTACTGCACCTTTTTTATCCACATTATTTCCCTTAATCTTCAACGATCAAACCAGATTATTCGGATCCGAAAATCTTCCAGTATTTTTCTCTAGGACTCCTCATCCTCAGATTTCGTCAATTTATTTTTTTGCATCACTTTTTGCAACTATATTCATTATTAAAAACCCAAAAATAAGACTGTTTTACTTATGGCCAATAATTTTAGGACTTTCAGCTTATTCAACGCTTTTTGTAACTTCAACAATTTTACTGGGGATTTTCTTGATGACACCAATCATATTAAAGGTTGTCCCGCTTAAAAAGGTTGCAGTTTCTTTTGCAATATTTTTTATTCTTATTCTTCCGCAAATGCTGAATTTTTTGGAATTGCAGAAAGTTGTAGATCAAGTGGATCTTCTTAAAAGAACTACCTTTGAGGTTGATTTACTGTTTCCAGCACAAATTCGGTATATTTTTATTGCATTTATTTATTTAATTATCAAGAGGGATGAACTTTCTAAAACCATATTTGCCTTTGTTTTTGCCGCGGCTTTATTGATTGATATTCACCAGCTAATTATTGGAAGAAACGTTGAGGCAGATCATTGGATTTCAAGAGCGCTTGGACCTACTTCTACTTTGACTTTAATTTTAATATTGCAAAAAGTTTTTCAAACTATCAAACTTTTTCAAAGTAAAGTAATTGCAGCTGGATTGATAACGGGTCTATTGCTAATTTTATTTTCAACTCAATTTTTTTGGATTAATCAAAATATAAATAAATTTGACTCATTGGGTAGTGAGCAGCAATTATTTAGCGAAATTGTTCAAAGTACGCAAAAGGATGACGTAATTGGATCTTTGGATTATAGCTTGAATAAACACTTAACCGGCATGACCGGAAGAAGGGTTTATTTACCACCGGGTGATAGAACAATAGTGGATTCAAGTGAACAATTTAACAGACTTTGCTACCTTTATCATCTAATTGATCCCGACAAAACTTCAGAAGTTCAAAGAAGTATTTTAAATTACGCATTTGGATTTGAAGTTTGGGAAGCACAAAATGTAGACAGTTTAATTGCCAAAATGAATGATTGCAGGTTAAGTAAAATTGATTCATTGAATTTTAAATTAGACTATCTGGTAATTTATGACAAAGACCTGGGCCAATTCAGATTGGAAAAGAAGAATGAAAATAAGAACGCATTGTAATTTCTGTCAAAAAAAATCCTTGGGATACAAATATTCATTTGAGGATTATTCAATATTGGAATGTAAGTTTTGCGGATTTGTTTTAAGGGATAGAATACTTTCGTTTAAAGAAGAAGAAGAACTTTATCAAAAAGATTATTATCTAAATATTCAAAAAGAATACTTCATAAATTGTCTAACGCCTCACCCAAAGGATAAGTCGAGAATGAAAGATTTCTCAAAAAGACTTGAACTTTTGGAAAAGATAACACCAGACAAGAAACAAAAGAAGTTAATTGACATTGGAGCCGGAACAGGAGCGTTTGGTTATTTAGCCGACCAAAGAGGTTGGAAATCCCTAAATTTAGAAATATCACCTTTTGCAGCAGAAATAGCTAAAAAGAAGTTTAAAGTCTCTGTTTATAAAGGTAATTTTTCCAACAACAAATTTTTGGAACATGGATTTGAAGTTGCTACTCTTTGGGAGTCAGTTGCAAACATTGAAGATACTCACCGCTTATTTAAAAAAATAAATAAGGTTTTAAATAAAAATGGCAAAATAGCAATTTTAACGACCGTTATTGATTCCTGGTTGTATGATTTAGCTAAACTAATTTACATTATGACTTTTGGTAAGGTTCATTACTTTGTCAGGGAAGGTTTTCCAATTCATCACTCAAACCACTTTACTAGAAAACACCTTAAAAAGTTTCTTGAAAATAGCGGATTTAGAATTATTTATCAGTCAAATGAAGAAATTCCGTATAAATATACCAAACTGCCGAAGTATTATTTGCCTCTTCTGTTATTGGTGGGTCAAATTGCTAAATTTTTTGGCCGTAGCATTCAATTTTTAGTTATAGCTCAAAAAATTTAAGTGGAAGATTTGTAATTTGATCTATTATGATTTTTTAACGTAGTGGGAGAAAGTTTGTTGTTTGTGAAGTTTTGATTTATTCTGACCGTTTTTTGAAATGGGTGAGGAATTGGTAAGATTATTTTCTTTTTTAAACTGATCAACAATCTCTTGTACTTTCTTGGTAGTTAACCAAATTTTGTTACTATCAGAGGAGTACCTAAAATTTTCGCCCAGTTTATTTCCGCTTCTCCATTTTTTGCTTTTCCACCAAACAAATTCTGGTTCAATAACGAAGAACTTTTTAAATTCCCGGGTTCTTTTTGCTTCATTTTCACTAATTAGTACTTCGTGGACCTTTTCACCGGGACGAATCCCGACGATTTTAACCTTCGCATTTGGTGCAATAACTTTTGCCAAATCTACAATTTTCATACTTGGTACTTTTGGTACGAAAATTTCTCCTCCTAACATTTTATCCAGAGTTGTTAAAACCAGTTGAATTCCTTCTTCAAGCGAAATCCAAAATCTGGTCATTCTTATATCGGTAATCGGAACAATTCCGTCTTTTGCTTTATCAATAAACATCGGAATCACACTTCCTCTTGAAGCAATAACGTTTCCGTATCGGACGCAGGAAAAACGGGTTTTTTTATTGCCGGCATAAGAATTTCCCTGGATAAAAAGTTTTTCGGCAACCATTTTTGTTCCGCCGTATAAATTTATCGGATTTACTGCCTTGTCTGTGGAAATAGTAACAACTTTTTTTACTTTGTGGTTGATTGCGTGTTCAATGATGTTTTGGGCACCTATTATGTTGGTTTTAACTGCCTCAAAAGGATTATATTCGGCTGCGGTTATGTGCTTAAGAGCGGCGGCATGAATTACAATATCGACTCCGGACATTGCCCTTTCAACTCTCTGGGAATCCCTAACGTCGCCGATAAAATATCGAAGTTTTGGGTGATCATATCCGTATTCCTGTTGAAGCTGATGTTGTTTAAATTCATCCCGGCTAAAAATCCTTATCGTTTTCGGTTTGTGTTTTTCAAGCATTATTTTGATAAATGCCCTACCAAATGATCCCGTCCCCCCGGTTAAAAGAATTGTTTTATCTTTAAAGTTCATTTGGTTTTTTGCCATTTTAACACAAGAAATATTTTTTACCCAGTACTTTGAATTTGCAAAGAAATTTTCTTAACTGGATGACTGAAAAAAGGAAAGGGTTTGTTTTAAGCCTTCGTCTAAATTAGTAGATGGACTCCAATTGAGCAGTCTCTTGGCTTTTGTGATGTCCGGTTTTCTCTGTCTTGGGTCATCCTTCCAGGCGTCAAGAAATTTTATTTCAGATCGGGAAGAGGTAGCGTCAATTACAATCTTTGCAAAGTCTAATACGGAGTATTCATCAGGATTGCCAAGGTTAATTACTTCTCCCGCGATCCCGTTTTTCTCCATTGAATAAATCAGTCCTTCTACCAAATCCGAAACAAAACAAAGACTGCGGGTATTTTTACCATCACCGTAAATTTCAATCGGTTCGCCTTTTAAAGCACGTTTTATAAAGTTTGGAACCATCCGGCCTTCTTTTTCGTGCATTCTCGGGCCGTAGGTATTAAAAATTCTGATGATTCTTGTATCCAGATTAAATTCACGGTGATATTGCTCAATCATTGTCTCTGCGAATCTTTTGGCTTCATCATACACAGCCCTTGGACCAACCGGATTAACGTTACCAAAATAAGTTTCTTTTTGAGGATGTTCTAGCGGATCACCATAAATTTCTGAAGTCGACGTAAAAAGAATTCGTGCCTTGTGTTTATTTGATAACTCAACAACGTGATAAGTTCCGATACTGTTGGTTAACATAGTTTGAATAGCCAGCTTGAAATAGCGAAGCGGATCAGCAGGAGAGGCAAGGTGATAAATCTGATTAATTCTTTTTGGCAGGAAACCAATCGGGACCGGTTCTACTATGTCGTGGTTGATAAATTTGAAGTTTTTATTATTTTTGTGGTGTTCGATGTTTTTTAAACTTCCGGTTATTAAATTATCCACACAATAAACTACGTTTTCATCTTTAAGCAGTTGATCAATTAGGTGCGACCCAATAAAACCAGCACCTCCTGTGACTAAGATGTTCATAATGTGAAGTAATTTATCACTTTTTTCGTAGCACGAATAACATCGTCTACATCTTTTTGGGTTAACTTCGACGAAAGAGGTAAAGAAATAGTTCTATTCGATATAAATTCCGCATTGGGAAAATCACCGCTTTTAAAATTAAATAAATGCTTATAAAAGGGGTGAAGATGCAAAGAAATAAAGTGTATTCCGCTGCCTATATTTTCTTTGTGAAGGGCTTGTTGAATCATGTCTCTGGTTGTTTTCAGTTTATCAAGATTTAATAGAATTGTGTATAGATGATAAGCGTGGGTCATGTGCTTTGGAACTTGGGCTGGTAGGGTAACCGGAAGGTCAGCAAAAGCCCGGTTATATTGATTCCAAATTCTCCTGCGAACTATTTGACCCTTGTTAAACTTTTTAAGCTGATGGATACCTATTGACGCCTGAATGTCCATCATATTGTATTTGTAACCGGGAACCTGGATTAAGTAATGTTTGAAACCGGAATCCGAATAGCGTTGCCAGGCTCCTTTTGTCATTCCGTGCAGGGCATAAAGTTCGATCAAATCCGCAAATTTTTTATTGTTTGTCGTTACCATTCCGCCTTCTCCCGTTACGATATTTTTAGTTACATAAAAGGAAAATGCTGTCATGTCTCCGATTGAACCGATTTTTTTCCCTTTGTAACTGGCACCGGCTGCGTGAGCTGCGTCTTCAATTATCGTCAATTTATGTTTTCTAGCTGTTTTTAAAACCGGATTCATCTCAACCGGTCTTCCGTGGAGGTGCACGGGTATAATGGCTTTGGTTTTTTTGGTAATTTTTTTTTCAATTTTTTCAACATCAATATTGCCGGTTTGGATATCTACGTCAACAAAAATCGGTTTGGCTCCAACGTGTAAAATAACGTTCGCGGTTGAGGCAAAAGTTAAAGGAGTCGTTATTACTTCGTCACCCCTGCCAACTCCGGCAGCAATTTGGGCAAGATGCAGTCCGGCAGTGCAGGAGTTAAGAGCTTTGGCATATTTAGTTTGGACAAACTTGCTAAAATCTTCCTCAAACTTTTTTACTTTCGGACCGGTTCCGAGCCAGCCTGATTTTAGACTGTCAACAACTTCTTCTATTTCTGCTTTGCCAATATCGGGAGAACCGAAGATTAGATATTCTTTTCTGACCGGTTTGGCCCCGTGAATTGCCAGTGTTTTTGTCACATAACGTATATAGCACAAAATTTTCACTAATTGAAGAGTACGTTGGATTTTAGGTACAATTTGCCAAGTGAAAATTTCGCCGGTTCAATTATTGCTGTTTGCTACTTTTTTAAAAGGGATGGCTTGGGCTTCAATTGTTCCGATATGGCACTTTCCGGACGAGCAGGCCCACTTTGCGCAGGTTAATTATTTTGCTCAAGAGTCGAAAATGCCTAAAGGTCCGGGTTTTGATCTCTCAAAAGAGATATTTATCAGTGAACAATATTTAGGGACTGAAAGAGACGGGCAAGGGAATAATAAATTTACTTACCATCCTCAATACAAAATTGATTATACAAATTCAAGAACCGGGAAAAGTGAATTTGAAATAGCTAATCTGCCTAAAAGTTTTAAGAGTGAATTTGTGAAAAGAGAAGCTACTCATAATCCGGGTTTGTACTATATGCTGGCTTTTCCTTTTTATAAATTTGTTGACGGTCAATCCTTGTTTGCAAGAGTTATTTCAGTCAGATTTTTATCAGTTATACTTGCAACCCTGACCGTTTTTGTGGTTTTTAAGATTTCTCAATTGATCTTTGAGAAAAATAAAGTTTTCCAAATAGCCCTGCCGGCTTTGGTTTCATTTCAGCCGATGTTTACGTTTTCAACATCGGGTGTTTTGCCGGACAGTTTAGTTTTTCTATTATTTAGTTTATTTATTTATTTAACTTTGCTGGTTCTAAAAAACGGCTGGACCATGTCAAGGATTTTCTGGCTGACGTTAATTCTAATTGGAGGATTTTTTACTCGTCAAAATTTTCCGATAATTTTAATCTTTTTGCCTTTTGTTGGTTTAATAACCTTCATTAAAAGTAGCCAAAAAATTAATTTTTTAATGGGCATAATTGTTTCTTTGATAGGTTTACTTATTTTAAGTTTTTTTGTGCCGGTTTTAAGGTCGATTCACACATTCGAATTTCCGGAAGTTGCCACCAAGACAATTAACAATGTTTCATTTCTGACTCATTTAAAGTTTTCGATAAAGCAAACATTTGCTCAAACTATTC
>DATCJB010000038.1:0-9483 GCA_036507455.1 Patescibacteria group bacterium | reverse complement strand
ATCTGATAACGCACGCATCTTATCAAATCAGCATTAACGTCTATTTAACAAAATTCATTCAAGGGATTGGTAAATACACAAGCATAATTCCGGAACCGGTCTGGGCAATAATATTTTTTGTCACTTTTCTTGCCATTACAGTAAAGTCCTTAAGAGAATTTTTTAAGAGTAAATCAGATCAGGTTAAAAAGAAAGAAGGTGACTAACCATTAACAAGTCAACAACTATTTGGCTATCTTCAATTATTATTTTTAGTGGAGTCGTGATTGGAGCAGCTCTCCTTCTTGGTGACAAAAACACTCAAGTGAGTGATCAAACGGACCACCCAGACGAACATCACGAAGGTCAATCAGTCTACGAAGATAAATTTAATGCTCTTTTAGGCCAAGTTGCCCCTGATTTCGAACTTTATAGTTATGATGGAGAAAAAATCAGACTCCAAGATCAAAAAGGCAAAAAGGTAGTGCTCTTTTTTACGGAAGGCGTTATGTGTTATCCATCCTGCTGGAATCAGATTGCGGCTTTTGGCAATGATGAAGCTTTCCAGAAAGAAGACACGGCTGTTTTTTCCATAGTGGTTGATACCAAAAACGAATGGAAAAGGGCAGTTGATAAAATGCCGGAATTGGCGCAGACTGCAATTCTCTTGGATGTGTCCAAAGAGATTTCAAAAGAGTACGGTGTGCTTTCACTTCCTTCATCAATGCACAAAGGTCAATTCCCGGGCCACACATATCTAGTTTTGGATAAAGAGGGTGTAATTCGCTTTATTAAAGACGATCCTCAGATGGCAGTCAGAAATGACGTGCTTAAGACAGAACTTGAGAAATTAAATTAAAATGAGTCAAATTGTATTTGTCTCAATGTTTAAAGGATTTTTAGCAACGTCCTTCCTTTTGGTGTTTTATTTTACAACGGTTACTCTTATTTCCGGCTGGGATTTTGCTCAAAGTCAATTTTTTAAGTATTGGTATTTCATTGTTTCTCTTGCTTTTGGTTTTGGAATTCAAATAACCTTTTATTTTTACCTTAGAGATAAAAACCGTCAAAATCTTCCCACAAAAGTTTTGGCAACCAGTGGAACTACATCAGCGGCTGCTATGGTTTCGTGTTGTTCGCACTACTTAGTAAATATTTTACCGATTATTGGTATTTCCGGTTTTGTTTCGCTCGTTGCTCAATATCAACCTCAATTATTTTTAGCTGGATTAGCTTTTAACATCATTGCAATAAGCTTTATGATAAACAGAATAATTAAGTTTGGCCGGGCATCTTCGGAAAATAGAAGCTGAAAAAAGTTTGCCGGGAGTTTAAGATGGGAGCTAATGAGATTTTTAATCGGCCTTCTAGTATTTTTATCAATATTTTTTTTAAGTTTTAAAGTTTTGGTTTTTAATTTTGCAATTTACGAGTTTGAATTTAAACGGGTCGATGTATATAAATATTTGGATAAAGAAATTGCAGATAATCAGGCAAAATCGGTAATTGGATTCCACCGGGGTAAAAATAACCTAGATCAAAACTTTTTTTCAAAAAATGAGATTGATCACCTGACTGATGTAAAAACGGTTATCAGAAAAGTCAATTTTTTTGGTTATTCCTTTTTATTTTCATTGCTGGTTTTGGGTATTGGTTTAATGTTTTTAAGACAGACAAAGGAAGCAATGTCCGGAATCAAAATTGGATCAATTTTATCAATTAGTTTTTCAATGATTTCAATTTTGGGAGCACTCTTCTTTTTTAATTTTATATTTGAAGTATTTCACAAAACTATTTTTAAAGATAATTACAAATTTAACCCAACAGACAGCAATTTGATTTCTCTTTTCCCTCCGGAATTTTTCGCCGACTTTGCTGCCTATTTAGTTTTGACTACTATTGGTATAAGTTTTATTATCCTGCTTTTTATTTGGCTGGTTGGTAAATTTTGTCTCAAAAGATGATTCCTGCAACGTTTCAAGTTGGTTCAATTGAGTTTCACCTTTATGGCATTTTGGTGTCTTTGGGAATTGCGGCCGGATATTTTTTAGCAAGAGTCCGTGCCGTAAAATTTAAGATTTCCAGAGATATTGTTGACACGTTAGTTTTAATTTTGATTCCTGTTTGTTTGGTTGGTGCAAGACTTTATCACGTTTTGGATAATTTTGATTATTATTTTAAAAATCCAAACGAAATAATTGCAATTTGGCAAGGCGGGATCGGGATATTGGGAGCAATTATTTTTGGAGTGATTACACTTTGGATTTTCTCAAAGCATAAAAAGTTAAATTTTTTAACTCTTTTCGATTTAGCAGCCCCTTCGATTACGCTGGCTCAGGCAATCGGAAGGTGGGGGAATTTTATTAACCAGGAAGCATTCGGAATGCCGGTTAAATCCATTTGGGGTATTTTTATACCCGTTGAGAAAAGGTTGCCAGGATACGAAAATATTGAGTACTATTTTCCTACATTTTTAATTGAATCTATTTGGCTTTTGATTGTTACCTTCATTTTGTTAAAATATAAGCCCCGTAAACCGGGTTTGGCAACCGGAGTGTTTTTAATTTTGTACGGCTCGGGTAGAATAGTAGTTGAGGTACTAAGAATCAACACGTGGCAGGTTTTTGGAATAAAAGTCGGTTTATTTGTTAGTATATTGTTTGTATTTTTAGGGTTTTACATTTTTTTGCAAAAAAGGAAAAAAAGTGAACAATCAAATTTTCGAATTTATAAATAGTTTAGCCGGAAGAAGTTCTTCTCTGGATAGTTTAATGATTTTATTTGCCAACGATCTTTTGTATGTCGTTATTTTTTTAAGTTTTATTTTGGCAATATCGCTTAAAAGAAGGCAAGGACTATTGAATATTTTATTTACTTTGGTAATTGCCGCAATCGGCTCGGTGGCATTTAAATTTTTGTTTAATTTTCAAAGGCCTTTCTTGAATCAGGATGTCAATTTATTAATTACTACCCCATCAAATCCGTCCTTCCCTTCTTTTGATACGGCCATAGCTTTTGCGGCTGCCAGCGTTATTTTTCTTTATCAAAGACTCTTGGGATTTTTTACGATAATTCTGGCGATTTTGGTCGGGATTTCAAGAATTTTCGTCGGGGTTCACTACCCCGGGGATATTTTAGCAGGGGCATTTTGGGGAATGACTGCGGCAACAAGCTCTTATCTTCTTTCTAAAAGAATCAGCTTTAATTTTGGAGGCAAGTAAGACTTAGGGGTTTATCCCGAATAAAATGAGGGATTGACAAAATTTAGCACTCGTGTTATCTTATTGCTAATTATGGACGAACAAAAATTAAAACTTCGAAACGAATTGCCGGTAGTCACTCTTCGCGATACGGTCGTTTTTCCCGGTTCTATGATTCCTTTGACAGTAGGACGTTCAAAGGTTAAAACAGCTTTGGATATTTCCAGAACAAAAGACAATTTAGCCATATTTGTTTCCCAAAAAAATCCTAGATTAGAAATTCCTCAACCTAGCGATCTTTACCAGGTCGGTACAGTTGCGACTATCAAAAGACTTTGGAAAGTTGACGGCGATTATAATTTAATGGTTGAAGGTTTATACAGGGTTTACTTAAAAGAAATTACCCAGCTTGAACCTTATTTGTTAGCCAAAATTGAAGAAATTCCTGAACTTGCCGAAAGAACCGAAGAAACAGAAGCTTTAATTCGACACATCTTGACCAAAATTCGAAGGTATACAGAGGTAGGAGGCGTATTAACTCTGGAATCTTCAATTTCAATCTTCTCTACAGATGATCCAAATCAGCTCGTTAATTCGATTACTGCCTCGATAGACATTAAAGCCTCCGATAAGCAGCAAGTTTTGGAAATCGTTGATACAAACAAAAGACTCGCCAGACTTTCAGATATTTTAAATCGGGAAATTAGGATTTTGGAAATTTCTCAAAAAATTGATTCGGAAACCCAGGAACGGGTTGGTAAAGCTGCTAAAGAAGCAATTCTAAGAGAAAAAATGAGGTCTATTGAGAAAGAGCTTGGCGAAGAAGAAGACGGCAAAGAAATTTACGAGCTTAAGAAAAAAATAAAAGCATCCGGAATGCCGGCTGATACTCGTGAGAAGGCCGAGAAGGAACTTGCAAGTCTTGCAAAAATGTCTGCTTATAACCCCGAAGCTGCATATAAAAGGAGTTATTTGGAAGTATTAGTAGATTTACCATGGGCAAAGAAAAGTTTTGATCAAAAAGATATTGCCAAAGCAGAAAAAATTTTAAATGAAGATCATTACGGTCTTCCGAAAGTAAAAGAAAGAATTTTGGAGTATTTGGCGGTTCATAATTTGGTTGGTAAAATTCGCGGACCAATTCTTTGTTTTGCCGGACCGCCGGGCGTTGGTAAAACATCAGTCGGAAAATCAATCGCCCGGGCACTTGGAAGAAAATTTATCAGAGTATCTTTGGGAGGTATACACGACGAGGCAGAAATTAGAGGACACAGGCGAACATATGTTGGCGCATTACCGGGAAGAATTATTCAGGGAGTTAAAAACGCGGGAACCCGAAACCCGATCTTTATGCTTGATGAAATCGATAAAATCGGGGTTGATTTTAGAGGCGATCCGTCTTCCGCGCTTTTGGAAGCTTTGGATCCCGAACAAAATAATGCATTTTCCGATCACTATTTAGAAGTATCGTTTGACTTGTCTGACGTTATGTTTGTTACAACTGCAAACATTTTAGATACTATCCCACCAGCTTTGCGGGATAGATTAGAAGTAATTACTTTTCCTGGGTATACGGCCGAAGAAAAATTCCATATATCAAAAGATTTCCTGATGCCAAAACAGCTTGAAGCCCACGGGCTGGCAGACAAAAACATTAAGTTTAAAGATTCGGCAATCTGGGAAATTATTAACCGTTACACAAGAGAAGCAGGAGTCAGAGATATGGAACGCGAAATGGCATCAGTTTGTCGTAAAGTGGCAAGAAGCATAGCTCAAAAGAAAGTAAAAGGACTTGTAATTAACACAAGCGACATTCATAAATACTTGGGGCCCGCCAAATATACTCACCTGATAGCTGAAGAAAAAGACGAGGTGGGAATGGCAACCGGTTTATCGGTTACTCAGGCAGGCGGAGAAATTTTATTTATAGAAGTTTCAATTTTACCGGGTAAAGGAAATGTAATGTTAACGGGGCAACTTGGAGATGTTATGAAAGAATCAGCCCACGCTGCGATGAGTTATGTAAGATCCAGAGCGGAAAGATTTGGCCTGGATCCGAGATTTCATCAAAAGATAGACGTTCATATTCACGTTCCGGAAGGAGCTGTTCCAAAAGAGGGACCATCTGCAGGCATTGCAATCACCACTGCGTTAGTTTCGGCACTAACTAAAATTGCTTCCAAGAAAGAAGTTGGAATGACCGGAGAAGTAACATTAAGAGGAAGAGTTTTGGAAATCGGCGGAATTAAAGAGAAAATTATTGCAGCCCACCGAGCCGGTTTAAAAACTATAATTATGCCAAAAGATAACAAGAAAGATCTGGAAGAAATACCTACTAAGGTTAAAAAAGACCTGCAATTTATCTTTGCGACCCATATGGACGAGGTCTTGGACAACTCCCTTGTTCAGGGTCCGTTCGAATCGTCGTCAGGAAAAAAGCAAAAATTAATTATTCCCTCAACCCGCCAACCGGCTGTGTCATAATTTCAAACTACCCGGCCGTATACTTGCAAAAAATATTCAACCTCTGATATATTACTGCTGAGGCCTTAAGACTAGTTTTTGGGCCCCATTTTTTTAAATTATATATTTAAAAAGCCGCATATTTTTTTATGAACTTAGCAAATTTATTTGCAGATAACGCAATAGCTTTTTCTTTTATATCCTCAATTGCTTCAATAGTTTTTGGAGTGGGTTTAATTTTTTGGATTTTAAGACTTCCCAAGGGTTCCGGAAAAATGGTCGAAATTGCAAACGCAATTCAAGTTGGTGCCCGTGCTTATCTTTCCAGACAATATCAGGTAGTTAGTGTCATTGCCGTTTTGATAGCCGCTGTTTTATATTTTGCTTTTGGTCCGGTTGAAGCAGTCGGCTTTTTGTTTGGTGCAATCTCTTCAGCGCTGGCCGGATTTTTAGGAATGAGCATTTCGGTTGAATCAAACGTAAGAACGACAGAAGCTGCCAAAAAAGGGCTGGAAAGTGCTCTGTCTGTAGCTTTTAAAGGCGGTTCGGTAACCGGGTTTTTAGTTGCTGGTTTAGGTTTATTTTCCGTAACTGCTTTCTACTATTTTACCCGCGACGTAACGGCACTAATTAGTTTGGGTTTTGGAGGATCTTTAATTTCGGTTTTTGCCCGTCTAGGAGGAGGAATTTTTACCAAGGGTGCTGACGTTGGCGCTGATTTGGTCGGTAAGGTTGAAAAGAATATACCGGAAGATGATCCGAGAAATCCGGCGGTAATTGCGGATAATGTTGGCGATAACGTCGGTGATTGTGCCGGAATGGCTGCGGATTTATTTGAGACTTATGCAGTTACTGCTATAGCTGCGATGCTTTTGGGAAGTCTGGTTTTTTCCGGTTTTGAAAACGCAATTATCTATCCTTTAGTCTTGGGAGGTGTTGCAATAATTGGTTCAATAATTGCAAGCTTCTTTGTAAGACTTCCTACAAAAGATAATATAATGGGAGCTTTGTATATAGGTCTATTTGGTTGTGCAATACTTTCTTCGATCGGTTTTTATTTTGTGACCAATTGGCTTATGAGGGGAAACGGTATGTTTGAAACGACAAATTTATTTTTAGCTTCTTTAATTGGGATAGTAGTTACAATATTATTGGTCGGTATTACTGAATATTACACATCGACCCAGTATTCGCCGGTTGTAAGTTTGGCCCAATCCTCAACAACCGGACACGGTACAAATATTATTGCCGGGTTAGCCCTGTCTCAAAGATCAACATTTTTGCCAATACTTGTAATATCGGCAGCGATTTTAATCGCTTATTCCCTGGCCGACCTTTATGGAGTAGCTGTTGCGGCAATGTCTATGCTTTCAATGACAGGGATAATTGTTGCGATTGATGCTTACGGACCAATCACGGATAATGCCGGAGGAATTGCCGAAATGGCGGGATTACCCGATAAGGTAAGGGAAGTTACTGATCCACTGGACGCGGTCGGTAATACGACAAAAGCAGTTACAAAAGCTTACGCGATCGGTTCTGCCGCACTGGCCGCACTTGTATTGTTCGCTTCTTATGCACAGGAACTGCAAGCTGCCGGCAAAGATGTTGCCTTCTCCCTCTCTGACCCATTCGTTTTAATCGGACTCTTTATCGGAGGTGCGTTACCTTTCGTATTTTCCTCATTTGCTATGGAAGCGGTCGGTAAAGCCGGAGGAGCAGTTGTTGATGAAGTACGAAGACAATTTAAGGAAATCCCCGGGATTATGAGCGGTAAGCAAAAACCCGATTATGCAAAATGTGTCGATATTGTAACTAAAAAAGCGCTGGGTTTAATGATTGTTCCTTCAATTATTCCAATTTTAGTCACATTAGTTATCGCTTTCGCGCTCGGTCCGAAAGCTTTGGGAGGAATGTTAATCGGAGTAATTGTTACCGGAGTTTTTTTGGCATTTTCAATGACAACAGGAGGAGCCGCCTGGGATAACGCCAAAAAATATATTGAAGCCGGAAACTTTGGCGGCAAAGGTAGTGAGGCACACAAAGCAGCCGTAACCGGCGATACGGTAGGCGATCCGTATAAAGATACCGCGGGGCCAGCCATAAATCCTATGATAAAGATTGTCAATATCGTGGCACTTTTACTGACCCCGTTTCTCTAATAGCAGGTTGATAGCAATACTGCGCGGATTATTCTGAAGGAATCCTCGTCTTGATCAAGTCTTCAATTTCGGGAGATTCCTTTTTAAGAAATTCAACAACTTCTTCAAATTTTTTATGTGCATCCTGGGCTTGCGGGTAATCTTCAAGACTTAAAATCATTGGCCTTTGGTAACTTAAGCTTTCCACTGATTTAAGACTTAAATTGCGCATATTCATGTTTAAATCCTTGGCTTTTTGGGCCGTTGTTTGGAACTTATCCAGAGTTTTCGTATAGTTTTCCAGTTGTTGTTCAGCCTTATCATATTTGCGATTCTGGTTTAGAAGATAGGCTTCTTTTATTCGTTTTTCGGATAAAAGCATGTCGAAGTTCGCTTTTTTGATTTGGTCGGATTTAAAAACGTGCTGGATTTTTTCTTTGGCAGAAATTAGCGGATAAAGCGGATGGTTTGGCAGATAACGAATGGGAGAAAGACGAACAAACGCGAAATCAATTTGGCTTTGGTCAACTTCCGCTTGGATGCCGTGTGCAACTACAACAGGCGTAAATAAACTAATCATTAAAAAAGGGATTAAAATCCCGATTAACACTTTTTTCATTAAATTTTTTGGTTTTTGTCAAACATCATCAAGTAGCGCTACGGGGATTCGAACCCCGGTTGCGTGGTTGAGAACCACGTGTCCTAGGCCTCTAGACGATAGCGCCATTCGTTCGGCGCTGATTCTCACGTAGTTTGAAAGAGCGCCTTATATCGTGTGTATTATACAAAACGAAGCAGTTTACTTCAATTTTTGAATTGAAACCATTTTGTCATCGGTTGACACCGGGCCTTAATTTGTGTATAAATTAGTTCCAAATTAGAACGTAATGAGCGGTTTTTGGCTTTTTGACGTTCTTATTGTTGTACATATTTGGAAAAAATAAAACTTTTATATGCCCAAGAAATACGCAGCAAAACAAAATAAAAAGTCATTTTTGACTCCTGAAGGTTTATACAAGATAAAAAAGGAACTGGAGGAGTTAATAAGCGTTAAACGTCCGCGGGTTCAGCAACGGATTCAAAGAGCCAGGGAATTTGGAGACATATCCGAAAACTCGGAATACGATGCAGCTCTTGAGGAACAAGCCTTTATTGAAGGAAGAATAAGCGACTTGGAAGAAGGCGTTAGAGGTGCTCAATTAATCGATACTAAACAAAAAGCTGCTGATTTTGTAGTTATCGGGTCAACCGTAAAGGTTCAAATTAATGACGAAATTCACTCATTTACGATAGTAGGTTCAATGGAAGCAGATCCGGCATCGAATAAAATTTCTAACGAGTCACCGGTTGGAAAGTCGCTTTTAGGAGCAAGGTTAGGAGAAACAATTGACATATCGGTCGGACCGGTTAAGAGTACTGTAAAAGTATTGGAGTTTAGATGAAAAAAACAAACGGTATAAGGTCGCTGAAGTATCTTCGGGAATTCACGACTCCCTTACCAAATTTAAGCATCGAAGAAAAAAAAGTAATATCAAAGCTGATTGATGCAGTAAGGCTTCTTGCGCCTTTGTATGAAAAGCAAATGAGTGTTAAGGGCGGCGGTGCAGGTTTTTATCCAATAGGGTTGACTAAAGAGGAAATTGAGCAGGCTTCACTTACTAACCCGGAAATTTTAAGTCCTTATACAATAGTTGAGAGGA
>DATCJB010000037.1:0-18458 GCA_036507455.1 Patescibacteria group bacterium | reverse complement strand
ATGGAAAATTAACGACGATTCCCCACCATCAAAAATATAAAGAAGATCTCCTGCCGATTTCAAAATTATTAAAAGAGGCTGCCGGTATAACCAGTAATAAAGCTTTTGCAAAAAGGCTTTCTCTGCAGGCCGACGCACTTTTGGACGGAACTTATGAAGTGTCAGATATCTACTGGCTGACTATGGATCCTTATAAAATTCAAATCGTAATTGGTCCGCTAAACAGGTACGACGATAAATTATTTTTCAGAAAAGCAACTTATGAAGGTTGGGTTGGAGTTGTTGATGAGGATGCAACCCGCGAAGCTTTGCAATTTAAGGATTTATTCGCTGTTGCTGAAAGACGAAATAAAGGCTGGGACAAAATTGATATTTGGGACAAGTTAAAATTAAGAGTTGATAACACTTTAATATATGCCGGTTTTGGGGCAAGGTCGTACTTTACCGCTTACAATCTGCCTGATGACCCTTCGTTAATTGAAAAATACGGATCTGAAATTACATTCTTTGGTCCGGCAATGGAGATGAAATTTGAAACCCGGCATTTACCTATTTTTCAACAGTTATTTCACCCGGAGTTTCAACGTCTTTACTCAAGGAACGATCTTAAAAAAGCCGATTTAAGAAACATCATCATCCACGAACTTGGTCACCCTCTCCTTCGTTATAAACATGCGCCGGAAAGACTAAAGGAGTTATTCCCTGTTTTTGATGAAATCGCTGCTTCGATTATCGGAATCAAAAATGCCGGCACCTTGGTATTAAAAGACTTTATTTCTCAAAAGGAACTCGAAGCAATTTTGGTTATGTTTATTTGCTGGGCTCTGGACTGGTCGGAAGAGGGAGCAGACTCCTTAAATATTCAACCGTTTGTTACCGGAAACGCAATCGCTTTAAACTATTTCTTTGAGTCGGGAGCTTTAAATGAAGTCGGCGGAATTTCCTGGCCGAATTTTACCAAAATGTTTATGGCGCTAACCGAATTGTCTCAAACAATTGAGAGGATTTTAGCCAGTGGAACTTATGAAGAAGCTGAAGATTTTATTAAAACCTACGGTGATACTTATATTTTTAACCGCTTTAACACACGATTGTCCAAATTTTTCAAACTTGCAAAGGTGAGGCAATAACCAATGGGTTTTGAAAAGTTGACTGAACGATTAAAAAATCCGGAAAATGCTGGTCAAGAGCCTAAAGCATTTATATACCAACTTCCTGAACAAATTGCTGAACGGTTAACACCGGCAGAAAAAGAAGCGTTGGAAAAGCTAACTAAGGTTTCAGATTATGTCCAGGCACTTTCCGAATCTCACGAGAACGAACATCGTTTTTTTGAGACTCTACCCGAAGATCAGGTTCAAGAAATGGCTAAATTAAACCCTGAAGTTATATCCAAGTGGACATTTGTAGAAGCAAAAGGTGATCAGATAATCACGGTTCCTTATAATCAAAAATTTACAGATTTGAACAAAAAAGTTTCCGAAATCTTAAGGTCGATTCCTAAAATAAAACAGCAGGGAAATTATAGATTACCACCAGCTATTAGGTTTCAAACTTTAGCTGAAGGTTTTACTTCAAATGCCTGGCAGTATGCGGAAAAAACCTGGCTTGACGAACCTTGGCAGGCTCGGGGTGTTGAATTTATAATCGGTCCGATTGAAACTCATTTGGACGGTTATAAAGGAGCTTTTCAGGCTGTGGTTGGAGTTATTGATGAAGAAGCAACCCGGGAAATGACAGACACGATCATTGCTGCTTCTAAATTACAGCACAAAAAACAGATATCAAAGATCGACGTTCGTGTTATCCATTTAGTTGCAAATGCAGGACTTGGTCTAAAACTGGGATTTAATGCCCAGGCCCTGCCTAATGATCCTAAAATGGTAGAAAAATATGGATCAAGAATTGTATTTTATGCGAATTTATTTGAACAAACTTTTGATGAAAAATTACTGCCGATAATCCAAAGGGTTTTTGAAAAGAACGTGGTTGAAAGATTTTCAAACGGTTCGCATAAACTGCTTAGAAGTGCAGCGCTGAAATGGTTGGCTATGCACGAAGAGTCCCATCCGATGAATCAGGAACCAGGATTGGAAGAAAAATTGGGGAAGTTTTTTAATACCTTTCACGAATTACATTGTGACGTTTCAGCGCTTTACTTATCAAGTTTGCTTAGAGAGCACAATTTGATCTCATCGGATGAGTTTGAAGCAATTTTACTTACCCATTTTGCCAGGAAACTGAATGATATTTTTATATCGGAGTTTGAAGAGGGTGGTAAATCTAACCCTTATGCAGAAGGATCGAAAATGGAATTTAATTATATGGCCAGTATGGTAGATTTTATCCCGGAAAGCGGCGAATTGGATCTTGAAAGGGAAAGTGAAATTATTCAAAAAATAAACGATTTGATGGGAATTTTTAATTACTTTGCTGCATCGCAAGACGTGGCTCGTGAGGAAATTGAAGCATTATTTAAAAAATATGCTGAAATGGGTCACTACAAATTTGCCGCTTCCAAACTAAGAGACCTGTATATAAAGAACGATAATTCTTATGCTTCCACCGTTTCGGTCCCTGTTTAGGAGTAATTGCCAAATTGCCCCAGATTCGAATATACTTAACCACTATGGAGCCCATTGAAAATCTAAGAACAGTCCGTTTGGAAAAACTTGAAAAAATAAGAAAAGCCAACATCGATCCGTATCCAAGAAGTTTTGATCGAAGCGGAAAGATTGGGGATATTACGAGTAAGAGACCAAAAGGGAAAATTTCCGTAGCCGGACGTATCATTTCTTTGCGACCCCACGGAGGTTCAACTTTTGCCGACGTGACGGATGAGTCAGGCAAGGTCCAGCTTTTTTTCAAAAGAGATAAGCTTGGTGAAGCCGAATATAACTTTCTTACCAATTTTGATATCGGAGATTTTATTGGGGTTGTGGGCATTCTATTTAAAACAAAAGCAGGGGAATTAACAATTGATGTTGGAAAGTTTGCAATGTTAACAAAGACTCTCCGGCCTTTACCATCATCCTGGCACGGTTTGAAAGACGTTGAAATTCGCTTCAGAAAAAGATATTTAGATTTACTCTTAAATGGAGACGTCAGAAAGAATTTAAGATTGAGGACCAAAATCATTCAGTCGTTAAGAGAGTTTTTTATAGCAAGCGGTTTTTTGGAAGTCGAAACACCTGTATTGCAGCCGATCTATGGCGGGGCTTCAGCGCGTCCATTTAAGACCCACTTTAACTCACTAAACTCTGATTTTTATCTGAAAATTTCAGATGAACTTTATTTGAAAAGGTTGATTATTGGGGGTTTTGATAAAGTTTTTGAAATTGATACTGATTTTAGAAATGAAGGAATCGACAAGACTCATTTACCGGAATTTAAAATGCTCGAAGCCTACCAAGCCTATGCGGATTATTTTGACATAATGGATCTTTTAGAACAGGCATATCGGTATACTGCCCAAAATGCACTTGGTACTACAAAAGTAAAATTTGCCGGCCGCACAATTGATTTTTCCAAGCCCTGGAGACGATTGACTATGTACGAAGCTATAAGAAAATATGTTGGCGTTGACGTTACAAAGTTATCCGATAAGCAAATTAAAAGTTTACTTGAAAAACACAACCTTAAATATGAAGACCGTCCTGCCTTAACCGGGGTTGGAAGAGGTTTTGTTCGGGGAATCGCAATTGCAACTTTATTTGAACTTTGTGAACCGCATCTTTTGGATCCGACAATAATTTATGATTATCCGAAAGAAACAACGGCTCTTTGCAAGCCCCACCGTAAGGATCCGGATCTTATTGAACGTTTCGAGCCTTATATAGGAGGGATGGAGATCGGGAATGCTTATTCGGAACTTAACGACCCGGTTTTACAACTTGAATTTTTTAAGCAACAGGTCGAGGCAAAAAAAAGTGGTGACGAAGAGGCTCACCCGATGGATGATGAATTTGTTGAAGCGTTGGAATACGGCATGCCTCCAACAGGAGGACTTGGTTTAGGCGTTGACAGAATGGTGATGATTTTAACAGGAGCCAATTCTCTAAAAGAAATAATCGCTTTCCCGACTTTAAAACCCCAAAAGGTTAATAATGACTAAAAGCGTTTTGCAGAAAATCTTGAAAGTATTTTTGACTTTGCAATGGGCTAAAGAGTTGCCTCGTCAGGGGTTTATTGCACTCGGGTTTAAAAGAAACGAAGCCGACTCCGTAGCTGCCCACTCATGGGCTACGGCAATGCTTGCCTATTTATTTGCAACAGAGCTTAAAAGGAAGGGAGCAAAAGTTGACGTCGATAGGGTAGTTAAAATGGCGCTGTTTCACGACATGGCCGAAACAATAGTTGGAGATGTTCATACTCACGTCAAAAAAATGGCCGGAGGAGCATTTCGGGAAATTGAAAGAGTTGGACTTTTGGAGCTTGTCAAAGACCTGCCATCAAAAGCCGAAATTATCGAGTTAATGGATGATTATGAAAAAAGAGAAAGTATTGAAGCAAGAATTGTAAAAACCTGCGATAATTTGGATGCGCTTGCACAGGCCAAATCGGTTCCGGCTGCTAAAATAAAATATTTTAAAGGAGTGTATAATTTAACTAAGTTTGACTGGCACAGAGATGCGGTTGAGATGATAATCAAAGACGAGGTTGAACCTTATGCCGAGTGGGAAAAATCCAATGACAAACACTAAAGTAAAACTAATCGCTTCTTTAATTTGTGAAGCTGCTACAATCGATCAGCAAAATCGGGCAATAATTTTTGGGATATTTTCCCAAATTAATACCCCTCAACTTCCGGCTACTCATCCGCAATTTTCTGTTTTTACCGTTTGGTCTGGAGTTGTCGGTGAAAAGCATAATCAGCAATTAAAAATCATCGCTCCGTCGGGAAAAATCATTTTAGAAACTCCCCAAATGCCTTTTGAGATCGGCCGCCCCCACGCATCTTTAATTTCCCAATTCAGATTGATGAGATTTGATGAATTCGGAATTTATAAAGTTCAAATAATTTTAGATGAAAAAGTTGAAAATGAAATTGACCTTGAAGTTCTTCAAGTAAGACGCGATGCTTGATATTAAATTTATCCGCGATAATCCCGAACTGGTTCAAAAGAAAGTTGAGCAGAAAGGTTATAAGGGCAGCATTGCTCAACTCATTAAAGTTGACGGAAAAAGAAGGGATTTAATTGAAAAGATTGATAAGCTTAGGTCCAAAAGAAAAGAAGTTGCCGATAAAAGAGACTTATCGGAAGGCAAAAAAATAAAAGAGGATTTAAAGCAAAAAGAAATTCAGCTTGAGGAAGTAAATTTAGAATATGGGAAATCATTAAATGAATTACCCAATCTCCCGCTGGATGGCGTTCCGGTTGGTGATGAAAGTCAGTTTGAAATCATAAAAACAGTCGGTAAAATTCCAAAAATAGATTTGCCCAAAGATCATCTGGAGTTGGGAGAAATTTTAGACGTTATTGATGTTGAAAGGGCTGCAAAAGTATCCGGAAGCAGGTTTGGATATCTTAAAAATGAAGCCGCAATATTGGAGTTTGCACTGGTTGAATATGCTCTTGCGACTTTAACAAAAGAAGGTTTCTCGCCGATTATTCCGCCGGTTTTAATCAAAGAAAATATTACCCAGCAGTTAGGTTACTGGCAGGGAAAAGGCCAGGGTGAGTATTATAGAGCCGACGACGAAGATGAAAGCGGGTTATATTTAATAGGAACGTCGGAACATTCGATTGTTCCGATGCACAAAGACGAGATCTTAGAAAATTTACCCAAAAGATATGTCGGTTTCTCGTCGGCTTTTAGGCGGGAAGCAGGTTCTTACGGAAAAGATACCCGCGGAATTCTGCGTGTACATCAATTTGACAAGGTAGAAATGATTGCCTTTGTTAAACCTGAAGATGATGAAAAAGAACGCAAAAAGATGCTTGAGTTATCAGAAAAACTGGTAGCCTCACTTGGCTTGCCTTATCAGGTTAAGAAATTGGCATCGGGCGATATTAGTTTCCCGGCTGCGGAAACGATTGATATTGAAATCTGGATTCCTTCCCAAAATACATATAGGGAAACACATTCAATTTCAACCACAACTGATTTTCAGGCCCGTCGGTTAAATATTAAATTTAACCTGGGTGTAAAAAAAGAATTTGTGCACATTTTAAACGGTACTGCATTTGCAATCGGCAGAACAATAATTGCAATTTTGGAAAATTATCAAAAGAAGGACGGCAGCGTTGAAATTCCCAAAGTTCTTCAAAAATATACCGGTTTTGCCAAAATCAAACCCAAAAGTACTCGCTAAAATAAACTCCAAATTTCAAAAGATTAGCGTTTTTGATAGTTTTGGCCAAAAAAGATTGGTTGTTGATAACTTAAGTCAATCCGGTCCGGAAGTGGAACGGTTGTGGGCGAAAGCTTTAAGTCGTGTTAAGAAATCAGAAATTAAAAATGTTTTAGTTCTTGGATTTGGAGCAGGATCGGTAGTTTCCGTAATTTTAAAAAATTGGCCAAGCGCCAAAATCACGGGTGTTGAAATCGACCCGGAAGTCATAGAAGTTGCAAAAAAGCATTTTAGACTTGATGAGAGTGTGAATGTCGTTAATATTGACGCATTAAAGTTTCTTAAAAAGAATGATAAAAAATTTGATTTAATCTTAGTTGATCTTTATTTGGGCGAGAATTTGCCTTCTTTTTTGACTTCCAGTGAATTTGTCAAATATTTAAAAAAAGCAGGTAATAACCTGATAATTTTTAATTTCCTTTATTTTGGTAGGCATAAATCGGCAAGTTTAAGAACTATTAACCATTTTAAGGAAATTTTTAAGGTTGAAAAAATCGTGAAAAGTTATTTTTTAATGCCGTCGAACATATTGTTAATCTGTGAAATTTGATAGTTACTTTTAGCTTACCATAACAACTATATTCTAAAAGTTGAACTTAAATTTTAATTTGACTTTTAAGCGAATTTTTAATAAGTTATCAATTAACTTTTATTGTCGAGACACTGCTTAGGCGTCAATAGAAGTGCTAATCTAATGCCCCTTTTTATCGAGGGGCATTTTTTTGATTTTGACTAAATTTCAATCTAGTTGAGGATTGTCTTATCTTCTAAAATTTCAAAACTTTGGCCGAAGTATGTATTGAAAATCATTCTGAAGGAGTTAACCGGCGTTATTGTTTGATAAAGATTTGAGTAGTCTTTTTGAGGGAAATAGTAGGCATTCAGGATGCTTGTTCGTTCTTTGATGCTTAAAGGATTATCAACGTCGATTAATTCTTCAGTTGTTACCTTATTATCCTTATTGCTCCAATCTGCCTCGTAAGCCGGTCCGTGATCACCCTGGATAATTATTATCGGCTCTTGGTCAGAATTTTTAAGGATTGCCTCCAGCGTTTCAGCAAGCTTTTTGTCGATATAAATTAATTGGTTCAGGTATCCGGCTTTGTACTCTTCTTTGGTTCCGGAAAATCTGGCACCGTCGACAAAATTATATTCTTTTCCCTTGCTGGCAGAGCTTCCGTCGCGGTTAAAAACAAACGGCGGGTGGGGAGAGATTATGTGGGCAAAGGTAAAAGTTGGTTGAGAGTCATTAGAAATTTCTTTTAAAGTTTCAAATGTAAACAAAACCCGTTTTCTATGCAGCTCTTTTATGTCAATATTAGCCAGGTTGAGCAAGAAACCAAAGATGCTTTTATTAACTAAATTTCTTTCGTAGTTATTTAGTCCAAATGAATATTCAAAATGATTTGCGGCATAAGGGTTATTGTTAAAAGAGGCAAATCCGGATCTAAAGGTGTAATATACATACCCAAGTTTCTTAAGATTTTGTGAAACCAAATTGTTTTTAATCAATTCATCAAAGACGGAGATATCAATTTCTTTTTTCCCGAAACTTCCGATTAAATTTTCTAAATAATTATTGTTTAATGAACTTGCAAGAGACGCATAAGTATAAATGTAATTGGATCTGCTCTCCTCTGCGACATAAAAATTTTTTGACTTGAGGTATAAGGTTAAGTAATTGTTGTCATACCCGTATATTTCTTCTAAAACGTCTTTGCGGGCGTGACCGTCAAGCAGAATATAGTAAATATCCGGCCTAGTATCCGAATTGGCCGGATTGAAATCGTTATTTAGGTTATTTACCGAATCGTTTTGTAAGAATTTAACGTTGGAATAATAAAGCGGAATTTTAATCAGAGTCAATATAATTGCCAAAATGATAAGCATGGCTAAGTAATTTAATATGAGAATTGAGACTTTCTTGATTTTTAAGATTTTCCAAAGAATTATTGATGAGGCAAAAAAGATGATTAAAAACAGTAACTTATTTTTTCCTAAAACAAACGATTTAATCTTAAATAACTCGAAATAAGGAACTAAATCTGCCATATAACCAAAAGATAGTCCAACCGTAATTAAAAGGGTCATAATTAGCGAAATTTTAAGTTTGTCCTTAATGAATATTTGCAGAAACTTGTAACTTAAAAAAACAAAGAGAGCGATTATTGCAAATGGTTTAATCACGGACGTAATTCCAACTTCTCCGAAGTTGCTTGCATAAAGATGAAGCAGTGGATAAGTAACTGCAAGTTGCGGCAATAATATTTCAACTCTGATTATTTTTAATAATTTCATTTTATTTTTAATAATTTCATTTTTGAATCATTAAATAAAGTAAGCGTTGGGAATCTTTGAGTTTTATCTTTTTTTCAATTTTAAAGTATGATTCAAATTTCTTTTCAAAATTTTGCTGGTTGTAATCTTGAAAAATATCGTCTCTTGAAACAAGCATATATCGAACTTTAGGGTCGGATTTAGGAACAAATTCAATAACCAGCCACTTAGTTAATTTATTGAAGAGTTTTGCCAGTAAGTCTAAGTTAATGTTTGCACTAATTGTCAGATGATGGATTAGGGCCAGAGCAAAAATCATATCCGGATTACCTCTTTGAAAGAAAGATTTAAGTTCGTCATTGGCAAAACCCTGACTTGGACTTGGACTGACTAAATCAATCACAAGCGGTAGTAAATTGGTTTCTTGATTACTTTTCATTTTTTGGTAGTTGAATTCAACGACCATAGGATCATTATCAGTGGCAATGGTTTCTATTCCCTGATATGAGGCAAGTCTGGAGAAAGTTCCGTCGTTTGCGCCTAAGTCCCAGAGCGTTTTTGGTTTGGTGACTTTTAAGAAATTTTTGACAATATTTATTTTATCTTCGAAAGCGGTTCTGCTGTAACTGTCGTCTTTGTAATAATTGGACCAAACACTTCTTGTATTTTTTAAGGATAGGCTTTTTATTGAACCTTCTAAAACGTCAATTAATCCCATTAAAGCGTTTTCGCTAAATTGTTTTTTGGATTGATTGTTTTTATCAGGAGAACCGTTTTGAAACCTGGCGTGGGTAAAAATGTTGAAAAACAGAGAAGGTTTTAGAAGTGCCCTGATTGGCAGCAATTTTGAACCAATCTCAATAGGTATGCCGTCGTTGAATATTCTCAACATTTGGATTAATCTGGGATCTTTATAACTTGCTAAAGTAAGCGGAACTAAAAAGTGCTGACAAAACTGCCGGTAAGGTTTCCAGGGTTTTTGCGGATCATACTTTTCGAAAGATAAAGTGTCGATAAGCTGGGGTTTACCGTCAACAAACTGGATGTTATATGCACTGGCGTCTTTTAAAGTCATATCGTGCTTTATGGCTATTCTTTGAATTTTAAGAGTTGCTAAAGCTGCGTCTTTTAACTGGCCAAAAGACCACTCATATGGGTATGAGATAAAACCGATTTGTCTGGGTTTGAGAATTTTGTAATAGCTTTGATTTGGAGTTGCCGGAGATTTTAGTTCGACGTGTTCGATTAATAACCCGTTCTTTCGAAGATTATCGTATAATCCGGATTTAATCAGGCAATCATAATTTTGCTTGTAGGAGTAGTTTACTTGCCGCAACACGACCCCGTTTGAAACGAAGACGAAACCATCAGGATCCCGGAAAGAGTTGGAGCTAACTTCTGTCGGTATTTGAATTCTTCCCATTTCGGCCCTTTTTAATTTTAAGGAAGAAATTGACAATTTTTCCCCAGAATTTTTTAACTAAAAAGAGTCCTGATAAAATACTGGCTGCTAACATTTGCAGAAAAAAGCTTCCCGAGCCGGGATCAATGTAGGCATAAGCCGGCTTAGTAAAGACAGATAAGAATAAAAAACCCAAGATTGTGATGTCTAAAAATAGCCTGTAAGCGTTTTTGGTAATTAACACCTTACTAATATACCAAATTTAAATATAATATTTCAGCTTTTTAAAATTAGATAAATAATTTAAAGCATTGGGCATTTTTTGTGGTTTGGATTTAAGCTAATAGTATTTTAGCCACGAATCAAGTATAATTTGAAGGTTTAAAAAGAAAATTTATTTAAAATGAAGCTGTTTGCCAAAATCTTTGATTCGAACGAAAAGCAGGTAGTAAAACTCCAACCTCAAATTGATGCGGTTAACTCGTGGGAAGCAAAAGTTAAAAAGTTAACTGACTCTAAATTAAAAGAAAAAACTTCTGAATTCAAAAAGCGTTATGAATCTGGTGAAACTTTGGACGATCTTCTTCCAGAGGCTTTTGCTGTTGTTCGGGAAGGAATATTAAGAACGATTGGTCAGCGTGCTTATGACGTCCAGCTTATGGCCGCTATTACGATTCACCAGGGCCAAATTGCCGAACAAAGAACAGGAGAAGGTAAAACTCACTCGGCTGCGATTGCAGCTTACTTGAATGCATTGTCCGGTAAAGGTGTCCATATCGTAACCGTCAATGATTATTTAGCAAGACGTGACGCCGGCTGGTATGGAAAAGCCTTAAATTTTTTAGGACTTGAGATAGGTTGTATAATCCACGATCACTCGTTCGTTTTGGACTCAACCTACAAAGACAAGGATCAAAAGGATGAACGACTGGCCCACCTTCGGGAGGTAAGTAAAAAGGACGCGTATAACGCCGACGTAACTTACGGTACCAATAATGAATTCGGTTTTGACTACTTAAGGGACAATATGGTTTGGCAAAAAGAACAATTTAGCCAAAGAGGTCATAATTTTGCGATTGTTGACGAGGTAGATTCAATTTTGATTGACGAAGCCAGAACTCCTTTAATTATTTCTTCTCCGGCCGAGGAAGCAACGGATAAGTATGTTCAATTTTCGCGCCTTGTTAAGGATTTAAGCTCCTCAACCGATTTTGTACTGGAAGAAAAAACAAGGTCTGCTTCTTTGACAGAGCACGGAATTTTAAAAGTTGAAAAAAGACTTGGAGTACCGAATTTATACGAAAAAGATTTTTCAACCGTCCACCACATAGAACAGGCATTAAAAGCCCAAACTTTATATCACAGAGATCGGGATTATGTCGTCAAAGAAGGAGAAATTGTAATTGTTGACGAATTTACGGGGAGGTTATTGCCCGGAAGGCGTTATTCGGACGGCCTTCATCAGGCAATTGAAGCTAAAGAAGGTGTTCCGATTCAAAAAGAATCTAAGACCTTGGCAACTATTTCTTTTCAAAACTACTTTAGGTTATATGACAAATTGTCCGGTATGACTGGTACCGCCGCAACCGAATCTGAAGAGTTCCATAAAATTTACAAATTGGAAGTTGTGATCATACCAACAAACAAGCCGATGGTTCGAAAAGATCATTCCGACGTTGTTTATAAAACGGCAAGAGCCAAATTTACTGCCGTTGCCAATGAGGTGGGCGATCGAAACAACCAGGGACAACCGGTTTTGATTGGTACGACGTCAATTGAAAAAAATGAACTGCTCTCTTCACTTTTAAAACGAAAAAAAATTCCTCACATTGTTTTAAACGCAAAAAATCACTTGAAAGAAGCGGAAATTATCGCCCAGGCGGGAACTAAAGGAGCTGTAACACTGGCCACCAATATAGCCGGTAGAGGAGTCGACATTATTTTAGGAGGAACTCCTCCGATGGATGAATCCGGTCGTTTAAGAATCGGAACTACGGAATATAAAGCTTGGGAAAAACGTCACGAAGACGTGGTCAAACTTGGAGGCTTGCACATAGTCGGAACCGAACGTCACGAATCAAGAAGAATTGATAACCAGCTTCGGGGTCGTGCGGGCCGTCAGGGAGACCCGGGCTCTTCCAAGTTTTATGTTTCTTTAGAAGACGACATTATGCGTTTGTTCGGAGGAGATTCGGTCGCCAAAATAATGGGAATGCTGCGTTTACCTGAAGATACGCCAATCGAACACGGTATGGTTTCCAAGGCGATTGAGAATGCTCAGTCAAAAATCGAAGGCCACAATTTTGATTCCAGAAAACACCTGGTTGAATACGATGATGTTGCCAACCGTCAAAGGGAAATTGTTTACAATCTTCGAAAAGAAGTTATCTTTGAAGAAGATTTTGAAAAGTTAACAAACAAAATCCTTGAAAAAGTAGAAGATGAAATTTCGGCAATGGTTATCGCAAACTCTGCTGAAGGTTTTTCCAAAACAGAGCTTGAAAAAGTCGCAAGCGAATTTTTAACTATCGTTCCATTTGATGAAGGTTCACAAAAAGAAATTTTCAAAGAAATTGATAAGTTAAAAGAACAGGAAAAAATCATTAATTTTTTGGTTGGGGTTGCCAAAAATTTATATGGTCAAAGAAAACAAACAATTGGGAAAGAACAAGCCGGTCAAATTGACCGCTTTGCCCATTTATCGGTTATCGATACGCTTTGGGTCGAACACCTGGATACGCTGGATGATTTACGGGAAGGAATTGGGCTCCGCGGATATTCCCAAAGGGATCCTTTAGTAGAGTATAAAAAAGAAGCCTTTGATTTATTTGAAAAATTAATGGCTAATATTGACTACGAAATCGTTCGCCGGGTCTTTAAAATTCAAATTCAAAATCCAAATCAGCAAGCCGAACAACCAGCTGCTCCAACCGGTGTTGGGGTTTCGACCTCAACCAGCGTTACTCAAGTCATCGAACAGGGAGCAACAGAAGATACGGGCTATCCGGTTGCTGAAGAAATTCCAACAAGTCCCGCAATTGCTGCCGAAGCAAAAGTTGCTAAAATAGGTCGAAACGACCCCTGTCCCTGCGGCTCGGGATTAAAGTGGAAAAAGTGCGGTTTAATTAACGCTCCAACGCATAAAATCTGATAATGCCAATCCCCGAAAAAATTTTTGTCTCAATTATCGTACCGGTTTATAACGAAGAGAAAACCATTGGGGAAATTATTAAACGGATTAAAAATGTTAAGTATAGTAAGAATTTCGAAATTATAGTAGTAAACGACGGTTCAACAGATAATACTGCTAAGATTTTACAATCTATAGACGGAATCAAAATTTTAAATAATAAGATTAACCTTGGTAAGGGGTTTTCTTTAAGGAAGGCTTTCGGGCAGGCAAGGGGTGAAATTTTAATAATTCAGGATGCTGATTTGGAATACAATCCAAAGGAACACTTGAAATTATTGGATCAATTTAAGGACCTTTCGGTTAACGTTGTTTTTGGATCAAGGTTTAAAAATAAAAACCATCATCCTCGATATTATTTACTTTACTGGGGCAACTTACTTTTAAGCTTTTTAACCAGAATTCTTTATTTTCAAAATATTTCGGATATGGAAACGTGTTATAAAGTTTTCAGAAAAAAAGTTTTAAAAGATATTCAATTAAAATGTAACCGGTTTGATTTTGAACCGGAATTCACCTGCAAACTGATCAAAAATGGTTATAAAATTTACGAAATACCGATCAGTTACCAAAGCAGAAGTTACGGGGAAGGAAAAAAAATTAAGTTTTCCGATGGATTGAGGGCAATATTTATTTTATTTAAACTGCGCTTTTCAAATTAGTTGAATAATTCAAGTCAAATCTAGTCTTGACTTTCACTGCTTTTAGGCTTGATACTGAGATTAATGAGCCTAAAGAGAAACCCGGGTTTTTCCCATCTTTTAATTTTCTTTCCTTCCTTAATACTGGTTTTGGCCGTTACATTTTTTGCTGCCCGTGAATATATATATTCCGGTTTTTTGACTTCGGCTTTTGAACTCGGACTGAATTTAAACTCAATCTCTAGCGATCAATTTGTTGATAAAATTAAAAATCAAAAAGGAGATTTTGAAATTGATAAGAGAGCCGTATTTTTAAATAAAAATGTAAGGCAAAGCGACAAACTTGCAGAAATTTCCAATTCGGTTTTGGGTTTAAATTATACGTCAAACGGAGAAAAGTGGATTGAAATCGATCTTTCCGACCAAAGACTTTATATGAAGGAAGGCGAGACAACCGTTGGAAGTTTTTTGGTTTCAACGGGTAAATATGCTCCGACACCAACCGGGAATTATAGAATTTGGATTAAGTTAAGATATACCAGAATGGTGGGCGGTTCTAAGGCTTTGGGTACTTATTATAATTTACCGAATGTTCCGTATACTATGTATTTCTACCAGGGATATGGAATTCACGGTGCTTATTGGCACAACGATTTTGGCCGTCCGAGAAGCCACGGTTGCGTAAATATGCGCCCCGAAGAAGCGGCAATTGTCTTCAATTGGGCAAATCCCCAACTTCCCTCGGGTAATGGAGTAATCTATCCTTCCGCTGACAATCCGGGAACCAGGGTTGTTATCCACGATTGATTTTGGCATTATTATAGGGATGAATTTTTTGCTTGCTGTTTTTGCGGGTTTTGTCCAAGGGGTTACGGAATTTTTACCAATTTCCTCAACGGGTCATTTAATTATTTTTGAAAAAATATTCGGAATTTCCCAGGAAAATTTTGGACTGACTTTCGATGCTTCATTGCACCTCGGAACATTGCTTGCGGTTTTGATTTTTTTTGCCAAAGATTATTTTGCCGGTTTGACCCGAAAAGACGGATTAATTTTTAAATTAATTGCCGGAACAGTGCCGGCTGTGGTTGCCGGACTTTTATTGGAAGATTTAATTGATTCAGCTTTTAGGCAAATTTGGATTATGTCTTTAACGTTAATCGGTTTTAGTTTAGTGTTTGTTCTGGCGGAAAAATACGGCAAAAAGATTAACGATATGTCAAAAATCGGTCTTTTTCAGGCATTTATAATCGGTCTTTTTCAGGCTTTTGCACTCGTGCCGGGAGTTTCAAGATCGGGTTCAACAATATCTGCAGGATTATTTTTAAATTTAAAAAGGGAGGATTCCGCCAAATTTGCTTTTATTTTATCCGGTCCGATAATAGCAGGAGCGGGTGCTAAGAAATTTTTTGAAGCGGCAAATAACTTTAATTTACTTTCCAGCGAGTTAAATTTCTTTTTAATTGGAATGATTTCTTCGGCTTTCTTCGGATACTTAACGATTAAATACTTTTTAAAATATCTAACTTCAAAAAATTTATATCCTTTTGTTGTTTATCGGGTATTGCTTGGATTAATTCTTATAGGAACGCTTATTTTTTAAATTATATTTAAAAGCCGCATATTTTTTAAATTATATTTAAAAGCCGCATATTTTTTAAATTATATTTAAAAGCCGCATATTTTTTTTAAATGTTTAAAGAAAAAGTTTTTTTAAAATTTCTTATCGTTCTTCTCTTTTTGGTGGTCTTAGTCTCTAATTTCTTTTATAAATGGGATCATCAGCATTATGCCTACCTGGCCGATGCTTTCAAAAACGGACGTATGGATTTACCACTTGCTTCCGCTTTCGATTCTGCCAGGTACGGGGGTAAATTTTTTTGGCCATTGGGAATTTTTCCGGCAATTTTGATTTTTCCGGCATCGTTAATTTTCGGATTTTGGAACTATTGGCAGCCGGTATTTACGGTAATTCTAGCCTTTTTTACTTTCGGACTGGTTTTTAAAATTTCCGATTATTTTAAGTTTTCAAAAAATGACAGTCTTTGGCTTTCGGTGTTTTTTGTTTTTGCAACACCTCTATTGGGAGCGATATTAGTTCCGACATCCTGGCATTTTGCGCACCTTTGTGCAGTCTTATTTGTATTGCTGTCAGTTTTTGAGTTTTTTACAAAAAAAAGACTTTGGTTAGTCGGTATTTTGGTTTCAGCAGCATTCTTATCAAGGCCTTTGACTATTTTTACTTTGTTGTTTTTTATATGGTTGACAATATTCCAAAACCAAAACAAAAAAATTACCATTAAAAATTTGATTTATCTTTTAATTCCCGTATTTTTTTCAATTGGAATTTTCGGTCTTTACAATTATCTTAGATTTCAAAATCCATTTGAGGCAGGATACCGTTACCAATTTGTTGACGCTGACGGAGTCTTTGTTTCAGCAGGTGGTCAATATTTAAGTTTTTCTTACCCTTTAAAAAATTTCTTTAAAATATTTCTGGCCGGCTTAATTCCGGTCAAACTTTGGGCGAATGAATTTATTTTGAACCCCCTAAATTATTCAGGTTCCGGGGTAAGTATTTTTTTAACCTCACCACTTTTGATTTTAGCTTTTTTGGCACCTTTTAAAAATAAATTTGTGGTTCCTTTATGGATAACAGTAGTTGTGATTAGTTTATTGTTAATTTTCAGTTTCGGAACCGGTGGTTTGCAAATTGGTTCCCGATATTCCCTGGACTTTTTGCCTTTAATGTTTATTTTGGTGCTAATTCAAATGAAAGGTAAGGTGAAATTATGGCAGAAAGCTTTAATCTTAATCCAAATTATCTATATCTTATTATTATTTGTTCCATTGGCAAAACAAAGGGGACTTTTATGATTTCTAATCGCTTGACTTAATTTTCACAAAGTTTAATAATTCTAAGTAGTTACCTGCCTCCTATATCTTTTTAAGCTTTCCTTAAATGATAAATCGAATATTTTTTGACAAGTACGGTTTTTTTCTGGCGAAGGGAGGTGAATTAATTGAAGAATATTGTTTTAGCTGGTGCATCGGCTTCCCTGATAGGCTTGGTAGCGGGAAGCTTGCTGGGTACTTTCGGCGCCTGGGGTCTTGCTCTTGACCAATCACCGACTCCTGCAGGTCGTTGGATAATTGCTCTGACTTTGGGAGTTGTTCTGGCGGCTGTATATGTTTACGCCGGATTTTCAAAGTTTTTGCCCGGTACCGCAGTTGATAAGGGTGTAGTTTTTGGATTACTGCTCTGGGTGGTTACGCTGGTTGTCGGGGCAATAGTAAGTGGAGTTGGGAATTATGCATTTGCCGATCCTGCATCCCGGACGGTTTTTTTGAGTTTGGTCCTGTTTGTAATTTGGGGAGGGTTTTTAGGATTCCTTTACCAGGAATCTTAGGTAAAGGTAATTTAGCTTGGTAATACATTTAAACTTCTGAGACTTGTTTGTCGTGCTTTCATTTTGCCTCAACTTTGGTGTATTTTAATGTTAGCAATGGAAGATATTAAATTACGTGTCGGGAAAATAACTGGCGAATTTGAGAAAATTTTTTCCCAAATTAACCTGGAAGAAAAAAGAAAAGCGCTGGCTCAACTGGAGGGTCAAATGTCCGCTTCGGATTTTTGGTCCAAATCTGACGCGTCAAAAATTTCACAAAAAGCCGGAAGTTTAAAAAAAGAAATCGAAACGATTGAAGATCTATCGGTAAAAATTAAGGATCTTCCCCAACTTTTGGAGTATGCAAAAACTGATCGGGAAAAGGATGAAATTGCCAAAGATTTGGAACAGCTTGAGAAAATAATTATTGAATTTGAATTGAAAACATTCTTAAGCGCAGAGCACGATAACCAGGACGCAATTTTTTCCATTCATGCCGGTCAGGGAGGAGTTGAAGCAATGGATTGGGCCGAGATGTTAAAAAGGATGTACTTGAGATATTTCGAACAAAAAGGCTGGAAGACAACTATTTTGGATGAAGTTAAAGGTGAAGAAGCGGGAATTAAATCAACAGTGATTGACGTTGTTGGAGATTATGTTTACGGACTTTTAAAAAAAGAAGCCGGAACTCACAGACTTGTCAGGCAATCACCGTTTAATGCAGACCAATTGCGCCAAACATCGTTTGCTTTGGTGGAAGTTCTGCCGGCTCTTGATGAATCAATAAGGATAGACATAAGATCCGAGGACATTGAATTTGAAGCATTTCGATCCGGCGGTCACGGAGGTCAAAATGTTAACAAAGTTTCAACAGCCGTTAGAATCAAGCACGTTCCAACCGGCATAACAGTAACGTGTCAGACCCAAAGATCCCAATCCCAAAACAGAGAATATGCAATGAAGATTTTGAAGGCTAAATTGTTCATTTTGGAGGAAGAGAAAAAGGCAGCTGAAAAGAAAGAGATTAAAGGCGAACACAAACAGGCTTCCTGGGGGAATCAAATCCGGTCTTATGTTTTGCACCCTTACAAAATGGTAAAAGACAATCGGACAAAAGTCGAGACAAGTGATGCTCAAGCTGTTTTGGATGGAGATTTGGAAGAGTTTATAAAAGCCGAAGTAAGACTTAATAATTTGTGAGTCT
>DATCJB010000036.1:0-2347 GCA_036507455.1 Patescibacteria group bacterium | reverse complement strand
GAGTTTTCTCCTTCTTTGCTCATAAAACCACAATATAGTAACACTAAACCACTATAGGTTCAAGTTATTACATCTTAACCGGTGCTTCGATTCCGAGCAGCTTTAGAGTGGACTTAAGCGTATTTCCGGTTGCATTCACCAGTTCAAGCCTGAATTTGGCTACCCGTTCATCAGGCTCATCAATCACCCGGCAATTTTCGTAAAATTTGTGAAATAAATCGGCAACTTCAATTGAATATGTCGCCAGTCTTTGAACCGCGAAGGTTTTTGAAATCTCCTCGATAATTTCCGGTAAATGAATGAGTTTTAAGGCCAAATTGCGCTCGAATAGATTTAGCGTATAGTCTTTAGCGTACAGTTGGTTAGTTAACTTTGACTCTTTGACTCTCTTGTCCCGAGCGAAGTCGAGGGATTGACTCTTTGATTTCTCCAGAATCGAGCTAATCCTTGCGTGGGCATACTGAACATAAAAAACAGGATTGTCGCTGGATTTTTTCTTAGCCAAATCCAAATCAAAATCGATCGGCGTATTCGGATCGTGCATTAAAAGAAAAAAGCGCGTTGCATCTTTGCCAACTTCTTTCAAAACCTCTTCGACGGTAATGAAGGTTCCGGCCCTTTTGGACATTTTAAGTATCTCTTCGCCTTTTTTGAACCTAACCCATTGGTAAAGTATTACTTTAAACTTGTTCACGTCATAACCTAACGCAGAAACCGCAGCCTGAAGTCTCGGGACGTGTCCCGAGTGATTGGCTCCCAAAACATCGATAACCAAATCCGGATTGTCCTTAAATTTTAAGTCGTGATAGGCAATATCGTTGGCAAAATAGGTATAGCTCTTATCCGACTTAACAACCACACACTCTCTATCTTTCAAAAACTTGTCATCAGGAGCAAACCAAAGTGCATCGTCTTTGAACTTCAAATATTTTCCAAGCACTTTTATGACTTTCGGGGTGTATTTTACAACCATCTCATGTTCGTTATATGGTGGATGAGTAAAAATAATTCCTAAATCTAGAAGATCACGCATAATCCATTTTAAAATAGTCTGAGCAGCTGAACTTCCAACCAAGTAAGCAGTGGAATTTTTCCAAAAACTCATAGGCTTAATTTCTTTAACCAGATCAAGCATATATTCTCCTTTATATTCCTGATCTTCAAGCTTTCCCCCATTTAGTAAGTTAAGTAACGATTGACCAAGTTTTTCTATCTGACCTCCGACGTCATTGTGGTAATACTCTCTAAGAACTTCATAACCGCTCGCCGCCAAAACATTAGCCAAAACATCGCCAATCGGTCCGCCTCTGGCATTACCAAAATGCAAAGGTCCGGTAGGATTTGCGGAAACAAATTCTATCCTTGCTTTTTTGCCGTTACCCGTCCGGTTTTTAAAATAATCTTTTTCCTTATTTTTTATTTTGACAACTTCTTCAACCAACACATTATTTTTGACAAAGAAATTAACAAATCCCGGACCGGCTATCTCGGCTTTTTCCAAAATATGATCTCCGTCTTCTTCGATTTTTTCGGTTAATTTCTCAACCAGCTTTTTAGCAATTTCCTGCGGAG
Source organism: Patescibacteria group bacterium (assembly GCA_036507455.1). GTDB lineage: Bacteria > Patescibacteriota > Microgenomatia > Curtissbacterales > DATCJB01 > DATCJB01. The sequence goes on along the minus strand of DATCJB010000036.1, from coordinate 775 downwards.
AGTGATAATTGGAAAGGCTGTCATTTTTAGATTGTTGCAGAGACCAATTAGTCGTGTAATCGCCAAATTTCGGGTCACTTGCCGCAACAATTTCAACCCCAATTTTAGGCCATTTCAGCTCGTCTAAAACTTCTGTAAAAATTGTTGTTATTTTTTGTTTAATCACAGTTAGTTCAGAGTTCATAGTTCAGAGTTCATAGTTGTTTTTTTCTATGAACTACTTGCTACGAACTACTCACTTCCGTTCGATACTCTCTAAGCCATTTCTTATAAGCAACTATCAAATTAGTCAGTCCTCTCCGGCGAAGTTCCTTGTTAATTATCCCTCCCTGATGGGGATAGGAAAAGCGTCTTGGCAAATTTGACGAAAAGCCGTGGACATAATGAACAAGCTCGTGGGCTATTGTACACTTAATCACGTCCTCTCCAACAGTTTCGTCTTTAAACATCCCGCTAACCAAAATCAAACTGGTTTGTTCCCCTTTAGGCTGGAAAATGCTTTTTTTAATGAGTCTGATTGAACCGAACCTGAATTTAGCCGACCTGGAAAATTGAATCTTGATCGGATTAACTTGCGGCACGTCGGAAAAGTGGTTTTTGTAGATATCGTTTAAAGTTTGAACTAGCCAATTGTTGTCACGCATATTTAGATTATAGATAGAATCAAAAATCCCCGCAGGCGACAAGGCTATCTTCCTCGTTCCCAGTCTATTATCTAACATCCATCGTCTAATATCTATTTCTCTGTCCCAACCTGGTAACTGTTCCCGTCGGT
>DATCJB010000035.1:0-6151 GCA_036507455.1 Patescibacteria group bacterium | reverse complement strand
CGGAAAACTGGTTTCGGCAAGAGTCGTAACCGAAGAAGACGAGGCTCTTGTTTTAACAAGCCAAAGCGGACAATTAATTCGGCTGCCGTTAAAATCAGTTCCAAGACTTGGCCGTCCGACCCAGGGAGTTACCTTAATCAGATTAAAATCAGGAGACAAAGTCGCAGCCGCGGCAACAATTAAACGAACCCGCGAAGAAACCGGAACAATCGAGCCACCGGGAGTTGAAGATAAAAAAGTTCCCAAAAGAGAAACCAAAGAAGCAAAACCGGCTTTGGGTAAAGTAAAAGCTCAATCTAAAAAACCGGCTCCTAAAAAAAAGCGTAGTTGACAAAAAACTAAAAAACCTTTAACTTAATAAAGGGTTAATTTGCATAAAGAAATATTCCCGGTAATATCAGAAGATAAAACTAAAGAAGCCGATGGGGCTTCTTTTTTTGAAGAAAATGTCAAACCCATAAGAGAATTTAAAAACGCCCACATTATCCAGGCGGAACAATTCAATCCTGCTAATCTGGAAGTATTATTTCATGAGGCAGGTAATATGGAGAGTCTGGGACGCAAAAAGATAGATTTATTGTCTGATTTCACTTTAGCGACGCTCTTCTATGAAGCTTCAACCCGTACCCGTTTGTCATTCGAAACCGCAATGCATAATTTAAAAGGAGACGTAATTACCGAATCAAACGTCCAATTTTCATCCAGAATTAAAGGCGAAACTCTGGAAGATACAATAAGGATCGTCAGTAATTACGCGGAAGTAATCGCCCTGCGTCACGAACGAATTGGCGCCGCCAAAATTGCGGCGGAATTTGCCGGTGTTCCGATAATTAATGCCGGTGACGGAGCAGGACAACACCCAACCCAGGCTTTTTTAGATGTTTATACAATAAATAAAGAAATCAACCGTCTTGAAGATTTTACAATTTCCTTCATCGGGGATCTTAGGTACGGCAGAACGGTCCATTCATTAACTTATCTTTTATCACTTTATCCTAATGTCAAAATGCATTTTGTTGCTCCAAAGATCTTGGGACTGCCGAAAGGAATTAAAGAATACTTAAAAGCTGCAAAAATTAGTTTCAGCCAAAACGATCGCCTAGATGATCAAACTTACCGATCCGATGTTGTATACGTAACCAGGGTCCAAAAAGAACGATTTACTGACCCCAACGATAATGAATATGAACAGATCAAAGCCGCTTATTGGCTGCCTGCCAATTTCCCTCTAAAATCCGAAGCAAGAATTTTGCATCCTTTTCCCAGAAATGAAGAAATTCCACAAGAGATTGATAAATATTCTCAAGCGGCTTACTTTAGGCAAAGCGCAAACGGTGTACCGATCAGAATGGCTCTTCTAAAACTTGTTCTTCTTGGAAATTAAAATTAATCACATGCAGTTAAAATGAATGTGATTGACAGATTCATCAATAGGGAATAGAATTTATCTTAACTTAAGCAATTTCCGCTTGAGCTTTTTTGATTTTTGGGTCACTTTCTTCAAGTTCTCTTGCCGCAACTTGCTGTGGACTGGAGAGTAAGGAGAGAAAGGCTTAAAAATAGGCGCGCGGCTGGCACATTACCACGCACAATAGTTATAAGGAGGACCTCTTGAGTCGAGGGAGAAAGGTACGTCGAAGACAGCGGGTGAGCGGTCATCAACCGACTGAAACTACACCCAAAAGGTCTAAGACAAGAGGAGAGCAACAACCCCGTGACTTGACCACCAACTTCAAGTCGCTCATCAGCTCAACGCCGCCTTTTCGGCCAAGACCTGGGAGCTGGGCTCCGTACCAATCTTAAAGGGAGCAACCCAATCCTTCGCCAGCCAATAACGCCAATTTGACCCGCCGCCGTTAGGTGAGAGTGATTTTGCAAACGCAGAACATTCATCACACGTCCACTTCGGACACTAACGGCGGTTTTCTCTAAAACTTTTTGCAATTTACAAAAAGTAACGAATCGGTTCATACTTCCAATTTAAACCAGACATTTTTTCACCTTAAATCGCGCAAGAGTTGCGCAAGTTATCGCGCAATATGATATTATAAATTTACCGTGGCTTATAGACCCAACTACCAAATCTCCAATAAAATTATCAATGACTTAACCGAAATTGCCGAAATTAAGGCAATTATCGAGAGGGCTCCGATTTTGCCAAGGGATGAAGCAAGGTTGAGACGGCAGGCATTGATCCGAATGGTCCACGCCTCCGTTTCCATCGAAGGCAATCGTCTAAACGCTTATGAAGTCAATAAAGTTATAGAAGGTCAAAAAGTTGATGCCGCAGAAAGAGAAATTCACGAAGTCAAAAACTACCAAACCGCTTTAAATTTTATTTCCCAATGGGTAGAAGCAAAAAAAAGCCTGAATTTGCATTTAATTTTAAAAGTCCAGGAACTTGTTACCCGAAGTACCTTACCTCCCGAAAAATCGGGGCATTTTCGTAAAAACGACGTTTATGTTGCCAACATTTCAAAAATTCCTCACAAAAAGGATAAGGAAGAAATTCTCTACGTTGCACCGAAAGCCGAGCAGGTTCCCGGTCTTTTAAAAGATTTGATTGAGTGGGTTGCAAACGCAGACAAAAATCGGGTTTCGCCGGTTATTATCGCCGGAATTTTCCACTACCAATTTGTAACTATTCACCCGTTTACCGACGGAAACGGAAGAACGGCTAGAATTTTGGCAACTTTGATTTTGTACGAAAGGGGATATGATTTTAGGAAATTGTTTTCCCTGGAGCAATATTATAACGAACACCGTAAAGAATATTATCTTGCACTGTCAACCGGAAAGAATTACCAAGTTCGAATCGGAGTCAACATTACTTCTTGGCTTGAATACTTCACAAAGGGTTTTGTTGAAGAAATGCGCCAGATCAAACAAAAATTAATGGCCGTTTCATTCAACCGGGTTGCCCAGCCCGCCGAAGAACAGGTTTACTTAACCAGCGAGAAAATTAAAATCATGGATTATGCAACAACAATGGGCTCAATAACAAGCGACGAAGTGACTGACATCACCGGTGCAGCCAAAAGAACAGCCCAATTGCATCTTCAGGATTTAGTTCGGAAAGGTTTACTACGTCGAATAGGAAAAGGACCATCGTCCAGATACGTAATTGCATCACAACTTAGGCCGTAAATTTCAAATTACTTTACAATTCGGTTACATTCTGATATATTTTGCCAATTCATGATCGAAACTCCAAAAGATACTTTATCGCAAGAGAACTCCTTATCGGGTGAAGGTAAAACTCTCAAAGAAGTGTTAAATGCCCAATATCCTAATTTAGTTTTGGAAATTAAATTACCACTAATAAGCATTTTCGACAAATACGACAAATTAATTGAGTCTGGGGCTTATTGCCAACCCAAAAGTCTAGAAGAAATAAACAGTATTTTATTAAAATCAAATGTTAAAAAAGTAATGGAAAAATACTTACTTGCGGAAGAACGACTGGATTATTTACTTAAAGACGATGAAAACTGGGAAAAAAAGGTGGACGAAACACTCATTAGAATGGGCATTAGCGGAGAAATATTTGATGAAAATTTTGGGGTATCTATTGATAAAATCCTAAGTCAAAATGTCCCTAACTTCGATGGTTCTGAAAAACCAATAGTTCCTTTAATCGATTTAAGAGAAACACTCATGTTATATTCAGGGATTAAGATTGGTGAAAGAATTTTTAATTTTAAACAAGGATACGCAGATAATTTTTTAAAACTTTTAAATTTAGGTGTTGCCAGAATCAGTTCTTTAAGGGTAAATGGGCAACCATCAAAAACTTTTGATTTCATACTTTATGAAGGTGATCTTCCAACCGATCCAAAAGCAAGAAGAGGAATGAAACTTGAACTTGATAAAACATTTTTTGCGTGCACAATAATTGGCGATCGGCAAGTTAAATACATTCACAAAGTAGATAGCAGGTGTACCGAGTTTCTCCCCATCGATCGCACCATAGAGGAATTTTAAACCGATTAAATTAACTTGCGCAATTCTTTGCGCGATTCCTGCGCCTCACATACGTTCGGCGTAAACGCCTCATATTCGTTCGGCGTAAACGTCTCACATACGTTCAACGTAAACGATCATTAAATTACTTCACCCACGTACATAGCTTGGGAGATATTTATACTGAGCGAGTTCTGCAAAGTAGAACGAGTCGAAGTGCGTGATTTTGCGGGAATTATGCGGTCTACAATTAGTTTATATAAAAAGCAGCGGGGTTGATTTTATGAGATGGGCTTGTTTAAAATACTTATCATGCCTAAAGAGAAATCGACAAACTGGTCAAGAAACGGAATTCCTGAAGGATATGTATCCTTAAGAAGTATTGCAAGAGATAATAAAATATCCAGCCACAGAATGACCAGAGAATTAAACGCTTTGCCTGATAATAATGCGGTTCATTCAATTAGAATAGGTAGAGTTATTGCAGTACCGACCTCGGAAGTAGAAAAAATTATAGAGCTTTGCAAAAATAATCCTAACGAAACTTAAGCCTGGTTGCTGTCCAGGAAGCAATTAGGGTAGTGATCGGTTTAGTAATATTTTAAATAATTTCACTAAAAGAATTTTAGCACATCAATTTTACTTTGAATTTAATAAAAAAAGCACCTTCTAACTGTTCACTACAAATTGTAGTAATCAATCAAAAAATGCTTTTTGTCTTTAGGCGTAGGTAGTGCTGAAAAAAAAGAGTTAGCAGCGCGATTGCCGCATTTCTTTTTGAAAAGCCTTACTTTCCCGCCTTTTTCGTCCGTATTAAGTTTTTGGTTCAGGTATGACCCTGACCAATCTCTTCCCAACAACATACCCAAGCTCTTCGCTCGCTGTTTGCTGGTTAGCCCACACAGACACGATTCCCGTGACCGCTAAAACGGCCACTAAGTAGGGCACGTCGGTTGCCGGGCTGAAGCTGATGCTTCGGTTAATTCCGATCAACAAACCGGTCGCGAATGCTCCGGCCAGGTAGTAAACTACCCCAATCCAGCTCGTTGGGAACATTCTGCACACTTCCTTTCTAACGCGCCTTATTTGGCCGCGTACTTGTAGCCTTCGAACAGGATTTGGGATCCCGCCCAGGCTACGCGTAATGAACTTAAAGAAGAGAAGAAGACTATCTTTTCTCTTCTTTAACCCGGGTATCGGTGACCTGATCCTGACTCTCGCTCTCTGAATCAAAGCGAAGGAAGTCAGGAAAAATAATCATTGCCGCCAAAACAAAAGAAACCAATCCGGAAATCAGGACGGCCGGTAAGATCTCCTCCGAAAAAGAGGGATTACGCCACTCATTATCGGAGATGTAAGCCCCGAGTATCATTCCAATGAAAAAAATCAACATGAAACCCACTAGAGTCCTTACGATTGATCCGGTCTTCATTTTTGCCTCCTTTGGGCCTGAACTTACGGACGAGTTGTTAAGGTACCTCAAACTCCAAGAAAACCACGGCCAAACCGCGGAGTCTTTGAAGTGTGAATAAATAAATTATATAACAGATGAGTTATGAAATCAAATACTATGGGACAATGTTATTTTTTATCCGCAGAAACGGGTTCGTGAGTATCATTCCCAGAATGAAACGCTTTGTGCACGTCACGAAGCTGGGCGTTTGTAACGTGGGTATAGATTTGCGTCGTGGCCACGTTTTTGTGGCCAAGCATTTCCTGAACACTTCGCAAATCCGCACCGTTGATTAGTAAATCCGTTGCAAAACTGTGGCGCAAGGTGTGGGGGGTCGCCTTAACCGGAATTTTGGCTTTTAGAACATATTTATCTAAAATCCGCTGGACCGATCGGGGAGTCAAACGCATTGATTCGCCCGTTCCGATTTCCTCGTTTGTTCCGGAGTACCTTATAAATAAAGGTTTATACTCATCTATTCTTTGTGACAAATATCTGTTTATCCAATCTGCCGCTTTATCGGAAATAAAAACAATTCTTTGTTTTTGACCCTTGCCGATAACTCCGAATTCTTTTCTGTCGAGATTAATCCGGTCCCTGTCAAGTTTGGTTAACTCGCTGACCCTAAGTCCTGTTGAAAATAATAATTCCAAAATAGCCTTGTCCCTTAAACCCTGCGGCGTCGAAATTTCCGGTGAGTTAAGAAGTCTTTCGACCTGATCCCGGTCTAAAAAT
>DATCJB010000034.1:0-11079 GCA_036507455.1 Patescibacteria group bacterium | reverse complement strand
AATCCAGGTCTTTAATTTTCATCTGGAGATTTGAGGATCCGTTCCATTCATTCAAGGAAATGCAGTAAGCTAAATCAATTTGCATCCGGGGTCTGATTTGAGAAACAAAACCTCCTAAGTTAAAGCCGATAGCTTCCATGCCGGAAACTTTTAATTTAAGATGTCTGTTGGTATTGCCTACTGTTCTGACCTCTTCAACACTGGCTTTTTTAGCGATAAAAACCGGTTCATTATTGCCAATTCCAAACGGAGAAAATTTTTGAACCGTGTTAAAGTGATCAAAATTAACATTTTGTGGATAAAGGTGGCAATCAATTAAAAGTTGGGGCAAAATTTCCTTACCATTGGTAATTTTTTCAATATAAATATTGATTTTTTCAATAAATTTTTGAATATTTTTAGTCTCAATTGTAAATCCTGCCGCCATTGGGTGACCTCCTGCTTTAATTAGCAAATCCTCGCAGGAACGTATAGCTTCAACAATATTAAATCCCGCGATAGACCTGGCTGAACCTTTTGAAAATATTTGGCCTTTGGAAATTGCGATCGCCGGTCTTTTAAATTCTTCCACAACTCTCGATGCAACCAGTCCGATAATTCCCTCGTGCCACTCGGAATGTGCAAGAACCAAAATCCGGTTGGAATCAACCATATTTCTTGCCTGTTCAACGGCGTTTTGAGTTAAATCCTGTCTTTTAGTGTTTGTTATTGATAATTCTCTGGCTATAACTCTGGCTTGTTTGGGATTGTTAGTACAAAGAAGCCTCAAAGACGAGATTGCGTTCTCGAGTCTTCCGGAGGCATTAATTCTTGGAGCAATCAAGTGACCGATCTCATAAACCCCGATCTTACCTTTAATTATTCCGGCTTGCTCAAAAAGTGCCAAAAGTCCTACCCGTTGAGTGTGATTAATCTTCTCAAGTCCAACTTTTACAATTGCCCGATTGTAACCGATTAAAGGAACCAAATCAGCAATTGTTGCAAGCGCTGCCAGTTCAATTTTGTTCATAACCTCACTTTCGATCCCGTATATTCGGCCAATTTCGATTGCAAATCTAAAAGCAACTCCTGCTCCGGCCAACTCTGTTGTGTGAATGAAAGCAAAAGGAACCGGTAATTTTTCAGGCAAGACGTGGTGGTCGGTAATTATCACGTCTACTCCTAAACTTTTTGCATATTCAATTTCTTCAAAAGCTGCGACACCGTGATCGACCGTGATTATCAAGCCAACCCCATCGTCTTTTAATTTTTTAATGGCTTCATTATTCAGGCCGTACCCTTCCGAAACCCTATCAGGAATGTAAGGCAGGACATTTGCTTTTAACCTGTGCAGGGTTTCCCAAAGAATTGCCGTTCCGCAAATCCCATCAGCATCATAATCAGAATAAACTACAATCTTTTCGCGGTTTTCGATGGCCTTTTTTATTCTACTTACGGCTTTATCAATTTCTCCAAAGTTTAAATTTAAAAACGAGTTTAAATTCGGGGAAAGAAAATCCTCTAAATTTGAAATTTTACGATTTTTGATTAATGTTTGAGAAAGTAGATCCGGGGTTAAAGTATTATTGCTTGTCTTATTTAAAATTACCCATTCAAATTTTGGCATAGAAAATTTTGCTACAATTATTGTATAAACGACATATCATTTTAGCAGATTTAATATCTTTACATATTTAATGATCAAAAAACTCCCAGCTTATTGTTTAAAAATAATTGACAAATTTCAAAAAAACGGATTTTCGATCCAGATTGTAGGCGGCGCAGTCCGTGATCTAATAAGTGACAAGTCCGCAAACCAAATAAAAGACTGGGATTTTGCCACAAATGCAAAACCTGACCAAACTCTAAAGTTAGTCGGAGGTTTTTATGATAACAAATACGGAACAGTTAAAATTCCCTTATCAAAAATTGATCCAACCCAAATAGAGAGCAGGGAACAAATTGAAATCACCACTTATAGATCCGAAAAAGGATACCTGGATAAACGCCATCCGGATAAAATCGAATGGGGAAAAACGATCGAAGAAGATCTAAAACGCAGAGACTTTACCATTAATGCGATAGCCCTTCAACTCACTTCGTTCACTTCTGGTAAGCTCTCTTACGAAATCATTGATCCTTTTGGTGGACAACAAGATTTGCAAAGTAAAATCATCAGAACCGTGGGCGACCCTGACGAAAGATTTTCTGAAGACTCCTTAAGACTGCTTCGGGCAGTCAGAATTGCAACTCAAACCCAATTCACGATTGAAAACAAAACTTTTGAATCTATTAAAAAAAATGCATCCCTCATTCAAAACATCTCGCAAGAAAGAATTAGAGATGAATTATTTAAAATTTTAGCAACAGACTTTGCTTATGATGGCTTTATGATGTTAAGAAACACAGGACTTCTTGAACTTGTACTGCCCGAAGTCGAGAAATGTTTTGGGATAGAGCAGAAAAGTATCCACCGTCATCACATTTATGACGTCGGCAATCATCTTTTTTTCTCGCTTAAGTTTTGTCCCAGCAAAGATCCTTTAGTTAAATTTGCAACTTTACTTCACGACGTTGGCAAACCGGAAACCGCCGGCAAAGATAAAAGGGGAACAATTACCTTTTATAATCACGAAGTAGCGGGGGCTAAAATAGCCAGACAAATTTCCGACAGGCTTCATTTGACCAGAAAAGAAAGAGAGAAATTGGTGACGCTTGTCAGGTGGCACCAGTTTTCAGTTGATGAAGCAACAACTTTAACAGCCGCCAGAAGATTCATTCAAAGAGTCGGAAAAGATTATATTAAAGACATGATCGACCTTCGAATAGGAGACAGGCTTGGAGGAGGTTTGAAGGAAGCAACAAGCTGGCGTTTAAACCGATTTTTGAATTTGATCGAAAAAGTATTAAACCCTCCTTTTTCGATTCGGGACTTAGCCATAAACGGAAATGATGTGATGGAAAAATTAAATATCAAACCTTCTCCCCAAGTCGGCAAAATCTTAAACAAAATTTTTGAAGCAGTTGAAGAAGGTAAAGCCAAGAATACTAAAGAAAATCTTTTAATTAGACTTGAAGAATTTAAGCAAAAAGCGCAAAAATAAACTACACACGTCCTGAAGGACGTGGTATTTTGATCCTCGCTTCGCGAGACTATGAGCTTCATCCACGGCCTAAAGTCCGTGGTTCTCGCTCACTCGGAATAGAAGGGTCTAATGGTCTGATTTCGACTTAATCGAAAACGACCGTAACTTTTTGCAAAGCAAAAAGTTTCAAAGGAGGTGATTATAAATGTTTAAAAAACAATTACCCTTGTTCGTTTTAATTTGGGTTATTAACTTTGTAATTTTATACCTGGCTTCCCTGTTTGCACCAAGTATGATCGTTTTGGAAAACGAATTTGTTCAACCGTTAACTTCTGCAATTTTAAACAGTTTAATTTTAACCCTGGTTGTTTCTTTGGTTGACCCGCTTGTAAAAGCACTAAAATTACCTAGCAACGATCCAAAAATTTCCGGAGTGATCTACGCGATTGTTAATATTGCAGCAATTTGGATACTTGCCCGATTCGCTTTATATACCGGACTGGGAATCAGTGCATTTTGGGTTGCAATCATTTTGGGAGTAATCGCTTCTGTCCTGCAGTACTTGGGATGGTTTATTCTGAACAAAAAAGGACTTGCTCCGGCATAAAAAAACCGGATTATATCCGGTTAACCTGACAGAAGTTATTTTCCAAAATTGCCGATTGTACGCGGTTTTCTAAATCAATAAAGGCTTTTCTCAAATGATCAAGTTGTTTATCGAAAGTTTCTGATTTTAAAGAATTAACATACGAATCGTTGAATTTAAAAGCAACTTCTCTACAAAATTTACCCCTGCAGGTTTGAGTGTGCTTCCTGGCCGATTCGGTTAATTCAATGTTTTGGTCTTTCCAATTTTCTTCCTCAATGTTTGACCTGATCCAAATCAAGCCGTTAATAACCGCCCTTTCACAAGATATATGGAAGGTTTGAGTTTCATTTAATGAACTCCCTTCAAGCCCCTGCTGTACCTGTTTAGATAGCGTATGACTTGTATATTTCCTGTCTTTTTGAGGCTGTATAAACTCAAGTGCCATTTTTAATCTTACCTTTGAATCGTTTAACTTTCGTTAGGTCTTACCTGAACGAACTGAAAGTAATTTCCGTCAACATCTTCAAAAGTAGCAATCAAGCCGTAACCTTCAACGTGATAGATATTCTGAACCAACTTCACACCGTTCTCTTTTACTTTCGCAACCTCTTTTTCTATATCGTCAACTTCCAAATTGAACATCACTCTTGCACCTTGAGAATTTTTACCCTTAATTTCTGAATGATCCATAATGTAAAGTCCTGCTCCGTTCCCTTTCCCGAAAGAAACTTCAAATCCTTTTTCACCCTTTTCGCCAACTTCAATTTCTTCAGTTATTTGAAGACCAACAACGTCTTTATAAAAATCAGCTAATTTTTGGGCGTTCCCGCTTGAGAGTAGAATCGCTTCGATTTGTTTAATCACTTAAATCTTCACCTCCTTCTTTTTCCTTGTCCAATTTTGCCAAACAATCAAGAGTTGTGACGCAGTAAAAATTGAAGAATAAGTTCCGGTCATTACACCAATCAAAAGTGCAAGCATAAACCACTTAAGAGTTGCACCTCCAAAAATCAAAAGAGCAACCAAAACGAAAATTAGCGTTAAAGATGTACTCAAGGATCTTACTAAAGTTTGCAAAATTGAATGGTTAACCGTCTGTTCAAAAGAAAATCCCGGATGACGGTTTAAATTCTCGCGAACCCGATCAAAAACTACAATTGTATCGTGAACCGAAAATCCGATTACGGTTAATATTGCGGTTACAAATAATGAGTCAATTTCGGCTCCAAAGTAATGACCAAAAATTGCAAAAGCTCCGACTACCACCAAAACATCATGAACTAAAGCTACGATAGTTGCCATACCAAAATTTACTGAAGAAGCCGGGCTTGGTACTTTTCTAAATGACCAACTGACATAAATAACGATCGCTAAAATCGATATTACAATTGCTTTTAGAGCATTTTGGCCGATTTCCTTTGATACTGCAGGACCGATGGTTTCAAATCTGACTTCCTCAACTTCGCCGAACTTTTCAACTAATGCTTTTTTCAGTTCGTCATTTTTTTCCTGATCAATTGTTTTTGTTCTCAAAAGATATATGTTTTCCCCGGTTGAGGTAATTGTCGATAATTCAACCTGTTGGCTTGAAACCGCTTCTTTTACCTGATTTTGGTCGACGCTTTGATTAAATTGAAGTTCAATCAAAGATCCGCCGGAAAAATCAACCCCAAGTCTTAACCCGTAAATAAACAAAAAGGCAAGTCCCGCCGCGATAATTGCAATCGAGAAAATAAAAAAATAAATCCTTTTATTAATAATTTTTAAGATACTATTCTCGAACATTTTCTATTTCTCCTTTTAAGTCATTTTTAATGATTTGCACAAATTCAGATAATTTTCGGTCCAAATTATCAATTTTCAATTTTAAAAACTCTGTTGCATGAACTTCGTTCTCTTCCAAAAACTCAAGAAATGTTTTTTTATCCTCTTCGGATAATAATTTTAAAATTTCATCCAAAACCCTTGTTCCAACAATATTAACAATTAATTGCCACGCCTGATTTTGCTGATCGTCTGTTAAGTGACTTAAGCCTAATTCTTTTAATGTTTTTTCTTTTGATAATTTTATAAGTGACATAATTACTTTGATTTTGTCATAAAAGCTACGCCAATATTTTTTTCAAGCGGTCCCAACGGAACCTGATCCTGCGGATCATCGATCAAAAGAATTACAACTTCCCCTGATTTATTGCCGGTTGTCAATTTTAATTCTTCCATCACCTCCGGGGAACCGCCAAAGTGCTTTCCAGTCCAGGTAGCCGGTCCTGCATCAGCAACAACGGCAACAACGTTTTTTCCGTTTTTTGGATTATAAACCAACATCTTACGATATTTGAACCAATCTTTTAATTCTGACCAGTTTGAATTCCATTCCGGAATAACAAAAGTCTGGACAGCTAAATAATATTTTTCTTTCTCGACCAAATCAGGAGTTAAATTGGATTTATTGTTTGCAAAATAACCCCAAGCGCCCTGGTGGGGAGCTATCCCCTCGGGTCCATAGTTTGCTCTCTCGAACGTATTTGGCAAATGGTCGTTAATCGTTTCTCCCGGATAGCGATATAAATGCTGCTCTGCACCTATGCGTCCTAAAACTCTGGTTAATCCTTTGTTATCAATTTTAGCTGCAAGTTTTATTCCTGTTAGCTTTGAAAGATTGTTCGCTAAAGCATCTTCGGTCTGTCTGTCTTGAGATTGTCTTAAACCGGAAATTAAATTTCCGGTTTCGACTAAATCTTTCACTTTATCAGTAGCTTGTGTTACTTCTATTATTGGAGCAGGAAATGCATTTGGAGTCGAGATTGCTGTTAGCGGCAAGCCTGTTGCTGCAACGACCGCAGTTGTAACAACTCCTTTTGAAATTTGACCGGCAACTTTCCCTCCGAGTTTACCGACATCCCCACCGCGCGAGTTGAGCCATTTAACTGTTTTTTTATGATTCTTTTTAAAAGAGCGGACAGCTGCCTGTTGGTGTTTTTCAAGCGCTGTAATTAATTTTTCAAAGAAACTATCAGTTTCTTTTGATTCTAAATTTGGTTCATCCATTGGTTAAACTTTATTCGTTCTTCAAAAAATATCTCAAAAATGTTCTGGAAACCGTAATCGATGAAAACATCGAAAACAAAATTCCAATCGCTAAAGTTACTGCAAATCCCCTAACAATTCCTGATCCAAAGTAATACAAAATCGCAGCGGTTATCAGTGATGAGATATTCGAATCCCTAATTGAACTCCAGGCTCTTAAAAAACCAGCTTCGATTGCTTTTTCTTTCGTCTTCCCCCATCTTATCTCTTCTTTCATTCTCTCAAAAATCAAAATATTGGCGTCAACTGCCATTCCGATTGATAAAATAAATCCTGCTATTCCTGCTAACGTTAAAGTTACGGGGATTAATTTAAAAACGGCAAAAACCAAAAGTGAATAGATAATCAAAGCAAAATCCGCAATTAACCCATACCTTCCATACATAAAAATCATAAAGGCTGCAACCACAATTAAACCAACCCCTCCGGCAATTAAACTGGCGTTAATGGATTCCTGGCCCAAGGTAGGACCAATATTTCTTTGTTCGATAACTTTAATTGACGTCGGCAATGCACCGGCATTAAGTTGAACGGACAGTTGTTTTGATTGTTCAGCCGTGAACTGGCCGTTGATGACGGCGCTTCCTCCGGTAATTACTGATTGAACGGTTGGCGCAGAAACAATTTCATCGTCAAGAAATATTGCAAGAGGTTTGCCAACATTTCTTTTGGTAATTTCCTCAAATTTTTTTCCGCCTTCCTGGGTAAATTGAAGCTGGACTTCCGGTTTTCCGGTTTGTGTGCTAAAAACCGGAGAAGCTTTTTGAAGATCTTGGCCGCCGAGATCTGTTGAAACATACTGGTCCAAGGTTGCAGTTTGGGAAGCTAGACTGGCCGAGGCGGTAGCCGGCAATTCCCTAAAATCTAATTTTGCGGTTTGACCGATTAATTTTATCGCTGATGAAACATCCGAAACTCCGGGTAATTCAACCAGAATTCTGTGAGAATCCCCTACTATCGATGTTTGAACTAAAGCTTCAGAGACGCCGTATAAATTTACTCTTCTTTCAACGACAGTTTTTAGAGATTCAAGTGCAATTTTCCTGTCCTCATTTTTAATGTTGGTTGTATCTGCCTCTAAAACCAGATGTGTTCCGCCTTGCAAATCCAAACCTAATTTAGGTTCTAAATCGGAACTTATCGGAAGGCCAATTTTTTCTAAATTCAATCTTGGGTGAGCTAAAAGAGTGTCAACTTTATATTTGCCCACGTTAAATTTAACCGGCACCTTGGGAAAATCAACAACCAAAGCCGAAAGAGCAAGCACAACAATTAACCAAAACAAAAACCTTGGTTTTTTCATTGAAATCATTCTATCAAAAGCTGATTGGTAGAAGTCAATTCTAAAAACTAGTTAGTTTTTAGCATCTCTTCCTCATCACCTAGCAGCATAACCCTCGATTTAGAAAGAATCTCGCCAATGAATGGATCTCCCCGGCGCTTTCTAAACGTAAATTCTTCTTCAGTCATTACCGTATAATTAATTTCCAGCTCACGCCTTGCTTCTTCCTCTTTAACAATCGAAGCAAGTTGAGGCAAAATTACATTTCCGACAACAACCAAGTCTACATCGGAAGAGTTTGGAGATTTACCCCTTACAAAGCTTCCTGATATAAAAGCAAATTTGACTCTTCCCAATTTGTTGCGGTTTTTGACCAAATCTCCACCAAGCCCAACGGTTTTGTGAATCATCGAGAGAAGATCTTCAAAAAATAAATAATCACTTCTAAAACTGTAATACCTTCGATTAGCACGCCATTCGCTAGTTACCATAGCTGCTTTTTCCATGTGAGCCAGTTCGCGTCTAACCGCGTTAATTTCTTCGGAAATTTGTCTAACAATTTCGCGAACGTGATAGATTTGTCCGGGTTGTCTTAGGAGCAGTTGCAGAATTTTGACCCTGACTTTTGAGATAAACAGGTCTTGTAACACTAATAATCACCTCCCTTTCGGCATAAGACCCTTCTGGGCCGGAAGCCTTTTATGACCTTTCCCCTAAGTCGGGCAGGCCCGCCTCGACTCGCTGTCGTTTGTCGACGCGAGGCGGGAGTAAACTTTAATATGTTACTTTCGAACCAGTTGGTACAATTTGTATCCAAATCTGTCCTCGGTTTAATTCAATTTCGTCACCTGATTCATTTAAAAACTTACTCCTCGTTGTTCTGGAATCCTTTTGCCACTCGCCTACAATTACTTTTCCGTCCATAAACATTAAAGCGCTTCCGGATCCGATCGTTTCGTAAAGCAAGTGAACGTTTCCTGGATAACCGTCGTCAGCACTGGATTCATCCTGGAATTGAATAACTACAACCTTGGGAGCAATTTGTTCGTTTGTTAAAGCATCAACGTGTGCCGTTTGGCCGTGGAACCGCAGGTAAGTGTTAGTTGTTGAATCATATTTCCAAGTAACATCATAATCATCCGGTCCTTCCCAAAAATCAACCTCTAAAGGTTTAGTTGGATTTCTTCTTGACTCGCTGGGCGCATCATCTTTAAATTTCCATATTACAAAATTCTCATCCCACCGATTCCCTTCCTCATCCTGGGGACCCCAATTCCTTTTTTCTGCAGCTTCCCAAAGCTTCTCGGTAGTTGAATGAACATTGTGCGGTGCAAAGCGATCTGATCCCCGCCAATATGTCGGAAACCCTAAACCGAATTGATCCATATCACGGATACCGTAGTCCCTGACCTGTTCCAAAGCATCAGCCGGACCGTCAGTATTTGCTCCGCCTACGTGGGAATAAAGCGCATCATATTCAGACAGCCAGTCAACATAATAAGTTCTGGCACTTCTAATCGGTGTAATATCACCGGCGTCCTGACACAAATACATAGCCAAAAACCGGGTTATTCCACCCTCTGCTACCGCTTCGTAAACTACGTCTGCCCGGGAAACTCCGGATTGAGGGCGGGAGTCAAGATGATTTTCAACCATTACTCCAAGAGGACGCCTTTTTTCCCATTTTTCTTTTTGATCATCGTTGAAGGTTAATCCGTTTAAAGGACATGCGTTTGTTCCGCTACCGCCTTTTTCGCTCGTTGTATCCTTTAAATTAGAAAGAGGCGATAAGGGGGAGGAAATGCTTTTGCCTAAAGCTTTTAAAACTCCGAGTGTAATTCCAAAAGAGATTAAAAACAAAACTAAAAGAATCAATATTGACCAGACTATTTTGGCTCCTGCTGAAAGTCCTTGAAATTTTAAGATTAATTTAGTCACAATAAAAAATTTGGATAATTTTCTTACCCTTTTTGAATTAAACAAAATTTTCCAAGGAAAGTCAAACCTAACACAAAATTCTAAATTTGAAAAAAACTTTTTATTTAGGTAAGATTCCTTATAACTTATGCCAAAAAATAAAAAGAATAAATTATCTTCGGACCAAAGAAGAGATAAGGCTTTACTTGCAACCTACTCCTTAACTGACGCGATTAACCAGATTAAACAGACCGTAAGCATTACAGAAGGAAAAGTTTCAACATCCAATAATCGAAATTCAACGACTTCCGAAACAGACTTTTCTTTTTTAAAAAAAGAACTCGTTAAAGTATTGGTATTTGTAATCGCAGCAGTTACACTTCAAATCTTGTTAAAATTCGTTTTCAAAATTTAAAAATTTTTTGGTAAAAAAATTAAGTTACGCTTGACATAATAATTTAGCCTGTGCTATTGTTAGCTTTGTTTAGCCTCAAGTTGAGGCTAATATTTTTAAGATAGTTTTCATTAATTATTTGGTAAATTATTCCCAAGTAATTAGGAAGGGAGGTGACAAGAATATTATGGCTTCTATGTACTGCGTAAAGTGCCGCACAAAGAGAGAGGACCCGAACGCTCAACCTGTCACCATGAAAAACGGCAAGAAAGCAATGAAAGGAAAGTGTCCAGTTTGCGGTACCTCCATGTTTAAGATCGGAGGCTAATTTCCGAATTTTATTCGGAAATATCAGTAAACAACATTTAATAATTTATTTATTATAATGTATTGTTCGGCTGATACTTTTAATCCCCTTCCACTTTTTTGAGTGGACTCGGGAACAAAACGAAAAAACCTCGCTTCGAACTCGAAAACGGGGTTTTTTCTTGGTAACTTCTTGAAATAAAAAGTACTTATAATTTATCTTCTGGGATATTTAAAAAAACTTTTCCAAAAAAAATAAGGGCTGGTTGCTTGTTGTGAAAAAATCTATCAAGGATTTGGCAGGCGGCCCGTTGTTGGCGTGGAAAACTTCAGTGTTCACCCTGTTGGTGGACGCTAATTTTCCCCAAACCAATCTAACGGACCGCCTCCCAAGCGCTAGTTACCTAGCTTGTCGACTGTCGTTGCACTCTTTAGCGGC
>DATCJB010000033.1:0-6710 GCA_036507455.1 Patescibacteria group bacterium | reverse complement strand
TATACAACGAACCAAACCACGGACTTGAATGGGGAAATTCGTCTGACCCGGAAAATTATGCGCAAACTTTAAATTCAACGATTGATGCGTTAAAAAATAAATCCGAAGACTTTTTTGTCTTAAACGCCGGTTTTGATGCATCAGCTCCTCACAGACCACAAGCTTACTTCGATGAAGAGTTATTCATTAAAGAAATGATTTCAACGGTACCTGATATTTTTAATAAACTTGACGGCTGGGCGTCGCATTCATATCCGGCACCCAACTTTTCGGGCTCACCAACCGAATCCGGAAGAGGAACGGTTAAGACTTATGAATGGGAGATTAATCTTTTAAAAAGTCTGGGGGTTAATAAAGATTTACCCGTATTTATAACTGAAACCGGCTGGAAACACTCCGAAGGAATTGACAAGGACCGAACTTTACTTCCCGGCAGTACAGTCGCGGATTATTTTAAAACAGCGTACGAAATTGTCTGGAATGATCCGAAAATTATCGCAGTCACTCCCTTTATTTTAAATTATCAGGATAAATTATTTGATCATTTTTCATTTAAAAAAGTAGACCCGCTAACAAAAGTATTAAATGTTTTAGGTGATTCAACAGAAGATTACTACCCGCACTTTAAAACAATTCAGGATCTCTCAAAACTTCAGGGAAAACCCGTCCAGCAAAACCTGGCATTTTTGGAAAAAGTAGTCGCAAATAAACAACTAGTTGTTGGCAAAAAAACAAAAATCCAATTAACTTTTAAAAACTTGGGTCAATCAATCTGGAACGAAACCAATAATACTTACTTGACAGTTCTGCAAAAAAGTAATGCAAAAATCACAACGCTTGAAATTTCCCAAGATACAAGAGTTGAGCCGGGCAATTCATATAGTTTTGAAATAGAAGTTACGCCAACGCAAACAAACCAGGATGATTTAACGTTAATATTTTTTAACGGTGAGAATTCATATGATAATGAAATTGAAAAAGTCAGCCTTTTTGCCGAACCGAATTTTGCAGAAGCAAATATCATAAACCAAGATAAGGGATTGATTGATAGGTTTCTTCAAAATCTCCGGTTTTTGAAAAACCTGCCGCTTATTAATACTATTGGATAGTAAGAAGCGAAAGGCAAAGGATTGATTTTTGCTTTTTAACGCTTCTTACTATTTGTTTCGGACAAGTCTTCAAGTGTAAAAGAAATCCACAAAAAATAACCTACTCCCAAAATATAAGAGGTGGCAAGGCTTACTTCGTAACTCAATTGAAAAACCGAACTCAAAGTAATGCCGACAAAACACATGATCACTGCACTTATAACAAGCGATGCCAGTTGCTTGTCTTTCATCGTGTTTGATTAACCTCCTTTAAGGTTTTGCCTCGCTGTTGAGGTTTTTGCGAATCTGCTTTTAATGTGCTTGAGATTTGAAATTGTATCACAATAAGTTATTAAGTAGAAAATCAAGGCTAAATTTGTTAAAATAGCTTGGTATATATGCCCCCATAGCTCAGTGGAAATCAGCTGCACTAGAAGTGCACTGATATTTTTGATTAAATCAAAAAGAGAGCGAAAAATGCGCCTGTAGCTCAGTTGGACAGAGCAACTCCCTTCTAAGGAGTAGGTCGCGTGTTCGAATCACGCCAGGCGCACTTTAGAGATTTTCACCTTCTTTCATTTGACAAGTTAAATTCTATCCAACTACTATTAAGTAAGATGAAACTTAACATGCCTGATCTGCCGGAATTTGATCAGAACCCAGATCAATCAAACGTTGGATATTCCGCTCCTTTGAATGATTCAAACTACGATCAGAATAAAATTCAATTTCCGCCGGTGATGGGAAGAAGATTTACACTGTCAACTCTACGAAATCTTCCCGCAAAATGGGGTAACAGAACCGCCTTAAAGTTAATTGTTTTTGCCACAATGTTCGGACTTGGAGCTTTCTTCATTAACCAAAGAATAAACGTTGATCAGCCTATCATTACGCTAGAAAATCCCGAAGAAGACGCCCAAATAACAGACGACAAAGTTCTGGTAAAAGGAAAAGTTGAACCGTCAAATAGCGAAATTAAAATAAATGATACCCAAACAGTCCACAGAAACGGCGACGGGACCTTTACTGCACTGGTTAATCTAAAAGAAGGGGAAAATGTATTAAGTATAGAGGCTAAAAAGTTTTCCAAAAAATCAAGTATTATAAGACTTGTTCAAAGAGAATTAAGTCAAGCAGAACTTTCAAAGAAACAGGAAGAGGATCAAAAATTAGCAGATGAAACACAAAAAGAACAACAACTTTCCAAACTTACCCAAGGATTCGGAAGCGTAGCGGGAACAAATTCGTCTGATGGAAAAAGCGGAGTCGTACTTGCCAATGTTCAATTACTCTCTGACTTGTCACCAGTCAGAATAATCGGTGAAGCTGTTAACCAACTAAATAGACCCGTTTCCAACGTTAGAGTATCAGCGCTTTTTAAGGACTCACAAGGAAAAGTAGTCGATTTAGTATCTGATTTTGTACCTATTAATGACGGGTTGATGGATATCGGTCAGAAATTACCTTTCGAGTTAAGAACCATCAAAAAATCGTCCGTAATTTCAACATATGATTTTGAAGTGACTTGGGAGTGAGTTAGACTATAGACCTTAGATTATAGATGATAGATGTTAATTGAGAATAGAGGTGTAAATAAAAATGGATGATCAAAATTCAAATGCAGCTCCATCCGGCGGTACAACCGGACCTGCTCCGACTAACCAACCGGCTAAAAAAGGGTATGGTAAACGGCCTCTTTGGCAGTGGATTGTTATATACGCCGTTATTGGTTTAATTGTTTACGCAGTCATATACGTTGCCTATGCCCAACTTGCCGGCGGGGGAAACGGAAGTACTTCGCTTCCTTATTAAATTAAATAGTTTCGTGTGACCCAGGTGAGATTCGAATTCACGACCAATTGCTTCTTTTTGTTTTACAAAAATGTTAAATTATTCAGTGCGCCGTACAGGATTCGAACCTGTAACCAGCTGCTTAAGAGGCAGCTGCTCTACCATTGAGCTAACGGCGCATAATTTGACAGAAAGGCAACTGCTCTACCACTGAGGTACTGGGCCTCGTCGTTTCACTCCTCGGCCTAAAGGCCTCTTGTTTCACTCCTCGGCCTAAAGGCCTAATCATTTCGTTCCTCCCCTCATATGCATTCGGGGTAAACGGCCTAAAGGCCGTTTATTAAAGCAACTTTCTTCTGCTTTCTCCAACTTTTAATTTCGCTTTCTCTTTTGGCTGCTTCTGCCTGGTTATTAAAAGTTTCGCTGTGAACCAGATTAACCGGTAATTTACCTTTTAGCGACTTGGCACCAATTTTATTATTGTGTTCCAACAACCTTCTTTTTATATCGGTAGTTATGCCCGTATAATAACTTTTATCTCTAGCTTCAACGATATAAAGATGCCAAATCTTGGACATTCAAATAATCTTCTACTTCAAATAAATGCTAAGCGCGCCTAGATGTTCCTCGCTGGAACACCATATTCGATAGCCTTGTTCGCGCGTCAAATAAGCTACAAGATCTTAAAGCTATCAATACATATTATACCCTAAAATCACCCACAAAACACACAAAAAGGGAGGGAGATAAGAAGAAATGGCGGCGGAAATGTTTAATTTTTTGAAGTTTAAAAAATTTATCAAAGATTTCCTGAGGAAAGGCTTTTACCAACTCCCGAAACGATCTTGTACCTCACAAAAGCTTGTCCAGCTTCGGTAATTTCTAACCTCCTCATCTAAAAGCCCCTTCAGTCTTTGTTTATCAGGAGCTTGTTTCATTCTCATGACCATTAGCCGATAATCCTTATAAGTTGCTCTAACTTTTTCAAATGATCTGCTTCCGGGTTTTTTTCCCGTATCAACTTCCACAAACATGTCTCTGACTTGGTCGGGAAGTTCTATTTTTTCATCCTTCTCAAGCCTTAAACCCAGTCCGTTCTCTCTTATATATGCCACTATTCCATCAAGTGTTCCTTTTTCCATAAACCCTAAATGTATATATTTGCCTCCTTCTTGTAATACTAAAGCCGTGCTGATTAAGCTTATCCTCGCAAGAGTCTCACCAATTGCCTTTGGTGATGTACCCACCAACCTGACAATTTCAGAAGGAGCATTATTCCTTTTGGCATCATTAAAAGTAAAGGCTGGGATTGAAGGTTTAGCATTTACTGATAGAACGAAATCAAAAGGGTCTTCCGCGCCGACTTCGTGGTAAGCTCTGCTGATTCCTGTGTGAACAGTTCTTCCCGGAGATTTGCTCAAAGCAGTAAGGTTCTCATCTATATTTACATAATCCACTAACATAACAAGCTCAGCAGGAGAAAGAGGTCCGAAAGATTCTTCAAGTTGTCCTTTCATAACATCGCCTATTGTTCCCGTTCCTCCACCAAGATCCAAAACTTTTATAGGCCTGAATAGAAACGAGGAATGATTTTCGATATCTAATTCAGAAACAACTGTCCGATACATTGGAGCTGCTGCTTCAGAACCTGCTATTTGTTCAAATTCAACCATTCAAGGATTATATCAAGAACCGGAGAACATATCAAAATATATCAGTAGAGCCCAGAGGAGTCGAACTAACTTAGCCTTAATTAGGATCTTAGAGTAATTTTTAACCTACCATTTAGCTTTATTGCGCGCCTGGAGGGATTTCCCTCACATTAGTTCGGGATAAACTTCTCATCCCTCCAAAATCTCCTTACTGCGCGCCTGGAGGGATTCGAACCCCCGACCCCTCGTTCCGAAGACGAGTGCTCTTGATCCGCTGAGCTACAGGCGCTCATTTAAATTATTTTTCTTCTTCGTCTAACTCTTTTTGAATGTTCAATTCGTCGACGCCGTTGGTATCACTGTCCAGGCCTAACTCCTCAAGTGATTTATCTATATTCATTACATCTGATGAGGCCGATCCTGAAGCGGGATTCTCCTCACCGGTTACTGATGGAGGTTTAACCTCCTCGTGCTCCTCATCGTGACCGTGAAGGTCATCGCTACTATCACCGTTTGGTTTATAAATTATGGTCAAAATTCACCTCCTAAGAAAGTTTGTATGTAAACTAATCGGAGCGGGTGAAGGGAATCGAACCCTCGCATCCAGTTTGGAAAACTGGTGTTCTACCATTGAACTACACCCGCAACGTCAAACGTTGCTGGCCAAGTCGGACTTGGCCGCACGTGGCTAATTATATCCAATTTTACGACAAATTCCAAATTTTTTTGTTGTTTGACCCAAGCCAGTTGAACTGTTAAACTTTCTTTAATGTCAAAGGGTCTTATTTTTGTTATTCCCATATTGATTGTTCTAGTAATTGGCGGGGGATTCTACCTAAGCCAAAAGAATAAAGCAGAAACTCCAGCTACAACAACCCAAACTTCACCCCAAAATAATTCTATCAACCCATCATTTTCGAATCCAAAACGAAGCGCTCATCACGAAGGCAACACTCCGGTCCACGGATCAACTTTAGCCGGTGTACCCATTAATGTTGTCATAGATTTTAATTTTGATCTGGCAAAACCAAGTGAAATTAAGATTCAAAACGGTCAAAAAGAATATGGGGTAGACGAAACAATAATTGACGAAAACAAACTTGCTATGCGTAAAAATATGGATCCAAATTCTCCGGATGGATTATACACAATCAATTACAATGCTTGTTGGGCAGACGGGTCCTGTCACGACGGGAGCTTTCAATTCCAAATAGATCACACGCAAGCGGAACAGTTTACAGACTTGACCGCAAGAAGCGAGATAACAATTAATTTGAAAAATTTTCAATTTAACCCGCAAAAAGCTCGAATTTCCAAAGGTACAAAAGTAATTTGGGTAAATTTAGATGATACCGTTCATACTGTTAATACAGATTCTCATCCTGCACATACTTATTATCCCGGCCAAAATTCAAGGGATTTAAATCAGGGCGATAATTACTCCATTGTTTTTGACAAACCCGGAATATATCTATATCACTGCACTCCGCACGCTGATTCGATGACCGGCCAGATTTTAGTCGAGTAAAAAAACCTCCAGACTAAAGTTAAAGAATCTTCCTTTAGATTTGTGGTAAATTTTAATTAATGCCCGATAAATCCCTCTCAAATTTAAACCAGATTGCCGGTGATCTTATCAGGGTTCTTGAGATTCCAAAACAAACTTCCGCCAAACCGGTTTGTATTATCTTAATTGGCCTTCCGGGAAGCGGTAAAACATTTATTTCTAAAAAATTAACCGAAAGACTGCCTTTGGTTTATTTGAGCGAAGAATTAGTTCAGGCTTTTTTAGTTCCGAATAAAACTTTTTTTGATCGTGGGGAAGAAGCTGTTTTGGAGCTTATTTATACAACAATTGACAAGTTGCTGCACACAAAATACAGCGTAATTTTTGACGCAAATCTTAAAAAACTGGAAAACAGGATGGCGATTAAGTCAATTGTGGATAAAGCAAGAAGTCAAATAATAACCCTTTACCTAAATTGTCCGGAAAATATTGCCTTTGATCGTTTAAAGCAAAAAAATTTAGAGATACTGCGGGGAGATAGTAGGGAATTTGTTATGGAAACCGATTATTTTTATTTTGAAAAGAATAACCTGGAAAAACCGATTAAAAGCGAACAGGCTTATTTATTTGACACCGAAAACTCAACACTTAGGGATATTGATAAGCTTGTTG
>DATCJB010000032.1:0-15098 GCA_036507455.1 Patescibacteria group bacterium | reverse complement strand
GAAAATCAATGGCAAATGGAAATTGGAAAATGGACAATAAACCATGTTGATACTAGGTATTGAAACTTCGTGTGATGAAACCGCGGCCGCAGTTGTTAACAGTCAAAACGACCAACTCAAACTGCTTTCAAACGTAGTTGCCACATCTTTGCAAATGCACCAAAAAACCGGCGGCGTTGTCCCGGAAGTTGCCGCCCGTGCCCAGCTTGAATCAATATTGCCCGTAATTACTAAAGCCCTTGAAGAGGCAGGATTAGCTTTAAAAGATATTGATAAACTTGCGGTTACTTTCGGACCCGGCTTGGTTGGTCCGCTTTTGGTCGGCGTCGAAACGGTTAAGGCTTTAGGTTTGGTTTTGAATAAACCTATTGTTCCTGTAAATCATCTTTTGGGCCACATTTTCATCAATATGCTTGAACCGACCATAGTCGATCGACTATCGACTATCGACTTTCCTTTGATAGCCCTAATCGTCTCCGGAGGTCATACGGATTTGATTTGTATGAACAAAGATTATTCCTACAAGTGGCTTGGCGGAACCCGCGATGACGCAGCGGGCGAAGCATTTGACAAAGTGGCAAGGCTTTTAGACTTGGGCTTCCCCGGCGGGCCGGCAATCGAAAAAATCGCCAAGGAAGGCCTGCCTGCCGGCAGGCAGGGTAATCCAAACGCAATTTTGTTCCCCAGACCGATGATAAATTCCGGTGACTTCGATTTTTCTTTTTCCGGCTTAAAAACCGCTGTTTTGAATGTTATTCAGTCTACCAACTACGAACTACAAGCTACCAGCTCTAAAGCTGACATTGCCGCTTCTTTCCAACAAGCGGTCATCGATGTTTTAGTTGCTAAAACTTTAAAAGCGGCACAGGAATACGAAGTGGGACAAATAATAATTGGCGGCGGGGTTGCGGCAAACGAAGAACTGCGTAAACAACTAAAAACCAATTGCCAAAAGATGGGTATCAAACTTGCCTACCCCAGTAAATCTCTTTCTACCGATAACGGCGCCATGGTCGCCACCGCCGCTTTCTTTTTAGACAAAGTTGTCAGTCCCCTTGAAATCCAGGCTACCCCGGGGTTGTATTTTTAGCCAGGAAATAGAATTGAATATGCCTAATAAATATTAGATTTCATCCTTAATCTCCGAACTAAATCCACGTCTTTCAAAACCGATCATCAAATTTTTAACAAGAGGATTCTCGGGATGGATCATAAAATATCCTTTATCTTCTTCTGTAGGGGAAAAATTGTTAATAAATCCCCAAATACGATTAGAGCTCCTCGTGCCATCGGTTTTAATTATTTCTCTTCTATTAGACCCCTTTAAAATGATTTCATTCGTAACTTGAACCAAGCAATCAAACTCACCTTTTTTCTCAAGTTCTTCTTCATCGCCATCATCGAACCATCTTGTTCTCACGGTAAATTCAAAATAACCTTGATTGTAAAACTTTGCATAACGGCCAAAATGCAATTGGCCGTTTTCATCAACAGCATAAGCAACCTTACCCCAAATTTCAGAAGATGACAATTTAGCAGGCCTATATAAGTCTACGCTTATTGGTCCAACCGGTGTTAAGAAGTCAGGACTTCCATAAAACTCAGCCTCGCCAACAATTTTCCAGCCTTTCTCAAAAGGCAAGATTCCTCTCCTTCGAGGCTGCTCGTCGAATGAATTCTGCTCTGTCATAATTTGAAAATTCTACTTTGCAAATGACTAATTGTCAAACACTCGATCTTTATCTAAACGTAATTTAACTAACCTATTTGACTTTATATATAACTATTGTATATACTTTGGTTACAATGCAAACAGTGATTCATATCAAAGCCAATAAAGAAATCAAGGAAAACGCCCAAAAAATCGCCAAGAAACTTGGGATATCTTTAAGTGATGTGATTAATGCTTCTTTGAGGAACTTTATCAGAACCAGAGAAGTCTACTTTTCTGATATACCCCGAATGACTCCGGAGCTTGAAAAGCTGCTTGATAAGGTTGAAAGAGACATTAAGCTTAAGCGTAATATTTCCCCCCGTTTTAAAACTGTCGAGGAAGCGATTGATTACCTTGATAATCTATGACCATTGCCTATCACAGGAATTTTACAAAAGGCTTTAAAAAATTACCCATAAAACACCAAGACAAATTTAAACAAAGATTAAGGCTTTTTAAGGAAGATAGCTTTAGTCCAACCTTGAATAACCACGAATTGATTGGTAATTACAAAGGCTATAGAAGCATCAATGTAACCGGAGATTTGCGAGCAGTTTTCAAAATTGAAGAAGATGATAACATTCTGTTTGTCAAAATTGATTCCCACAGCAATTTGTACAAAAAATAAATTAAAACTTATTCGAAGAATTTATCCTTCAACAGGTTCGACAAGCTCACTGCAAACAAATTTAGGATAAATTTATCATTCTGTAAATTTAAAGGTGGAGAGAAGTTGAGGCAAAATCTGCCTACATCTCAGGTTGTCTCCACTACACCACAACATCACTCTGAAATCATCCTTTCCGTTTTTATTATCAATAACTATCGTAATTGACTCCTCAATTCCTTCTTGAATATAAGCGCTTGCAGTTGATTCTCCTGTGAGTTGTAGATTAGAAATAATTGAGTTATCAATTATCGTTCCTTGTTCATATCTTTCAAGATCCTCTCCTTGTTTATAGACAACGCTTCCTATACTCACTCCTTTAATTAGCGATCCTGTTTGCTGATCATTTTGCTCAAATTGAGCATCTAAACTGTAAACTACGTTGTCTTCTGGAAAAGTGTGTGAATTAAAATTGAAATCGTTTGGAAACTTAAACGAATAATTAAATTTCGAATTCGTATAAGTTTTCCAATCAGCAGTTTCATCAGAAACTGGAGTTGGTTGAGGTATTGATTGGGTCGAAGTCTTTAAAGCAGCTCTGTTTTTAAACTGTGTGTACCCTATCGTACCAACTACTGCAATTACTGCAATGATAACTGCCGTGGCAAGAAGCGCAAAACCGGACAATTTATTTGATCTCACTAACCTAATTAGGTAAGATTTGGATTCTAAAGTCAACAAAATCGTGCTAGAATATGCACGATATACCGATGAGTAAAAACGATGACAACCAAAAAACCGAAAAAGGCTGGTACGAGTTTTGGGATAAAAGCGGATTTTTCAAAGCCGATCCCAATTCTAAAAAACCCAAATATTCTCTTTTAATTCCTCCGCCGAATTTAACCGGTGAATTACATCTTGGACACGCGATGCAGCACTCAATTTTGGATGCGATTGCAAGATATAAGCGCATGCAGGGATTTGACGTTTTACTTCTTCCCGGAGTTGACCACGCCGGAATTCAATTTGAGTCAACGTTTGATAAAAAGTTAGCCAAAGAGGGTTTATCCAAACAAAAATTGGGTCGCGAAAAGTGGCTTGAAAAAGCCTGGGAATTTAAGGATGAAGTATATAAGTCAGTCTCCGCAACCTGGCGCTTTATGGGCCTCTCGGCCGATTGGTCCAGAGAAGTGTTCACCTTAGACGAAGCCCCCCGCCGGGCAGTCTTTGAAGAGTTTAAGGCCTACTTCGAGAAAGACTTAATTTATAAGGGGCCTTATATTGTTCAATGGTGTCCTAAAGACCAAACAGCCATCGAAGACGTCGAGGTTGAATATCTGGAACAAAAAGACAAGCTTTATTTTGTTAAATATCCACTTGCAAAAAACAAAAATAAATTCGTCACCATTGCCACCGTCAGACCGGAAACAATGTTCGCTGACGCGGCAATAACGGTAAATCCTAAAGACAAGAGATACAAAGATCTAATCGGAGAAAAAGTCGTCGTACCTTTTGTTAACCGGGAAGTTCCGATTATTGCTGATGATGCAGTTGATGTTAGTTTCGGAAGCGGAGCTGTAAAATGCGATCCGGCACACGACCTTGATGACTTCAGGCGGGCCAAGGATCATAACTTGCAAATTTTGGCAGCTATCGGCAAAGACGGAAAACTTACTGATTTAGCCGGAGAATTTACCGGCCTAAAAAGCTTGGAAGCCAGAGAAAAAATATTTGAGTCGCTCGAAAAAATGGGACTGGCTGAAAAATCTGAAGAAATTGTTCACAACGTATCTGTTTGTGAAAGATGCAAAACCCCAACCGAACTTTTAATTTCCGAAGAATGGTTTGTCAAAGTTTCCGATATGGCCAAAGACGCGGTTAAATTAATAAAGACCGGAAAAATTAATTTCTTACCCGAAAATTACGCCAAAATAATTTCGGACTGGCTAATTAACATCCACGACTGGTGTATTTCCCGTTCTCTTTGGTGGGGCCACAGAATTCCGGTTTGGTACCGAACAAGTATCATGAGTCATGAGTCAAGAGTCAAGTTAGCTGACAGAGATATAAGGGTTTCACTTGAGTCGCCGGGTGAGGGCTGGGTTCAGGATGAACAGGTTTTGGATACCTGGTTTTCTTCCGGCCTTTGGCCGCTATCAACACTTGGCTGGCCCTTCGGGGTAAACCCTCAGGGTAAACCTCAAAAAAACAAAGAATTCGAAAAATATTTCCCCTGGGACTTTGAAATTACCGCCCCCGAGATTAAATATTTGTGGATTGCCCGAATGATTATGATTTCCGACTTTTTTACCAAGCAAGTGCCTTTCAAAACCATGTTCTTCCACGGAATGTTAAGGGACCTGCAAGGCCGAAAGTTTTCCAAATCTTTAGGCAACGGCGTCGAGCCAGGTTATTTAATTGATAACTGGGGCGTGGACGCAACCAGAATGACGCTTTATTCCTATTCGGTTCCCGGACGCGACGGCCGCGTTTCCAGGCAAATCATGGATGAACGCGGCAAAAACTTCCGTAATTTTGCAACCAAACTTAGAAACATTGCCAAATTCATTATTGATTTGAAACCGGAAGATTCGGCTACTTCCCTTTCTTTTAAGCACAAGGATGATAAGTGGGTTAAAGAAGAACTAGATATTACAATTAAAAACGTTACTAAAAATATTGAAAGCCTTAATTTACACTTAGCAAGTGATGAGATTTATGACTTTATTTGGCATAAACTGGCTGATAAGTATTTAGAACAAAGCAAAAACCGCAGAAGCGAAGCCCAGCCGGTTTTGGAACACGTACTTTACGAGTCAATTAAGCTTTTACACCCTTTTATGCCGTTTGTAACTGAAGAGATTTATCAGAAGTTTGATAAAATCCAAAAGTCGATTATGGTTGATGTATGGCCAAAAAACGCTTAAATACTAAGAAATTACCGCAACAATTAACGCACATTTCCCGCATTAATTCCCGCACTGTATTTTTTGGTTTCACCATTGCCATTTTGGCTCTCATTAACTTCTTTTACTCCTCTACTGCATTGGATAAACAGCTTGCAAATAAGTTAATCAAAAATCCGAAAAATGAATCTTTACACGTGGAAACTATTCAGTTAATAGCCGTTAACAACGACCTGCAAAAAGCCGGTGAAGAACTTATTGAAACTTTGAGTAATTCAGACTCCCGGGAAGCTAAAAACTTATTTGAGCAAATCAAAACTTTACAAGCTGAACCTTCAAAAGTTCACCAAAAAATTGTTTATTGGGAAGAAATAGTTAAGGTTAAGAATAACTATCGGGACGGCTACTTTCAGCTTTCGCTCCTCTATTGGCAAGTCTATGACGAAGTAAAATCCAGGGAATATTTAAATAAAACTTTGTTGATTGATCCAAACTTTATTCCAGCTTGGGAATTTGAGAAGTTTATCTACTCTTCTGATTGAACTTTGTCTTCACTAGCGGGTGCAGCTTCACCTTCAGCGGGTGCAGCTTCACCTGCTTCACCTTCGACTGCGGCTTCTTCGCCTTCTGCCGCTTCAACAACAACCGGTTCTTCCTCTTCAACCATCAATTCGCCTATCTTGGCAACGGTTTCTTCAAGGTCGTCCTTAACCTCAACGCCGCTTGGAATTTTAAGATCCCCAACCAAAATCGCTTCATCGACTGCGTTCAAATTAGATACGTCAACTTCAATTTTTTCAGGCAAGTCGGTCGGAAGCGCTTCAACTTCAAGCTCGGTAACCGGAGTTAATAAGACACCTAATTTTTGCTCAACAGCCGGAGCTTCGCCGATAATTTCCAAAGGAACGTTTGCAGTAACCTTTTCTTTTAAGTTTACCTGGAAAAAATCAATGTGAATAACTTCATCGGTTAGGGGGTCAAATTGAGTGTTGCGAACCAGTACCGGTCTTTCTTCACTTGCGCCGATTTTTAGATTAACCAGTCCTGTCTCACCTACCTGATTGTAGGTTTTTAAAAAGTCTTTTTTCTCAACGGAAACATGAACGGTTTTAACATTGCGGCCGAACACGTGACCGGGGATTTTACCGTCTTTTCTTAATTTTTTTACTTTACGCCCTAAAACTGTTCTGTTTTCGGCCTTCAGTGCAACTTGCATAAGCGTTGATTGTAAGAGTTTTCGAATCTTTTGTCAAATCCCCCGGTTCTCAATTTATTGCGTTTCGAATTTTAATCTCAAACTTTTATCGGTGTCTAATGCTTGGGAAAATGATACAGATTGGGAGCTAAAAGCGGCTTTTTGCGAACTGGCAACTGGCTTTAGATAACTTGGATAACTAACGTTTATCGTTAATCGGTCATTTTGAGACCCGGGTTGTTTTTGAATATAAAGCTGGTAATCCCCTCCCGAGGTTGCAATTGTAACCGGTATTTTATATTCAAGTTTTACCTTAACCTCCTGCTGAATTGGTACTTCAACCAAAAATCCGAAAGTGTTTTTATCGGCTGTTTGTGTCTGAACAACCTGTTCTTTTAATGCATTCTCACCGTTTAAAATTGATTCAAGGGAAGATCCGGCCGGGGTTACGATTTGAACATAATTTTTATATTTACCGGCAGGCCACGTATCAGCAGGACTATTATTCCTGTAAGTAATTTCGAGCCTTGAAAGAATATCGCCGTCTCTTTTTATTATTGGCTGATAGGTTATTTCCCTTTGGGTGAAAGCATTAGCCTTATTGGCTCCAACGTTGGCATCGGCAACGAGCAAATAGTCATCGTTTTTATCCAAGGTTCTGGTTTGTCCGGCAAAATTATTCTCAATAGCAAAGATTTGCAAATCAGGCTCTTTAAACCAAAACATCAGATGTTTTTCGTTTAATGCCGAGTTTGTTGCAAGGGCCATACCTAAAAGATTCAGGTCGGCAGAGTTTGAAATTATGGTGTCTATTAACTTTTTTGACAAACTTGATAAGAAGTCTTTCTTAGATGTTGAACCTGGAGTAAAATTTATTTCAGAGTAATATTCTGCTTTTTCAAACAGATTTTCAGCCGAAATAGTCTCATTGTAATTTTCTAAATATACCGGCCCCATCACTTTCAAAAGCTTTTCAACAAATCCGACGTCAATTGCGATTATCCCATCAACCGATTCTTTCGATTCCAGTTCATAAAAATGGTTAATTATTGGCGCCGACAAACTAAAGTCAGGATTCCAATTAGAATCTCTTAGATACCAATTCTCAACACCCAGGTTATCTTTTAAAGGTTTTGGCGGTTCGAATTTTTGAGTTAATTGACCATCAATGTTATAAACGTCGTCAATTTTAATCTCTTTTAATTTCCCTTCTTCGATTGAGGCAACACCATAGGAACCGATAAATCCTCCTGTGGGCCGAATTTCAAGATTATTCTGGAAAATAATTAAATATTTTTTATCATTCTCAATACCGGCTAATTTTGGATATATTTCAATAAAATCAATCGCTTTATTAATCGAGTCTTTAAAAATAGGTAAACTATCTTTTACTTTTTGGAACTTGTCACTATAAATTCCCAGAGGCGGTTTTTGAACGTCATTAAAATTCAATTGAGCAATTGATAATTTTTCTGAAACTAAGATCAAGTCTTCTTTAATCAGTTTTAATTGTTGGGCTACTTCGTCATCATTTGACTGCTGATTAAATACTGACCCAAACAAAGTTCCGACTTCTTCTCCACTTTTTGTTATTTGGGTTACTGCAAGACCCGTTTGATAAATACCTGAAATCAAACTTGTCTCATATGACAAAAATTCAAATTTTAATTTGTTTTTAATGAAGGAGTTAATACCGTTAATCTGAAACAGGCTTATTTCAAGTAATTTACCGGCTATTTCACTTTGAAATTGTGCCGATTTAAATTGTTGTCTGGTAATTTGCGTAATTGAACTTTTCAATAGAACCATTCCGAGAGCCGCTTCGACAAAAGGCTGCAAAAATAAAAATATTATCAAGATTATCAATAATAATCGGTAATTTAATCCAAATTTAAATTTAGGAAGTTTTAGTTGAAAAGTGGGAATTTTTAGCTTTATATTCTTGTTAATCGAGTCCGATCTTTGAATAATTAACGGTGCAGAACCATTTGCGGCAACAATTGGGGACTCGACTGAAAATTCTTGCTTAACGTCCCGGAAATGATTTACTGTTTGTTTTAAACCTGTTTCTAAATGTGTTTTTGCTTCCCAGGCCAAATCCGATCCGTTTCGAGTCTTGTGAATCGATGGTAATCTTAAACCTTTTTTGTGTTTAAATTTGATTTCAATTTCTTTAGAACTTCGTAATATTTCTTTGAGTTTATAAGCAAGCGATAAAAGAGTTAAACTTTCCGGGCCTATTAACGTAAATATTTTCCCGGCAGTATTTTGCCCAAACATTGCTTTATTTATCCCGAAGATTATATCCGCTATGTAGATCGGCTCTACTATCTCTAAACCGTCCCCGTGAATAGTAATAATGTCCCCGTTTATTGCTTGCTCAATAATTTCACCGACTTCCCCGCTTTCGTCAAAACTCATCCCCGGTCCGTAAACTTGTGAGGTTCTAACAATCCTTGCATCAATTTTTGATTGCCGGAAATATTCCGTAACTAAGGATTCAGTAAAACGCGAGGCTTCCTGATATTCATACTTTTCAAAATCTTGCTCGTCTGTACCAAAATAGTGTTCGAGACTAGTCGATGAAACGATTCCTTTATATATATCAGTAGTTGAAATAAGTAAAAATTTTGCATTGTCTTTTACAACTTTATCTAAAACATTTTTTATACCAATACTGGCTTTAGTTAAGTTGTCTAAAGTTGCATTATTACTCAAAGAGACAAAGAAAATATGATTTAAAACCGGAAGTTCTGGTAAGCCTTGGGAAACATCAAAGTTTATTAGCTTAAAATTCTTTTTTGTACTTAAAGCTTCAAAATCTTTTTGATCAATTTCGTTAAATTTATCAAACGCAAAAAGTTGACAGTTCTGCAAAATTAATAAATTACAGAGCTCTTTTCCCAAAAAATTGTTAGCACCAATAACCAAAATTTTAAGACTTGCTTCTGGGGCAGACATATCAGGATTTTACTAACTTGAGCTTACTTTGACAAGGGAAGAAAAAGAACACAATATTTTCTCAGCGATGTGAAAAGAAAAAATTTTTGTGAAAAAATTTACACGGCCTTATTTTAGTTTTCAAAATATTTTCTTAAACCAACAATTCCGATACCAATTAAAAACCCGGAAAGCAAACCAATAAAAATGTTCAATTGCTTTTTTACCTCTATTTTAAATTCTGTAAAATTATTTTCGCTGGGAATAATTATAATTTGTTGATTTGGTATAGTTAATTTTTGGCTTTCTAAATTTATTTTTTCTATTACTGTTTTTAGACCACTGACTGACCCGCCCTCAAAATTTGATTTCGAATTTATGCTAACTATTTGCGGAGAAATTTTTTTGGCAACAAAATTTGCATTTTGGTCTTTCACAACTCCGCCGTTAACTAGACCTACTAAGTTATCGCTAAAATCATCAACGCTTAAATTTGTTTGATTTAAAGTTTGGGTTGACAATAAATTAACATATAGAAAAGTGCTTGTTACATACGAGTTTTTTAGTGAGGTGTTGACGAAGATTGACAGCAAAATTCCAAGCAGGGTGGTTGCTAAAACAATTAGCCAATTGTTTTTAATATCTTTTTTGTAGCTTTCAAATTTAATTTGAGCCATAAAGATGTTTATCTAAAATTTTATTTACCTGATGATCCGCTTCTTTGTTTTGGGTTCTTCTTATATGATTATATCTTACCGTTGCAAAGTTATTTTCAAGCTGTTTAATTTCAAATATTTTATCTCTTAACTTTGAATTTTTAATTTTAAAAATTCCTGATAATTGGCCGTGAACAAGTTGTGAATCAACAAAAACCTGAATATTTTTGTTTTTGATATTTGGAGATTTCGACAATTGGCCAAGTGCGTCGATTACTGCCTGATATTCAGCCAAATTATTTGTTGTCATCCCCAAATAAGTTCCCCCTGCCAGCAAGCGTTTATTATTTTTATCTTTAATCACAAACCCTGATGCCCCCTGGCCTGGATTTCCTCTTGATGCTCCATCGCAATAAACAAAAAAGTCAAACATTTTAAAAAGTTTTTCTGTTTTTATACAAAATTAAAATTGTTGCAAATAATATTGCGAATTCGCAAAATACCGTTACAACAGCAGCGGCATTATAACCAAATTTTGGAATATATATGAAGTTTAAAATCAAGTTCAAAAAAGCACCAAATCCGTAAACCGGCACAAGGTATTTTTGTTTCCCAAAGACCAAAAAAAGCCAGGTTGAAAGTGAACTCAAAAAGAAGAACGGCAAACCGGCAACTAAGATCCTTAATGGTACACTGGAAGCTAATAATTGCTCACCGCCAATAATAGCTACTAAAATATTGGCACTAATTAATATCAGGGTCGATAATAAAACGGATATTAATAACAAAACAATGCCGCTTCTTAAAATTAATCTTTTAAATTTTTCCTTGTCATTTTGATAAAAGTTTATCAGCAGGGGATAAGTAGCGTTCATAAAAAAAGTCGGAGCAACAAGAGAAAATTCAAATATTTTATAAGCTAAACCATAAACGGCTACCTCAAAATTCGGTCTAAAAAATGAAAGCAGAATTGTATCAATTCTAAAGTAAATTAAATTTAAGACCAACGAAATTCCAACCGGCAAGGTTTTGTTAAATAATAATTTAAATTTAAAAAAGTTAAATTCGGGCCGAAATTTGTCCATAAATTTAAAAACGAATTTTAAGGAAACTAAGGTTGTAACCAAAGAACCAACGACACTTGCCAAAATATAGAAATTTAGGTTAACAAAATATTGTGAGGCAATCAAAACCAATATAATCGTTGTTACAGAGCCAAAAATCGACGAAGCTACTGACAGATCATAACGTAATTTAAATTGAAAATATGCATTGGAAGTTGTAAACAGGGCAAATGTAATAATTGTAAAATTCGCAAGAATCGCCGCAATTTTTGCCTGTTGGTTAAATCCGGAGTTTTTTACAGGATCAAACGGTAAAACCAGTACCACTAGGGTTGCTATTAAAAACAAACCGATCGCAGCAATTATTCTAACTCCCATTAAATTTCCGTAGTTTTCTTTGAACCTTTCATTGTCCGGATTGTTTTTTAAGAATATTGCGTTAAACCCAAAATCGGCCAGCATATAAAAAAGTGAGGCAAAAACAGTTGCTTTAGTAAAAGTACCCAAGGATTCGGGGCCTAAACTGCGGGCGATAATGCTGATCGTCAAAACAGCAGCCAGAGTAGTAAATACTTTTCCCAGTAATTGGTAAAAAGTATTGGTTGTAATTGCGGGAGGCAAAAAATTTAATAATTTTTTCATCAAATTAAATTTTAACTTGTTGTGCGTGTGAGTGAAAGGCCAAGAATTAAAGCGAGCATCAATCGGCCTTGATTAAGTGTAAAAAGATAGTGATCAAAATTAGAAATTATAAAAATTCCCAAAAGAGTCGAGATTAAAATTTTTGCGAATATTTCTTTTTTTCTAATTTTTACAAGCAGAAAAGCAATTACTAAATAAAACATTATTAACAATATACCCAGTCCGACCAAGCCGGATTCGGCCAGTATCAACAAGACAATATTGTGAACGGGCTGAATAACCCGAATTGTTTCGCTAATCACAAAATACTGCGGTAAATTTGTCAAAAACCGGCCAAATCCCACGCCGACTAAAGGCGAGTCTTTAAACATTTCAATCGCGCTCGAGTTAAGTTTGGATCTTAAGCTAACCGTGTGAACGTCGGTCGAGGAAAGCGTAATAAACCTTTCTAAAACCAAGGGCCCAAAAAGCCCAAAAAAGGTAATTATTAAAATTATTATTAATGTCAATTGCTTGGGGTTTCTTAAAAGGTTTTTAACAAGTGATTTGCCTTTCGTTAAAACACCAATTAAAACAAAACAGGCAAGGGTAGCCACCCAGGCAGTTCGGGAAAAACTAAGTCCTAAAATAAATAGTCCGCAAAATAAACCCAATATTAAAAAATATCTGACTTTAATTTTTATTTCACTAGTTAACTGATAATAAATTAAAGGTAAGGTTATGGTTAAAAAGCCCGCCAAAACATTCGGGTGAGGAAAAGTACCGTAGGGCCGCAGTAATTGCTTACCATATAAATCAACCAGTGAAATTCCAGGGGTTTGTGAATTAAAACTGCCTTCACCTAAGATTTTAAGACCCATCGATGCCTGAAAATAAAATTGCAAAAATGCAAGTGCGCTTTCAAAAATTATTGCCGCAGCCAAAATCAAAAAAAGAATTCGCTGGTCACGTTTTGTATTTAGGACAACCGAAATAATTATTGCCAAAAGGAATGTTTGAACAATTCTAAAGAGTTGATAAATACCAAGCCAAAAATCAGCCCTAAAAAAACTTGACCCCAAAAATATAAGAGTAAAAACAAACAATACAATAATTAAGTACAGTATTGTTTTTGAAATTTTTTGATATTTAAAAAAAAGACTTATTAAAAAAGTAATTATTAAAAACGCAGCTATCAAATCGGAAACGAAAACAGTAGGGGAAAGATAATCTACTCTAATACCCAACACATACGAATATTCTGGCCAAAAATGCCTGCCTAAATTAATAGGAATTAAGCCAACAAGAACAAATGTTGAAAATTTTAAAACAAAATCAAGAAGATTTTTTTGAGCTTTTTTAGCTCGCATTCTGCGAGGCAGGTTTAATAACCAGTTTGCGGTCCTCATCTTCACCGAAACTTTCAGTGGCCACCTCATTATTTTCGGAGAGGGCCATGTGAACAACTCTTCTTTCGCGTCCGTTGAGATTGGATAAAGTAACCGGCTCTCCGGTTTCAATAACCCTTTGCGCAAGCTCGTTTGCTTTATCAATCAAGGTTTGATTTCTGCGGTCCTGCCAACCGTTGACGTCTAAGGCAATTTGTATCCACTTGCCGGTTTTTGTAAAAAACATCAACGAAATAATTAGCCTTAAAGATTCCAAAACAGATCCGTGGTGACCGATTAAGATACCGGCATCGTTGGAATTAATATCAATTAAGTAGGAGTCGTCTTCTACCTGACTAATCGTAACCGATGCTTGCGGATCTACTTTTTCAAAAAGTTCTTTTGTCAGATTTTCGACTATTTCGATATCTTTTAATGATTGTTTCTTTGGTTTTTTTGACTTTGTTGCTTTTGCCATATTTAAATTTTATTGCGTTTTTATGCGACTTTGGGTTTTAACTTACCAGGCAGCCATTCCGATAAACCGCCCCAGCCTGAAACTAAGTATTGTTGAATAATACCCAAAATCGAAAAAGTATTCCAGTATATTGCCAATCCCAAAGGAAAAGAAAAAGCAAAAAAAGCGACGATTGCCGGCATTACAAAAAGCATCTGCGACTGCATTTGGTCAACAATTTCCGTCATTTCAACTTTTTCTTCCTGTTTTTTACCTGATTCTTTTACCTTTTTTACAACCGTTTTTACTTTTTGCGGCATAGTCATTTTGGACAAAGTAAGTTGCAAAATACCGGTAATTACCGGTATTAGAACAATTAAAGGGGCCTGGGAAATTAAATCGTTTGGTCTTTGGGCTAAATTTAAACCCAAAAAACTTGTGTCGATGCCGTTTTTTATGGCGATTGATGTTGAGTAAAGAACATTATTTATTGACTCAATTGCTTCAGAAGTGCTTGAAGCTTGTAAAAATCTGATCAAAACCTGGTAAAGAGCAATTAAAACCGGAATTTGAATTAAAGAAGGCAGACAGCCTGCTGCCGGGTTTACCCCGTGTTCTTTGTAAAGTTTTGCCTGTTCCTGCTGGTGTCTTAATTTGTCGTGGCCATGCTTTTTTTTAATTTCATTAAGGTGAGGTCTTAAGCTTTGAATTTTTTTGGCGCTTTTAAGTTGAGTGGTTGTCAGCGGCCACAAAATCAGCCTTAGAAGAACCGTTAAGCCGAAAATTGAAAATGCCAAAGGATAAGGAAAGCCTAAGGTTTCAAAGGCTTTGTAAAGAGCCACTAAAACATTAATAATAGGATTAATTAAAATAGTGTCAAAAATATTCATTTAGTTTATTGGGGGATCGGATCCAATCCTCCTTTGGTAAAAGGGTGACAGCGAATGATTCGCAAAACCGATAAATAACCGCCTTTTAGAACTCCGTATTTGTTTATTGCCTGCCAGCTATACTCCGAACAGGTCGGAATATACTTACAGGCGCTGTCGGTTAAAAATAAAGTAGCAAATATACCTTTAAAGTTTAAATTTGCCTGGTAGAATCTGATTAATTTAAGAATTAAAAATTTCATTACTTCATTACTTATCAATAAGGAAAATATTTGCCTTTTTAAAAATTCTTTTTACGTCTTCCAAATTAAAATTTTGATTTTTGATGATAATTATAACATCCAGCCCGACTTTGATTGACGTTAGATTTTGTCTAACAAATTGCCTGACTTCTCTTTTTATTTGATTTCTAATTGTTGCTTTTTTTGAAACAGATTTAGCAACAACCACAGAAAAACGACTGACGTCAAGATCGTTTTGGGATATTTTCAAATTTAAATTATCACCAAAGACTCTTTTTATTCCAATCTGTGAGGGCGACCTTTTTTTTGAGATGCGGTTTTTTTTGGGAAGCATCCGCTAAACAATCTTTCTTCCTTTTTGGCGGCGGCGAGATAAAACTTTTCGGCCGCCGGAAGTTTTCATCCTTTGCCTAAAACC
>DATCJB010000031.1:0-15131 GCA_036507455.1 Patescibacteria group bacterium | reverse complement strand
TCCCTGTCAAGTTTGGTTAACTCGCTGACCCTAAGTCCTGTTGAAAATAATAATTCCAAAATAGCCTTGTCCCTTAAACCCTGCGGCGTCGAAATTTCCGGTGAGTTAAGAAGTCTTTCGACCTGATCCCGGTCTAAAAATTTTAATGATCGGCTTTCGGCTTTTGGTAATTCAATTTTTTCCGGTGCGACAACGTTTAAGTCCTTGCGAACCAAGTACCTTAAAAAAGCACGAAGTGCAATTACATAATAATTTTGGGTTATTTTCTTAAGGGGTAAATTGCCGTTTGGACTATTGTAATGAGCTAAATAAACCCGATACTTGCGGACCAACTCGACGGTTAAATCTTCGGGTTTTGATATTGGCGCGTTTTCGGCCGACCAATTATAAAAATTTGTTAAATAGTGGCGATAATCCCGGATCGTCAGGGGAGAAGCGTTCTTTTCAATTTCCAAATATTCCAAGAATTCTTCAATTAAGGCAGATAAGTCCATTTATTAAGTTATAAATTATAAGTTACAAGTTATGAATTAATCATACAAAAAAGCAGGAACGTAGTCAATATTGTGCGACGCGGTAGCATCTTTATGATATAATGCAGGCACAAATGAGCAATATCGAACAATTGATTAGTAAAATTAGATCTGACCGTGAGAGAATTGAAGAACTCCTGAAGCAAAAAAACTTAGAACGGGCAGAGGCTGAAAAACCAAGAATAGAAGAACATCGTGCATTAACCGAGCCTGAATATATTGATTTAAGCATGCTGGCAAGAAATCTTGGTATTTTGGAACACTTTAAAATCATTAAATACAAACTCTTGAAAGAAAATGCTTTTATCAAAGAGGAAACTAGAAGAGTGGAAAAATGCATAGAACACCCAGAGTCTTTGGAGGGGTCAGACGGGGATAAGGAATATTATACTGGCGGAAGAGTTTATGTTCCAAGCTATCACGAAGATTTGTTCGGCTGGGAATATGACGTCGGGTTATACTGGAGCGAACAAGAAAATAATCCTCCCAAAGCAGGAAAATTTTACGGAATAGCTTTAAAGATTATAAACACGGCTTATAAGAAAAGTGGACTTGGAATCTCAATAAAACAAGAACTTAAACTCGAACTTAAAATGCAGCGCAACCAGCCAATCGATCTTAATAACAAAAACGAAGAACGCTTAAAAACAACAATCGAAAGAAAGATAGCCGAACTTTATTTGAAACCTTCAGAATTTCAAGTTGAGTCAATATTA
The DNA here is from genome assembly GCA_036507455.1 of Patescibacteria group bacterium. GTDB lineage: Bacteria > Patescibacteriota > Microgenomatia > Curtissbacterales > DATCJB01 > DATCJB01. The sequence goes on along the minus strand of DATCJB010000031.1, from coordinate 13,882 downwards.
TTATCAGCTCATTCCAAATAACCTTCAAACACTTCCTAAAAATCATTCAAATATAATTATTACTATGATCTGTAACTCAAAAGATTTTTGATAAAATAAAACCAAATGGAAACTACCGAGAGCGATTTTAAAGTTACATTTATCCATCCCAAAAAAGAAAAACTCCAAAATATCAAAGATTTGTTCAGTTCTCAAGAAAAAAATCTCAAATTTTATTTTCAACAGTTGGGCAATCAAAGAATCGTCGGAATCCGCGGCAGTTACTACGGATTCGGTCTTTTTGAGGTTACCGACAAAAGCCAAGTAAATACTGGCTCATCGACTGCTGAAAGTGAAGATTTGATGATAATTGATCAGGACGACCCGATAAAAGCCCTAATAAATCGCTTGCCGGACTTTATTGACCAATATTATCCCCAAATTGCCAAAAAATTTATAGGTAAAACTACCGAACTGGATCTAGGATTTCCACGCGTTCGTAAATTTCTCAAAAGATCAGCTTTTAAAGTCAAATTTTAGCTGCGAAATACAACACTATTACTGTCATAATAACAATATCTCACTAGTAATTAATAATTTTAGCCTCAATTTAGCCTCAAAAAACGGTTACCCTACGCACAAAACCCAGGGGAGTAGGCTTGTCCCGACAGAGGAGGGATCAAAATAGGGCAAAATAAGGCTAAGTAGGCTGATACAAGTACAAAATTTGTAAATAAAAACTAAACAAAAAAAATTATAAAAGAGCGAACTCGAAAAGAGGAAGTAATAACAAATGAGTCAATTGTTAGTTGTCAATTGTCATTTGTAGCAGAATTCCACCCCTCCTCTGATTAACCCTGCTTGACGTCGCAAAAGTATCATTGTGCGACGTAAGCACATAATCAAAAACTACCCCTCTTTTAACCGGAGAATAGTGAAGACCCGAGGATATAAAACAATTATATACAAACTTATTGGTGGAACTAGTCGTTCCACCTTACTGTCGGCCTTTAAAACGGCTTTTAATACGTCGCACGACCCCTCCCTAAAAGGCATTTATCCAGAGTAAATCGAGGGATTAGCACTCACTTGGTGACTCCGGTAGTTTTCTACCTTGCTACGCCCGGTATAAACACACGGCAAATGTAAGAAGAAGTTTTCCACATTTCGCGAAGTTTACACTGAACGTAGTGAATGTGCTCAATGTTAACAACATACACGCAGGAATGTAAGAAAGAAGTCTGCTTTCACAGCACATCTTAAGCTAATTTTTCACACAATTAGACTCATAGTTTTTCACAGATGAGTAAATAATGTCCCATTTCGATTCTTCGAGAATCAGGACCGAAGGTCCTATAGTTATCCCATAACTATATCACACTATATCACGTGAATTTGCCATGCTACTTCCCTAACTTCTCTATCAAAAAATTTATTCCTAAATAACTTTACACTTTTCACTTTAAACTTTGAACTTCTTTTATGGCGGGGAGGAATAAAAAAATCGCTGTTTTTAACCTCTCTCCCACTTCCCCATTTCCAGGGTTTTCACAAGTGAAAACAAACAATTGAAGCTAAAACGAGTCTAATTCGTGGCTAAAATTACTCTTTCTCCCCTACATACTCAATCTCATCCTCACTTAATCGTCTATATGGTTTCTCTTCAACTTGCTCTTCCAAAACGTGTGCAACCAAACCTGGAGTTCGGCCGATTATGAATAAACCTCTTCCCAGCCTCCAATCAAGGCCAAGTTCAAGCATTAATGCGGCTAAGATTCCGTCAATATTTAGTGGTAATTTTTTACCGGTTTTGATTTGAAGCTGTTTTTCAACCTCTTGTGCCAAATCCACAAATTTGCCCTTAAATCCTAAATTTTGCGCTATTTTTAACAAGGTTTGTGTTCTTGGATCAACATCGTAAATTGCGTGCCCATATCCGGGCATTCGTTTGCCGACTTTAACAATATCTTCAACTAAAGTTTTGGCTGCTACAATAGGATTCTCTTCGCTTTTTAAGGCTATTTGGAACAACCGTGCACACTCCTCTCCGGCTCCGCCATGATATTCACCCATCGAGGTTATCCCAGCCGCAACGGCGGTGTTAACTGAATTTCCCGTGGACGCTACAATGCGTGACACAGTTGTAGAGGGCGGTCCCATTCCGTGCTCTAAAGTTGCCACAAAGATGGCATTTAGCATTTTTGTTTGCTTCTCATCTGGCAGTTTACCCGTCAACAATAAATAAATCGCTTCTACAAAGCCATTTTCTTCAACAAGCTTGGTAAATTCTTTTCCACGAATAATAAGCTTTCCATCAACCTGACCGGCAATTTTTGTTTTCCATTTACCCATTTAGACTCTCCTTTAATAATTTTGGCAGATCTTCGATTGTTTCAGCAACCTTTACTTTAGCTGATTTTAAACTATTTACTTTCGATTCCCAAGTCCCCCGTCCTTGTTCAATCATAGCCCCGGCATGACCTAAAGCCGTCCCTTGAGGCAAAAAACCTACAAATTTGCCTCCAATGTAAGCAACAACCGGCTTATCAAAACCAAATGACTTTAAGTACTCTGCTGCTTCTTCCTCATAAGTCCCGCCTACCTCACCAAATAAAACTACAGCTTTAGTTTCTTTATCGTCTTTGAATAACTTCAAAATATCAACATAATTTGAACAAGCAATTATGTCTCCGCCAATTCCAACAACGGTTGACTGCCCCAAGCCTGCTCTGCTTAATGTGTTGGCAATTTCACTTGACATACCGCCGCTTTTAGATATAACTCCAATATTTCCCCTGGTAAGCCCTCTGTTTTCCAAGCCGCCAACAGAACCAATCTTGCCCAGACCTGGGGAAATTACTCCTATTGCTGCGGGTCCGATTACTCTAACACCAACCTCTTTCGCTTTTGAGTAAATTTTGGCACTATCCAAAATCGGCACCTTTTCTGTAAAAATGTGAATTAAAGGAATCTTTGCTTCTATTGCTTCCAATGCCGCATCCAAAACAAATCCAGGTGGTACATAGATCAAGCTTGTATTGACTTCGGAATGGGTTTTTAAGGCTTCGGTTACAGTATTGTAAACTGAAACACCTCTGACTTTTTCTCCACCTTTACCCGGCCTGACGCCCGCAATAACCTGGGTATCGTAATTTTGCAACATCTCACAAACTTGTTCTCCGGCATAACCGGTTATTCCCTGTATTAAAACCTTGGTATTTTTATCGACAAGTATTGCCACTATTTAAACTCCTTTACTAACTTCACAATTAACCTTGCCGCTCCATCAATTGGCATTTCTTCACCAAAAAGGTAAATGTTTAACTTGTGTTCTTTTGCGGCACTTTTAAGTATTTCGTGTGCTGCTTTATCGTTTGGGCCTGCTCGTCTTATTACAATAGGATAACTAGGCTTTTTTTCGATTAAAACCTCCAAAACTCCGCTTAAAGTTTCTTTAATGTCCGTAAAGTTGGCAATTGCGCCGGCAATCAAAAGCCCTTTCAAACCTTTCTTTGATAGAACAATTGACGCCAATTTCTTAACTTTTTCCTTTGGCGGATTTCCGGAGTACTCTGTATAGTTAGCTGGTTTACCACCTGCCGATAAAACCCCATCTAATGCAACTAGAGATCCACCGCCACCTGATGCTAAAATGGCAATATCTCCATCAAGATCAAAATAGGTTGAACCGGCAACGCCGCGGTGGTCATTTTGATCAATTTTTTTAGCTTCTATCTCGGCTTTGGTTGGCTCTTTCCCGTCAGTTCTGGACGGCAAATTCAAATCCGGATGGCGGTAAAGTGCTGAATCATCAAGGATAATCTTTGAATCAAGTGCTATAAAACTCGCCTCGCTTCGCCCGCTGAAAGCGAGGTTCGCCTTTGGCGACTTGCGAAGCGGGCCATCCTTTGTTTTTACTAAGGGGTTTATTTCAACAAGTCTGGCATCATATCCAAAAAATAAATCCACCATCTTTCTCACGATTTCTCTCAAATCATTTCTTTCTTCTTCTGGGAAATTCTTTCCCCACAGTGGTACGTCAGAAAGGCCATCCAAAAACCTTTCTACGTTAAAACTGTCTAATCTAACAAGTGGATGAATATTTATCTCATTTTCAGACTCAATACCTGTACCAGCTTTCGAAGAAAATAAAAGAACTGCTGATCTAATTGATGTATCATAAGTCACAGAGAAATAATATTCTTTTTGAATCTCAACCTTTTTCTCGATCAAAATCTTTTTTACTTTTTCCCCATCAATTTGTTTGTTCCATAAACTTTTTAACCTTTTATCAATATCTTTTTTTTCTACAACCTCTATAATTCCTCCTCGCTTGGCACGATTTCCGGATAAAAGTTGAGCCTTTAAAACTGCCGGGAATAAATTTTTAGGAATTTTATCAACCTGATCTAAACTTTCTAACAAAAAAAAGTCGGGGGTTTTAATCCCGAACTTGCGAAAAATTTCTTTTCCTTCGAATTCAAACAGTTTCATTGACTAATTATTTACCCCTCTCCAACTCGTGGCTAGCAATATTAATAATAAAACAAAAACGCCGACAAACGAATATTCGAAAACCGTTTTTTGCATCAATCTTCCGGCGATATAAAATTGCGTTAACCCTAAAATAACATACAAAGCCGCGGTTACGGCAAGACTGGCCAAAACCGGACTGGTTGGCAGGAAAGCAAAAACCCAGGCCAGCTCAAATACACCCAGTGCAATTGCCAAAGCGAATGCCAATCCCCTTTTTGGCATAAAATCCTCCAGAATGAATGTCCAAACGGTAACCAGCGTAATCACAAATGCGATAAAAAATGCGATTACAGATTGAATGTAAAAAGCCAAATGAAAAGAAAACAAAACCGTAAAAGCAAAAAAGGCTGTCAGTAGGGTAAAAATAAAGCCGACTGCATGGGCGGCTCTTATTAGGGCAATCGTTCTAATAGCTGCGACGTTGTAAATGTTTTGAGTCAGAAGCAAACAATACATCCCGAATCCAAACAATAAAACCAGTCCCCCTTTCATCCAGAAATTATCGGGTAACAAAAAACCAAAAAGAGAAATTGATACTGCGAAAAAGATCGGCAAAATCAAAAGAATAAAATATTTTACTCCTGCAAAATCCTGCCATAGAGATACTAAAGAAAATGAACCGGTCACAAAAATTAACGCCAAAACAAGCGCCGTTCTTAGTTCCGGTACAACAATTTGAGTCAGTAAAAACGCAACCGAAGAAAAAAGCGCCGTTAAAATAAATTTGTGGCGCTTGGTAATTACCAGCCTTCCTGTTCTTACTACCCTGCCCAATCTTGCCAAGGTTATCGTTCCGTTATTACGCATAATCTGTCGTATTTTATCACAAAGTTAGCGCGCGCTACATCAAATATAAACGCCTGCTGGTCACGCTATACATTTAAGATTTGAAGATATTGTGGGAAATGGCTATTGCAATTGCATCAATGGCATCATCACGGAAGCCGTTTTTCGGTTTATCAAGCTTTCTTTTGCCTAAGTGTTTTAAGACGTGTTTTTCGACCAGCTTCTTATCAGCTCTTCCGTCATTGGTTATTAACTTTTTAACCTGTAAACCCTGATATTCAAATATTGGAATTCCAACTTCTTCTGCCGTGACCAGAACGACTCCCCTGGCCTGGCCGACGGTCATTGCCGTTCTGGAATTAATTCCGAAAAATAGTTGTTCAATGCAAATAACGTCCGGTTTGTGAAGCATAAGAAGTCTTTTCAGTTCTTTTCTAATTGTTAAAAGTCTTTTGGGCATCTCCATCTCTTTTGAGGTAACAATACAGTCGTAGTAAAGAAGCTTATATTTTGTTTTGCCGTTATTGCCGATTGCTTCAATCAATCCGTATCCTGTTGTAGCAGTTCCCGGATCAATCCCTAAAATGATCATCACATTTATTATACCCTACTGCACTTTTATTATATCGAATGATTTCAAAATTTCTCCCACTTATTCCCCTTTTATCCACTTGGATAATTTAACTCCCCAATTTGAATAAACCGGCAATCTGGAAGTGATATAACCCGCTCCCCAATTGCAGACCCTTTCTAAAGCTTCAAAATTCTTCCTGGTATTATTTGGAATCTCAACATAATTTCCTGTGATTGCTCGCTGCCTAACAAAAGAATATACATCGGCAGATTCTAAAGGGCCAAATATGGCGTGACAGCATTCATGAGCAATTACTGTAATTTGACGGTCATAGGGTTGATTACTTGATATTTCAAAAACGGTTCCTTCTTTTCTAAACCAAGTGTACCCGCCTCTGGGAGGAGTAAGATCGGCATAAAAAACCTTAACGACTCCTAATTTTTCCGTTAATTGTTTGATATTCTCACACTCTTTCACAAGCGGTTCAAGAATTTGATAAAGAGTTGAAATTAAAGGTTTTGCCCGAGGATCAAAAATTACCCCGGGTTTATGCGGCCAGAGATCAACTTCTGCATCGTATATCGATCGGGGAATTTTTACTTCTTCCTTATCCTGTTCAATCATTATTAAACTTCTTGGGCAAGGAGATTATCAGGAATTTAGGAACCTTTCTCAAGAACCCTGTACTTGTTCCAATAAATTATCAGGAATATCAAAGTTTGAGTGAACTTTGGAAACGTCGTCGTGATCCTCTAACTTTTCTACCAAATCCAAAACTTTTTTTACAGAATCCGCATCACTTATTTCAACGACTTGAGATGATTTTTTAATAACTTCTGCGTTTAGAGGACTTAAACCTTTTTCAACTAATTTATTCTTTACGTTTTCCAGATCGTTAGGCTTTGTAAACACTTCTGCCATTTCACCGGCTTCTTCAACATCTTCCGCTCCGGCTTCAATTGCCAAGTCTAAAAATTCGTCCGTTGTTTTACCTTCTTTATTCAAAGTTATTACTCCAAAATCGCTAAAACTCCAGGAAACTGTTCCGGGAGAAACGAATCTTCCGCCATTTTTCTCAATTAAATTTTTAATTTCTCCGGTAGTGCGGTTCTTGTTATCTGTTGTTGCTTCAATAATTAAAGCAACCTGTCCGGGTCCATAAGCTTCGTAAACGGCGGTTTCCAAACTCCCCGCACCTCCTTTTCCTAAACCTCTTTCAATGGCACGTTGGACATTTTCCTTAGGCATATTGGAAGCCCTTGCCTGGTCCATCGCAAGTCTTAGTTTAAAATTAGATGCCGGATCGCCTCCTCCGCCTTCTTTAACCGCGATTGTTATAGATTTACCAAGCTTAGTAAAAAGTACACCGCGTTTCTGATCAGCCGCACCTTTTTGTCTTTTAATTGTCGACCACTTACTATGTCCTGACATATAAATCCTCCTTGTGGTCGGCAATATCAGTAAACTTCCTTGGATCTTTAAATTTCATTTTCATAATGTCCTGTTTGGCTGATATTGTCGACCGCTTTGAGTGTCCGCTCATACCGATTGTAAATTGTAGCAGGTTCAATTGAAAATGTCAGTCGTCATTTATTAATTGTCAATTGCACACAATAATTGTTCAATATTTTTCCGGTTGAGCACCTATTTATCACTATTGACAATTCAACCGATGTTTCTTTAATGTATATCGCTAGTAATGAAAAATTTGAACCCTTCCGTTCCTTCGAGCGGAATCGACCTCAAACAGTCGGCCATCAACGCAGCAATAGCCGGAGATTGGCAACAGGCTGTTGAAATTAACAAGAAACTCTTAGCTGACCATCCCCAAAATAGCGAAGCCTTAAACCGTCTTGCAAGGGCTTACTTTGTTTTAGGAAACGTAATCGAAGCCAAAAAAACCTACCGGAGAGTCTTAGACATTGATCCTTATAACCAAATCGCTTCAAACAACCTAAAGAGACTCTCAAAGGTCGACGGTAACGGTAACGGAACAAATGGACACAGCATAGACTTTAATGTCTTTATAGCCGAACCTGGTACCACCAAGCTCATAAACCTGATCAAGGTTGCGACGCCTCAAACCCTTTCTCAACTGACCTGCGGAGAAAAACTTGACATATCACCAAAAAAACACTCCGTAGTGGTCACGACTTTCGACAAAATCTACTTAGGTGCTCTTCCGGATGATCTTGCTCACCTGCTTTTAAGTCTTATGGACGGCGGAAACAAATACGAAGTTTTTGTTAAAAAAGTCACAAATAATAACCTGCAAATTTTAATCAGAGAAACCTTCCGTTCACCAAGGTTTATCAGCCAGCCGTCTTTTATTGAAATCACTGCTAAGACCTATTTCATGCCCGTCAGGCGGGAACCTGCCATAAGCGAGGATTCAACCCCGGTTTCTCCGGAAGCAGAGGCGGAAGAAAATTTGAGCGCTTCTCCCTCGCCTATTGTCAGCGACGACGACGAAGAAGAGAATGATTAAAATAATTTTTTAATTGTCAAAATCGTCGCCTAAGGTCACCTTTAAATCTTCTGTTATTAAATTTCCGTTTACCAAAGCTTTCGTTTGAAGAATTTTCTCCAGTTTTTTCAATGTATAGGAATCTTCAAATTCCCTACTGACCTCGATTGACGATTTTTCTATTCCCGTTTCAGTGTTATCTATGCGAATCACATTTATCCCTATGTGCTCAAGATTTCTTGCAAAATCGGAAGCAAGCCCGGAAACTTTTGTTCCGTTAACAATTGCGACTCCAATATCTTCCTGTTTAATTTTATGATCCTCAAATATTTCGGAAACAAAATTATCTGCGCTGGTCTTTAATACATATCCTTTCGAGTCATCCGGCAAAACCACCTCTTCTAAATAATCGGACTTCAAATCATAAAATTTGTCTTCGTGAAAACGTATACCTTTAAGCTCCCAAAACAACGTTAATACTTCTTTTTGAGTAAGATTTGTATCCACGTGTTCATTCAAATATTTTGGGTGGGTTAATAACCAAAACGGAGTTACAAAAGATCCGACTTTTGAAATTTCCTTTTTTACGGTTTGGTAATTTGCAGTCGATAAATCCTTATTAAAATTCACAAAGTAATCAATGGGTACTAGCAGCAGCTTACTGGTTGCCAGTCTTAAAAGCTCTCCGCCTCTTGGAGAGTTTTCTAATTGTCCCAATTCATAAACCGACCCCATCCTATACCAGCCAAAACCAAGTCCCACATTAGAATACGTCTCTTCGGATATTGAAACGGCCGTAATTTCTTTGTCGCTGGGATCGAGGCTTATAACTAAAATAGGTTTAGAGTTTATAACAATATTTATTTTGGATTTAGCATCCCAACCGGAGCTAACTAACTTTGAAGCCGGGTTATCAATCGAAAGTTTTTTATTTTCAACAAAACTAAAAATTGAGCCTGAGCTATTGATGATAAAAAGTACAAAAAGAATTAAAAGAAAAAGCAATAAAAAGATTTTACTCCCCCGGTGTGAGCGGTTTCGGGTATAACTAGAATTTTTTCTTCTTCTTCCCCAATATTTCGACATTTGGTACCTGATAATTTGTACTAAACTGATTTGCTTTTTTTAATAAATCGTCTTTTTTCTTTTTCCTTTTTTCTCCGGAATAATATCCGCCGAAGGATCCCATCTAAACTTCACCTCCACAAATATCACTTAAACTGCGATCCAAAAGACTAATAACCTCTATCTGGTTTCTAAAAGTATTACTACACCTGTTGCAAAGAAAATTGCGAAAAAGAAATCCATAATTGTAATTTGCGACAATTCAAATCCAAAGCCAAAAAATTCATGCCTTAAAAAGGCAACGGTTATGGTTGCAAAAGCCAAAAGCAGAGAAAAAACAAATATCCTCCAGGACAAAAACCAGCTGTTTCCGATAGTTGTCGGTATCGATTTTTGTTTTAACAGGTAACTGTCAAGTGCGGTTCTTACTTCTCCTTTGGCTTTTAAGGAGTAAGCACAGGCAATGCACTTTTCGTCGTTGGTCAAAAGATGCTCAATTTCCAAAACGTGAGGTAAATCATTATTTTCTATCGCATCATACAAACGGGTAAGGTGCGATTCCCAGGCTCTCGCGTGGCACATAGAGTGAGGTTCACCATATGCACATAAAGGTTTATCTTGGGTATAACTATCCGCACGGACAAGATCCATACTAATTTAAGCTTGCCAAATCTGTGAGGAAGTGTCAATCGACCAAGGTTGAATTAAACACAAGAGCCGCCGCCGATTAATCTTATAAATATAACAAAAGCTAATGGGAGATGCATAAACACTAACCTCGATGGTAAAACTAAAGATGTTTCATATTTTATAACGTTGAATAATAGTGGAGTGGCAACGATTAATTCATATAAAATAATTTCAGTTCTTAATACACTTAAACTGCAAGAGGTATTTAAATCTCTAAACGTAATAAAAACTAACCATATTATAATTAAGATTGCAGCTATTATTATGTTTTGAACTGATCTATCTTTTTTTTCTACCATATCCTTCATTTTTGAATTTCGATTCTTCATTTCTTCTCCGAAAGTTCCTTGAAGTTCTTCTCACCTAATTCTTTGAGAGCTTTCGGACTAGACAAGTGATCTATTACCAAACGGGATAGGTGCTTGCCTCCGACGAGTTCCGGTACCAATACGTATGATGCACCGATTTCATACAACCCGATCGCTTCGTGCTTCCAATATGCCGTTGCCACAATTGCTCCTTCAAAACTCTTTTCTTTGGCAAAATGAATCAACGCCTTATTGTCCTCAAAATCCGGAATGGTCGATATGATCATCCTGGCGTTTGGTATATTTAATTCTTCCAACAGTTCATAATCAGCTACGTCTCCATATACTGCCTGATAATTATCTGCTTCCAGATTTTTAGTAACCTCGGGATTAAAATCAACAATAACAATACTCTTTCTATCAACGTCGTGCTTACCCAGCGTTTCTAAAACATCCTTTCCAACCTGCTCGCAGCCGATTAAAATGATGTGATTTTTAAGCTCGTGCTTAACGATTCCCGCTTCTTTAACTTCCTTTCTCTCAAAAAACCCCAAAAATCCTGATAATTTTTTATACAGGAAATTTGAATACAAAATCATATATGAAGAAACAGTAATTGTCACAATTCCAATCAATGCAACAACTGATAAAATTTCATTGCTTAAGTGTCCGACACGCTGTCCTGCGGCAACCACGATCAGGGAAAACTCGGAAATTTGAGCAACCGTAACTGAAGCTAAAAATGATGTTCTTTTTCGATACCCCAAAAATCCCATTATTAACATAACGATCAAAGGATTACCGACTAAAATGAAAAGCGATAATAAGATTGTGGGTAATATTTGAGAAAAAATGTCGCTAACGTGTATATTTGCCCCTAAAGCCAAAAAGAAAGTGATTATAAAAAAATCCCTCAAAGGCCTGACTTTTGAGGAAATTTGCAAATGAAACGGACTGGATGCAAGCGCAACTCCTGCTAAAAACGCTCCGATTTCCAAAGAGAAGCCGATTAATTTTGCAAAACCCGCAAAGATAAATGCCCAGGAAATTGCTGCTAAAAACAAAAGTTCACCGGAAGACGAGGTTAATTTAAAAAGTCTTGGTAAAATTGTTTTATTTAAAAGAAGCGTCGCTCCAAATAATATTAAACCTTTGACTACCAGAGTTAACAATGTAAGCGGACCTGGCAAACCACCAGTCGAAGGATCAAGACTTGCAATGAAAATTAATGCCAGTATGGCGGCAAAATCCTGAATTAATAAAAAACCGACAGTAATTTTCCCATACAATGAATTTAAATCCTTTTTTTCGGTTAATAATTTAATGACAATAATCGTTGAGGAAAAGGTTAAGGCAATAGAAATATAAACAGCCTCTATAAACGAAAATCCCAGTCCCAAAATTATAAAAAGTCCGATAACAAAAGTGAAAATAATTTGACCCAAACCCGTAAAAACGGAAGCCTTACCAACGCTTTTTAAATCAGAGATTCTAAGTTCAAGACCGACTAAAAATAACAGGAAAGTAATTCCCAGCGTAGCAAAGAGCGGCAGAAAATCCTGAACTCCGGTTTTGGATAAATTAAATACTGAAATTAGGATGCCTGAAACGATGTAGGCAATAATAAGCGGCTGCTTAAGAAGTCTTGCTAATATTCCCAAAAGAACCGTAAAAGATAATGCTACGGCAAGATCTATAAAACTTAAAGTAAATTTATCAATTGCTAAAAAATTGAGTTCCACCTGGACAGACTTAATTTATTACTAACCATTGTAGCGCATTTTTCAGATCATCAGGAAGGTCGGATTCCAAACTAATCTTTTGGTCATTTTCCGGATGAACAAATGTAATTTTTTCTGCGTGTAAAAAAAGTCTTGGACACCAGGTTAAATCAAATTTTAATAATTTTGACGGTCCATAAATCAAATCGGAAACAATCGGGTGGCCTAGACTTTTTAAGTGAACCCTAATTTGATGCGTTCTGCCGGTTTTGGGAAATAATCGAACCAATGTATAGTCAACAGCGTGATTTTTTAAATAATTTATTCTCGACTTTGTAAAATTTTGGGTTACAAAAGAAGAGGAAACTTGGGTATTTAATTTATAACTCTGCTCGACTCTATACTCTGTTTCGGATTCTCTACCGTCTTTATTAACGCCAAATTTTCCAAACTTCCCCACTCTTGCAATATTGCTTTTAATTGCGCCACCTGAATCTTTAAATTTTCCGTGAGCAAGCGCGACATACTCTTTTTGAACTTCCCGGTTTTTAAACTGCTGCTGTAATTTTTCAAAAGCTTTTTGCGTTTTGGCAATTATCAACAAACCCGAAGTCTCACGATCCAGCCTGTGTACGATCCCGGCACGCTCCCCGATTCCCAAGTCTCCACTTTCTAGTCCAAAATATTCACCCAATTCATCCTGAAGAGTTTCTTCCTGGAAAGTTTGCGATTTATTGACGACAACCTGCGCTTTTTTATTGACAACCAAAATCTCTTCGTCCTCAAAAATAATTTTGGCTAATTTCATTTAGGAAATATTAATCTTTTAAGACGCGGATAAATAAATACCAAAACTCCCAAAGTTATATAAAGATCGGCGAAGTTGAAAAAAAATAAATTGGGCAATTTAAATATGTCCAAAACAACCCCTTTATCTAACCTGTCTATTAAATTGGAAATTCCTCCTGCAAGAAAAAGGATAATTGTTAATTTATCCGATGACTTTTTAACCAAAAAATATAAAACAGCAAGTATTAACAATAAAACTAACGACAAATATGTTTCCGAGTTTTTGGGAAGATCTATGCTGTAGCTTATACCCTGATTAAAACTGATTGTCCAATTGCGGGAGATGGCAAAATATTTAGCAAGCTGGTCTATTACTAAAAGAACTAAAACAATTGAGATGTCGGCCAATATTTGATTAGCGGCTCTTTTTTTCAAATTCACGTTCATGCTTTAAGCATAGTGTTGCCATCGGCATGATTTCAAGTCTGGCCGGTTCAATCGGCTGACCGCAAACTTCACACTTGCCGTACGTCCCGACACCAATCTTGGAAAGTGCTTTCTTAATTTGAGTCAAAGTTTTCTTCAAACTATCCCGAACTGCCGTAATCCTTTCGTGACCCTCAAACTCCATCGCGTCAGTGCCGGGCTCTAAAGAAAAACTCCTGTTCGATTTGTTAAAAGGATCATCCCTTTTAAGTTTGGCGAGCTGATTTTCGATGGTTGCCTTTTGGTGTTCGAGAACCGATCTAAATCTTGCAAATGCACCAAAATTTTGTGCTTTGTTTTTTGGTTTTTTCTTATTCATTCAAAATTTTATAAAGTCTTGTGTAATTTACGATTTTTTAATAAAACAAATAACTTTCTTAAGTCTTCCAATGGCGTCTTTTTGGATAGATTGTAATAACCGAATCCTCCGGATAACAAAAGAATCAGTGCAAATACAAACCTCACACTGACTCCTCTCAAA
>DATCJB010000030.1:0-12909 GCA_036507455.1 Patescibacteria group bacterium | reverse complement strand
TTCCCCTTTTTCATCCCTGGTCATCATTTGACTTTTGGCTCTTTGGCTCTTTGGCTCTTTGGCTCTTTTCAAATGAATTTGAAGCCTAAATCCATCAAATTTAGGCTCGACGGCAACTTTCGTTCCGGCTTTTTCCAGAATTGTTTTGGCATCATTCAATCTTTCACACCTGGCCATCAAAATCGGCGTGCCTACAACAGGATAAGGTTTGCCAATACGGCCTTTGTTGTTTTTAATCTCCTTGGCCAGCCAGCCGATATCGGGACGAACGTGGTAAGCCGCTTCATATTCTTTTCTTTTGGACTTATCCCCAACGTAGGCAAAAGAAATTGCGTCCAAAACCGTTAAGTCGCTAAATCCCAGGCGCAAATTTCCGACCGGAATTCTGGCCAAAAAACGCGCCGATTTGACTTCAGAAGATTTTAACAGCCCGGCCAGGCCACCGACCTTTCTCTCAACCGAACCTTTACCCCCCTCGAGGGCAATTTCATAAAGTTTGTCGTAAATTTGATTAACGCTTAAATGACTTTTGACGTGATTTTTGTGCAATTTGTCGACGACTTTTCCCAAATCCCCGACCTTTTTATAAGTTTTCAAAACTTCTTCCGCCTTTTTGCCATATGCAAGAGCGATTGCTTTCAAAACCATTTTGTCGGCCATTTGGAACTCAATCGGTTCATAAAGCGGAGCAAGCCTTCCAAGCGATAAGTACATCACCCTGTCAATCTCATTTATACCGGCATCTTTGAAAAGATCCGCTAAAATTTCCGTCATCGAATTGCGGCTTGAAGTATTTTCCAGCTTTTCAAAATAGTCGGCTAAAGTAGAAAAGTACATAAGTTACAAATGTTGCAAAAGAGTCAAATGAGTCAAAAGTATTTTAGAGTTTTCTCTTTAAAGATTTTACTAGAGAATCAACCAAGAAAGCCAATTCAGATCTCTTCTCCTCTAATTCTTCAATTTCATCATCTTTTAAGTATCCTAAATCAAGCATAATTTCCAAAATTGCCTCAACCTCCGCCAAGGAAGCGCAGGAAATATCCAAGAATCTTAAAAATTCCTTTATCGAATGCCTTCTGTGACCTTCAACGATATTCAACACAACAGAAACAGCCGATCTTCTTAGCTGACTTTTCAATCCAAACTCTTCTGACCTTGGAAATTTTTCAGAATATTTATAAACGAGCGAGACAAATCGCTTGGCTTTTTGCCAAACCAATAGTTTGTGGTAACCTTTATCAGTTTTGTCCCTCAACATCTGACTCCTCTGACTCATCTGCTACCTTTGTAACTACCACAGTGTTATAATCTACGTCAACAAACGGATCTTCACCCGCCGCACGAAAATGCTCGTGTGAACCGGGCGATCATCCTGTACGTTAACAACGGACACAAGTTCAAAGGAGGCGCAAAAAGTTGAAAGAGCCCAGGTTGGTAATCATAATTAGGAGGAGAGACATTCTTCTTATCTCCACGCTGCTGGCTTTGGTCATCTCAGGAATTCTTGTTGCAGAAGTAGGTCACAGTGTATTCACGGGTGTACTTCTTTTGCTAATCACTGCATCCATTTATTTGGTGGCAATCTTCCTTGAGTGCCAAAGACGGAAAAAAGCCAGAGGCAACTAAGCCAATCTATTCAGGTTCGGTTGAGGAAAGGAGAAACTTATGTGGATTCTAATAGCCTGGGTCGTAGGACTCACGGGTTGCGCGCTTGTTTTTTCTGCAGTTGCAATCAACGCCAGCCCGACAGTGACAGTAATTCTGGTAATCGCCGGAGTTGCTTTAATGGCAATGTCAGCCATCCCGTCAAGTTTTGACTGGCAGCAAAGACTGCGCCGCAACCAAAACTGATCAGCAAGCCAACTCTAGTCCGAAAGGAGAAAAGGGTGCTAACCATAATCTACCTCACCAACGCGTTTGTAGCACTGGCAGCGGCGCTTACGCTCGCACTCTTCAAGTCAACGGCGATGATGACGATACCGATGGCCTTCTTGGGATGTGTGGGAATGTTGACAGTAGTCTGTCTCGAGCATCGAAAGACAAGACTCCCGTTCTTCCGCTCTCAACAAGAAGATCGCCGCAACTAAATAGTGTCCGTGAAACAAAAAAGCGCTCTCTCCCTCAAAAGGGTTCCTCAATTCGAGGATATAACCAAATGAGAGCTCTTTCCCTTTTGAGGAGTTAGAAGTCATAAATTATAAGTTACAAATCACTTTCCAGCAGAGGTTTTTACAATTTTAGTCAGAATATTAATAATCTCTTTATTTTCTTTTAAAAGTTTTTCTATTTTCTGCCTATAATTAGAGTTTAAATCTGCTAACAACCTCAACCAATATCTGGTTTCTCTAGCTTCTTTTTTGGCAACATTCATCCCATACGTAAAATCATTTTTAGTGTGGCCACCTAAAGCTTCTTCAATATTCGCACCGATTGAGGTTGCAGATCGAATAACCTGTCTGATCATGACTTGATTTGCAGGATTAGATGGCAACTTAGTGGTAATTAAGACAACATTCAAAGCAAAATCGTAAGTCCTTCCTGCAATCTCCGATTTTTGATGCATAACTATTTAATTTATAACTTAGCACTTATAACTTCTAACTACCTAAGGACATAAACAGCGCTTTTGGTACTCCCTTTCTTCTTAACCAGCTTCTTCTTCATCAAGTCCTTCAAATCCCGTAAAATTGTATCGTCACTTACGTCCGGCAGTAGGTTACGCCATTCTTTATTTGTGACCTGACCGTAATCCTGAATATATTCGATAATTTTGGCCTGTCTTTCGGATAATGACAATTGACCGACTTTGCCCTTGAGTTTGATATCAATTGATAATTTACGCACCTTCTCTTTTATTCGCTCCAGCTCGACTGCCAACCCGGTACAAAAATATTCCAGCCATCCCGTTAAATCGCGTTCGGATTCGTTGGTAATTAGCTGATTCGAAGCATCCTGCAAGGCTGCATAGTAGTCTTTTGGATTCTTGTCGTAATACTCCTCTAAAGAAAAAAACTTTTTGATATCGTATCCCTCTTTGAATAAAATTAACGTTGCCAAGCTTCTGGCAGTTCGGCCGTTACCGTCGACAAACGGGTGGATTCTGGCAATTTCATAATGGGCAATCCCCGCTTTTAAAATCGGATGCAAGCCTTCGGCGTTACTTGAAGTTAACCACTCAAAAAAATCTTTGGTCTGTCCTTCTACGGCTTTTGCCGGAGGAGGCGTAAAACTAATCTCGCCCGTTTTGGAGTTTTTTACAACAACCTGGGTCGTTCGCAATTTACCGCTCTCACCGATTGGAAGCACCTTATCGGTTGTTAATCTGTGCAGCTCCAACAAATCTTTCTCTGAAAGATTTTGTCTATTGTCTATAGTCGATCGACGATCGTCGATAAACTTTAATACATTCCGGTAATTTATGATTTCCTGAATGTCCCTATCTTTGGCTTTGGCTACGTCTCTCCCTTCCAGAACTTCTTTGGCCTGATTAATGTCCAAAGGATTGCCTTCAATGTGAGTACCGTGGTGAACGGTTCTAAGAAGTGCTTCCTGACGAAATTTAGCCTCCCACGCAGGTACCAAAGGCGCATTTTCAATAACCTCACGGGCAGCTTCAGCTTTAGCGATTGAAGATAAAATCTTATTGGTAATAATAAATTTTGGAAGAAGCATTAATTAATTCCCTGTCATTCTGAACCGAAGGTGAAGAATCTTAACTTAGATCCTTCGCTTCGCTCAGGATGACATTGTATCTGCGTTAATTATGCGTTAAATGAGGTAAATTGTCAAACGCTTGAAACTTACTCAACTACGGCGACAGAAGCCATCGCTTCAATGGAAGTTCTAACTTTGCGGTCTTCGTTAACCCATTCTCCGGCGTTTGGGACGTCTTTAAGTTCAATTCCCCGGTCAAAAATCTTTTTGCGCAACTTTGTGGCTCCAAAAGTTCCCTTAATTAAGGCTTCGCACATCCCAACGTCAAACTTTTTGCAGGAAAAAATATCTATCCAAACGAATTTGTGATTCGGAAAAGTGTGCATTGCTATGTGGGATTCGGCAATGACTACAAATCCCGAATAACCCCAATCTTCCGGCTTTTCCCCCGAATATCTATAAACAATCGGGTCGGCTATTTTATTCATCCCAAGCTTCTCCGGAAGTTCGTCAAGAGTCTTTTTAAGAAGCGGGCCGTTTTGCAGTTTGAGAGGATCGCAACCGAGTGCATCTACCGTTAAGTGGATTCCGTCTATTATTAAATTGGAAGGGGTTCGGGCGTAAATCCCCAACCTTTTCATTTACTTTCTTTTTGCCTCCTTATTTTTAACTTAAATTTTTTGCGACTAAAATAAATACAATAAAAATGTATTCATATTAATTGATAAGGATGTTTTTAATGTTTGTCAATAGTTAATTTTATCAATGAGTGAAATAAGTTATTACAACAACCAAAATAAAGAAGAGTTTTTTGGGATTTTTTCAAAAAGTTGAGTAAAATTTTGCAAAAAAATTTAGTATTTTTTGTCTAAATTTAGCTCAATAATTTCTATATTTTTCGGTAAAAAATTTGCTTTGTGGGTTGCGGTTATTAAAGTTTGCTGATTTTTAACAAGTTTTAGAACCTCTTTTTGATTATCCGCGTCAAACTCGCTGAATACGTCATCGAGCAGAAAAATCGGCCTGGTTTTCAATTCCTGTTCAATGAATAAAGTCTCGGCATACTTTAAGGCGATTACTCCCATCCTTTGTTCACCTCTTGAACCGAAAAGGGAAAGATCGTTGCCGTTTTTTAAAAATCGAAATTCATCCCTGTGGGGTCCAAAAAGTGTAGTTGTTGATAAAATTTCTTTCTCACGATTTTTTGTTAAATTTACTTTTGTCACAATACTTGGTTCATATATCCAGTCAAATTCACTAAAATTACGTTGTTTGTTTTCCAGGAATGAAAAGAACTTTTGACGTTTTCGGGTAATAAATTCTCCCAATTTAACTAATTGTTCGTCCCAGTACTCCAACTCCTGACTCTTTGACTCTTTGACTCTAATTCTCTCAAGTATTTTATTTCTTCTGGTGATTATTTTTTGATAAGGCCCGACAACTTTGCGGTAATTTTTATCAACCAAAGAAAGCAGATTATCCAGGTATTTACGCCTGACGGAAGGACTATCGATCACCAAAGTAAGATCATTCGGCGCAAACAAAACCACGGCTAAATTTCCGATAAAATCAATCGAACGCTTTGGCAACCCGTTGACCAAAAATCTCTTAGCTCTGACGTTGCTTAAGTTTTTGGAAATTATCTGCAATTCAAGTTCAATATTATCCCCGCCTTCTTCTATAAGACCTGCAATCGTGGCCACTTCGTTTTTCCACCTAATCATTTCACGATCCAAACTTGTCCTGAAAGAATTTCCGAAAGATAATAAAAAAATTGCCTCCAAAATATTGGTTTTGCCGACAGTATTGGGACCTAAAATTAAAGTCGTGTTCGGGGAAAATTTAAACTCTGCCTTTTTAAAGCTTCTGAAGTTGATAAGTTTTATGGATTTAATTTGCATATAAAAAGAAGTGTACCACGAGTTGTAAAGAGTATCGCGAGTATCACAAGCTATTTAAAGTTTAAGATTTGAACAAATCAAAAATATGATGGAGTCAGCCTAACGTGATAATAAAGTGATTATGAGATTTGGTGCTGACGAAATCTTAAGTGAGGTCAGGAATTTAAATTTCATAAAAAATAGACCGACCGAACGTTTTTTGATTGTGAAAAGATTAAACTCAACCACCTAAAAATCAAATCCAGGACCGTTTGCTTTCTGGCAGTTTGGGCAAAAGTGGGCGCTTCGGCCATCCATTTTCTTGCGGGTTATAGGGGTTTTACACCTTTTGCAAGGTCTGCCGGTCATATGATAGGCGTTGGCAAAACTTAAATACAAACCTTTTTCTCCCCCGCTATCAACAAACGAATTAGCGCTCGATCCGCCTTTTTCAATTGCCAATTTTAAACTATCTTTAACACCATCAAAAATTGCCTTAATTTCCGCCGGGATTAAGGAGAAAACTGTTCGTGACGGGTGAACCTTCGCCCTCCAAAGGGCCTCGTCCGAATAAATGTTACCGATTCCCGAAACAAAAGTTTGATCCATCAATAATTTCTTTATTCTCCAATTACCTTTAGATTTTAATCTTTCGCTGAACTGCTTATAAGTAATCTCCAGCGCGTCCGGGCCCAACGTCCCTATCGCACTTGACACTTGACCCTTGTCGCTTGACACTATTTTAACCCAGCCGAATTTACGCATATCGTTAAAATATAAATGTCCGCCGTTTGTAAATTCGAATGTTGCCCGCGTAGTTTTATTAGGAACGGGTAAATTTAAAGGCGGTATTGGGTGGCCTCCGGCGATTCTGGTTTTTTTATCAAGGTAAATTAATTGGCCGGTTAGCTTTAAATGAATCAAAATGGTAAAACCGCCATCGGTTTCAATCAAAACCACCTTACCTCTGCGGTCAACTTTTTTGATTTTAACCCCTTTTAAATCCCTGGCTGAAAAATTCCCTTCCGAGCCAGATGGCCCTCCGGGCCGGTGGCCCCAGTCGAATTTTTTAGCCCAATCGTATTCAACCGATTTAAATTCCAGCCCTTTAATTTTACGGTTTAAGGAATTTACGATAACAGTAACTTCCGGAAGTTCAGGCATAATTGGAAATTAGTATAGCACAAGGCTACCGGTGTGCTTTTGAGGTTGAGAGGATTATTTGACCGGGAACAGGAATTCCGTTTTTGAATATATCAATCTCAACTATGTCCCTTGAGGCTTCTTGGGGAATTCGAGCAACATTTAATTCCTCGGTAGTCAATTCACCCAAATGCAGAGTGGATTCTAAAATTCCGTTTGACTCGTCACCAATCCAGCCATGGTTAAGCTGTCCAAAACGATAATTTTCAATATCAACTTTAGGAGTTCTGAAGTAATCAAACGCCTCTTTGAAAAAGCCCATTAATTCCAGCTTTGCTCTATCCTTGAAAATTTGCAAGAGCCAAATTTAAACTTTAGTTTCTTTGCCTTCAATATATGTTAATTATTATTCCTCACAAAGTCTGAAGCCGGGTTTTTACTTTCTTGTATCATTCATTTTTTCTTCAACAAACTTTTGGATTTCTTTTTGAAACCTTCTTATGTTAAACTTTTCAGCTTGTTTTAGGCAATCTTCGCTTTTAATTTTAATCCTGTCCAGCTTAGAAATTGCTTCGATTAACCCCTCAACCGAATAATCTTTAAAAAAGACTCCGGTTTTGCCATCAATTACCGTTTCTTTGTAACCACCGCCATAATAAGCAACGACCGGTGTACCAAAGCTCATGGCTTCAACGGGCGTAATACCGAAGTCCTCGTCCTTAGCCAAAGCTAAAAACGCTTTCGCGCCCTCATACAAACTTGTCAATTCTTCGTCGCTAACATAACCCAAAAATTCAATGTTGGAATCAGATTTTTCAAGCAGGTTTTTATATTCGGTTTGGTATCCGGCCGGAAATCCGGCAATTTTAAGTTTTATCCCAAGTTTATTGGCAGCCTCTATGGCCAAGCTTAAACCTTTGGCTCCGACTATTCTCGAAACTACAAGATAATAACCCTTCCTTTTGGATTTTTGACTTTTTGGTAAATCAACCGGCGGATAAATGACTGTTGAGTCTCTTTTATAAAACTTTTTAATTCTCGCTTGAACCTCTTTTGAGTTTGCAATAAAATAATCTACTCTTTGGGCCGCATTAAAATCGTAAAGCCGCATAAAGTGAGCCATAACTTGCCCGTAAATTCGAATCGGCCAGAATCTTTGCCATTCAATCGAGGTTTTATAACCATAAAGCCACCTTGGAGGCGTGTGGCAATAGCAAATCTCGATCTGGCGATTGTTTCCTTTGTTGCTTTTGTCCCATTTATCACCTCTTTTGAAACCTTTAGTAACGTACCAGCCTGAAGAAGCCAATATGACATCGTAATCCGCCAGCCGGCTGGAAAAACTATTCCAAATCAACGGAGCCAAAAATCGAAGAGGGCTAAAGAGATACTTATTAAAGCCCGGTACTTTTTGTGCCCAGCTTGTGACAATTTTTTTATTTTTGAAACGTTCATATGCAGGCGAGCCTTTTTTTACAAATGCAGTGTAAATCGGAGCTTCCGACCAGATTTCAGACAGAGCCAATAAAACTCTTTCTGCCCCGCCGAATTCGTTTAGGTAGTCGTGAACTAGTGCAATTTTCATAAACGCTGGAATTCTTTTTCAGTCATTCGGAAAAAATTAAAACAGATTTGACACAAGCCTGTAACATCAGTATTATAATACATCCATGGGCGTAGAAAATGACAAAGAAAGTAAATTGGGAATTAATCCACGAAACTTGTTTCTTCTGAACCGTCATATGAAAGCTTCTGACTTTCAAGTTACAACCGATCTTGCAAAATCTGCCTCAACTGAATTAACTGCCGCTGCAGACAAACACGTTCAGGAAGTAACTGCCTCATCTAGACTGAGGGTGGAAGCAATATTATCTGGTGCGGTACCAATCGACGACGCTTTGTACTTTTACGGAGCCGAAGAATCATTTACGGAGTTTAAAAAGGCTTGGGATAAATATGCTGATGATAAATTAATGGTTAAAAGCATTGAGTGGATAGAAGAAATTCTTTTCAGATCAACTCAAGTTGATCTTGATCAATCTTAACCTGCTTTTTAATTTTTCTTTCAACCTCATCTTCATTTGGACTAATTTTATTCTCAAATGAGCCGTTTTCAATTTTTGTGACAATGCTTCTAAAGCCCAGTTTTTTTAGAACTTCTTTGATCTTTTCCCAATCCGGATCAAATCTTAAATCACTAATCTTAAATCCTAAATCAATATCAGCATCCAACTTAACAAGTCCGCGAGCCTTGAATGCATCCTCTTTCCCGGCTTCAAGCTTAGCCTTAATCACGGCTGACAAATCTTCCAAATGTTCATAAACCCCTTCCAAATCCCTGTATTTTACAAGCAGCTCACCGGCTGTTTTGGGACCGATCCCGGCAACACCCTTAATATTATCCGACTGATCGCCCATCAGGGCTTTATAGTCAATCATTTGAACCGGTTTTAGACCGTATTTGGCTTTAAGCTGCTTTTCGTCGTAAAGGGTTAATTCCCCCAAATTCCAGCCGGGCATTTGGATTTTAATTTGGGGCGAAATCAATTGAAGAACGTCGCGATCCCCTGAAACGATTACTACATCGTCTATTTTGGATTGGATTGCAATTGAAGCGATTACGTCGTCCGCCTCAAAGCCGGGTTTTTCAAAATATTTGATTTGGAGATTATCCAATAATCCTTTTAAAATCGGCAATTGAGGATACAAATCCTCCGGCGGAGCTTTTCTTTGAGCTTTATAGTGTTCGAACTCAACGTGGCGAAATGTCGGCGCCTGGGTATCAAACCCGATCGCAATATGCGTAGGTTTAAGTTCAAAAATGGTCTTGAGAAGCATAGTGCAAAAACCGTAAACGGCGTTAATCGGAGTTCCGGAAGAATTAGTCAAAGTAGTAGGAAGTGCGTGATAAGCACGGTGAAACAAAGAATTGCCGTCAATTACAACCAATCGTAAGTTCATCTTAAACAGCTGATATTTTAGCACAAGTGGAAGCTAAGAAAGTTTTTATTAAACAGTAGCTCTAACCAGGGCGGGTTCGACGGCAATTTTACCGGGGTTTTTGCCGACGATTTTTTCAAATTCATCGCTGTCTAATGTTTCTTTCTCCAGAAGTTCTTTGGCAACCGCGTCAAGTTTTGTGCGGTATTTTTTCAAAACTTCCACTGTAATTTTTTGACAGGCATCTATAATCCTTTTAACCTCAAAGTCAACTTTACTGGCTAAATCCTGCGATACTACGTTTTGCTCGCCATCAACCGGCCAGGTTCCGAATTGAGTTCTTTGGCCGGTAGTTATCGGTCCCAATTCACTCATTCCAAAATCAGTAACCATTGAGCGGGCAATGTGGTTGGCGTGTTCTAAATCTGATGATGCGCCGGTTGTGGTTTCCGAAAAAATTAATTGTTCAGCTCCTCTTCCTCCCAAAGCCGTTGAGATCATCTCCATAAGGTGAGTTTTAGTTTCGGTTTGACGGTCAATTTGCGGAGGAAAAAGTGTGTGACCTCCTGTTAAACCGCGGGCTACAATTGAAATCCTGTGAACCGGATCCATGTGAGGCAAAAAGTGGCCAACGATGGCGTGGCCGGCTTCGTGATAAGCCGTCATTTGTCTTTCGGATTCGGATTGTAACCTCTTTCTTTGAGGACCCAATTTAACTTTAGTTGCTGCCTCTTCCAAATCGTTATTATCAATTGCTTTTTTGCCTTCACGCGCAGCCAAAATTGCAGCTTCGTTTAACATATTGGCAAGATCCGCACCGGAAAAACCAACCGTTCGGCGGGCAATTCGGTCAATGCTTGCCTCATCAGAAAAAGGCTTTCCCTTCATATGAATCTTTAAAATGTCTTTTCTACCGTCAATATCGGGCAAATCCAAAACAACCCGACGGTCAAACCGACCCGGTCGAACTAGCGCAGGATCTAACAAATCCGGCCGGTTTGTTGCGGCCAAAACCATAACATTGTCGTTTGGTGTAAAGCCGTCCATCTCAACCAGAATTTGATTTAAAGTTTGCTCTCTTTCGTCGTGGCCTCCGGAAAAACCCATCCCACGCATTCGGCCAATGGATTCAATTTCGTCAATAAAAATTATCGCCGGAGCGGCACGTTTGGCAGTTCCAAACAAATCTCTGACTCTTGATGCGCCGACACCGACTAACATTTCCATAAATTCCGAACCCGCCATCGAGAAAAAAGGTACTCCCGCTTCTCCGGCGACCGCTTTGGCAAGCAGAGTTTTGCCGGTTCCGGCAGGGCCTACTAAAAGTACCCCCTTGGGGGTCCTTGCACCAAGAGCTTTAAATTTTTCAGCGTGTTTTAAAAATTCAACAACTTCCTCAAGCTCTTTTTTAGCTTCGTCAACCCCGGCTACGTCATTAAAAGTCACTCTCGGATTGTCTTTTGAAAAAAGCTTGGCTTTGGATTGACCAAAACTGAATACGTTAGTCCCCGCTTCTCTGGCCTGACGGAAAATAAAGAAGAAAAAAACAATTAAAATCACAACCGGTAAAAACGTCGTCAAAAGAGCCAGCCAGACATTTGAAAACGTCCGGTCTTTGATTAAAATTTCGACGCCTGACGGATCAACGTTTGAATCCTTCAAAATCGTCGTTAAAGGTTGATCGACTTCTTTTCTGGAAGAGAAAACTTCACCGTCTTCGTAACTAACCAAAAGCTTATCTCCGTCAACTTCGATCTTTGAAATTTCGTTATCTTTAACGTCGGATATGACTTGGGATAGAGGGATATCTTTTCTGAAATTTGTAGGCTGGGTAAAAGTATAGAATAAAAACAGCGCAACCAAAGCTAAAATACCGTAGATTAAAAACCCTCTCCAGGAATTTTTAGGAAGAGGCATATCGCCTTTAATGGATTTAGGAATTTGCGGTGTTCTAGGCATTACGGCAAATTTTAACAGATTTACGGCAAATTAATCAATGGGTTTAGAGGCCATCAAGATTTCGAATAGCAGATTGAAAATTCAGATTTGGAAATTGGTTTTTAATTGCCTCGTCAATTAAAGCCCGGGCAATTTGTACTCCCTGTTGAAGAAGGTGTTCCGGGCATTCTCTCGTCATAAAGATAACTTCATTTCGGCCAAGGCTTTTAAATTCTCTCGCCAATCCGTCTTCTGAAACCGCCCAGTACCAATATTCGTTAAAACTGGAGTGGGCTGATTTTATCTTGCCCGGCAAAAACCAGGCCATACCATCAGTATCTTTGTACGTTTGAGGAAAAATTCCAGCGTCAAGAAGTGGCTTTGTAAAGGATTTAAACCATTCTTCAACCTTAGGTGCTCTCATCTTTGAGCACAACACTTCGACGTCATTTAGAAGAGAGAACCTGTGTCTAGAAAGGATTAAAGCTTCTCTGTATTTGCTTAAATCTTGGGATGGCGGATCGGGATCCACCCTCAAATTCCCTGATGCATCCAAAAAATTCTCCTTAATATACCCGTCTATTGGTA
Organism: Patescibacteria group bacterium; assembly: GCA_036507455.1. Classification (GTDB taxonomy): domain Bacteria; phylum Patescibacteriota; class Microgenomatia; order Curtissbacterales; family DATCJB01; genus DATCJB01. The sequence goes on along the minus strand of DATCJB010000030.1, from coordinate 766 downwards.
TATAAGGAACTTTCTCACCCATTTCAATTAAAGCTTCTTTAGAAAATCCGATGACCGAATTAAAAATTTCTTGTCTTTTATTTAAAGCAATTAACCACCACTCGGATATTTCGCAATCTTCCTGATTGTGCAATTCCGAAAACATCTGACCAAAAAGCTTGAAAATTAATGAGGGTCCAAATCGCACTACTTCTAAATTTGATGCCGGTTGCCAAGTAGCTTCTGCAAACCTTAAGTAAGTGTGATCATTTCCGATGTAATGTTCAACAATTCCGTGCTTAAATTCTCCATTTTTGTCAAGAACGATTTGTTTGCTTCTTGGAGGATTTCCACCAAATTTTTCCAGTTCAAAATTAACTAAATTGATATCTCCATACCTGTATTGTTCATTTTTTGGAAAAATCCCTCCGAGTTTATTTTTAACTAAATCAGTCGTAAGATCTAGAATTTTCGAAGCACCTTCTGCAATCGGATTTGTGAGAGTTTCAGCTTGTCTTTCTTGGGTCATAAATTAGGGGCAATAGTTGAGTATTCTAAATCTAAAGAAATGTTACGTCAATGCTCAATTAAAAATAATCAAGCTTCATTGCTTTTTTGACCAATTCAAGGGTTTTCTGGGTTTCTTTCCTTGCCTTTGCGGTTCCCTCTTTTAAGATTTTCTCAATCAATTCGGGTTTTTTCTCATACCTGGCTCTTCTAACTCTTATCGGAGCCAAAAATTCTTCCAAAACCCCGATTAAAAATTCTTTAACCTCAACATCCTTAA